>NZ_JBIAXS010000024.1:0-153459 GCF_042896885.1 Streptomyces sp. NPDC001231
CACCCCCCAGGTCATGCGTGCGACAGGGGGCAAACAGCCATACCGGGCCCGGGGGCCAGGCGCCCCGTTGCGGGGCCATGAGAAAGGTAACGGGGTCAACGTGAGGGCGCCGTGGCGGAGTTCCCCGTGGTTGTCGGGAACTCCGCCACGACGCCCGTGTGTTGCGTGCGTGGCGGGACGCGTCAGCGGGCGGCGCCGCCGTCGGCGTTGGGACCCTCGTAGTCCTCGCCGTAGGCGCCCTTCGCGGGCCGGCGGCGGCGCATGGGCGGCTCGACGCCGTCCGCGAGCCGGCGGGCGGTGAGCAGGAAGCCGGTGTGGCCGATCATGCGGTGGTCCGGGCGGACGGCCAGGCCCTCGATGTGCCAGTTGCGGATCATCGTCTCCCAGGCGGTCGGCTCGTTGAAGCAGCCGATCTCGCGGATGGACTCCACGGTCCGGGCGAGCTGGGTGGTGGTCGCGACGTAGCAGCACAGGATGCCGCCGGGGACGAGCGCCTTGGAGACGGCCTCGAGGCACTCCCAGGGGGCGAGCATGTCGAGGATGACGCGGTCGACGTCGGTGTCGGAGAGGTTGTCCTGGAGGTCTCCGACCGTGAGCTGCCAGGCGGGGTGCGGGCCGCCGAAGTAGCGTTCCACGTTCGCCTGCGCGATCTCGGCGAAGTCGGCGCGCCGCTCGTAGCTGTGCAGCATGCCCTGGTCGCCGATGGCCCGCAGCAGGAAGCTGCTGAGCGAGCCGGAGCCGACGCCGGCCTCCACGACGCGCGCGCCGGGGAAGATGTCGGCGAAGGCGAGGATCTGCCCCGCGTCCTTGGGGTAGACGACGGCTGCCCCGCGGGGCATGGACAGGACGTAGTCGGGGAGCAGGGGGCGCAGCGCGAGGTAGGCGACGTTGCCGGTGGTGCGGACAACGCTGCCCTCGGGTGCGCCGATCAGTTCGTCGTGCGGGAAGGACCCCTTGTGGGTGTGGAAGTTCTTCCCTGCTTCGAGCGTGAACGTGTAGTGGCGGCCCTTGGGGTCGGTCAGCTGTACCTGGTCCCCGACCTTGAAGGGCCCGCGGCGGCGGGCGGCACCGGTCGGTTCGGACATGTGACCAGCCTACCGGTCCCCGACGGGCCCTCCGACCACGCTGACGGGCCCTACGCGGAGGCCGACGGGCGGGCCATGGCCTTCACGAAGGCGCGCTCCACGTCGGCCGCGGACAGCACGCCGTAGATCTCGCCGGTCTCCTCCACCACGAGGTACTCGGTCGCCGGGGTGGCGCGCAGCACGTCCAGGAGGTCCTCTCCGGCGAGTTCGGCGGAGACGCGCATGCCGTCGGTGAGCTCCTGGGCGAGTTCGCTGGCGTAGACCCAGGGGCGGCGGTGTTCGGGTACGCCGACGATGGCGGACTCGCGGACGAGGGAGAGCGGCTCGCCGTGGCCGTCGACGACGACCAGGGCGCGGGCGCCGGCGGTGTTGGCGCGGCGCAGGGCCTCCGCCAGGGAGGTGTTGGCCTCGACCGGTACGGCGCGGCGGGTGAGGGCACGGGCGCGCAGTTCGGGGAGGTGCTCGCGCAGCCGGGCCATGCGCAGGCTGTTGCCGGCGCCGGTCCAGATGATCGCGGCCAGGATGGCGGCGAGCAGGGCGTTGGTGACGGTGCCCATGCCGACGCTGTCCTCGGCGGTGGGGCCGAGGGCTCCGGACTGGGTGACCAGGGGCAGTCCGATCAGGACGGCGACCGCGAGCGCGCGGCCGACCCAGGCGGCGGCGACGGTGCCGCTCATCGGCCTGCCGGTGATCTTCCAGACGACGGCGCGGAGCATGCGGCCGCCGTCGAGGGGCAGACCGGGCAGCAGGTTGAAGGCGGCGACGATGAGGTTCGAGATCATCAGGCCGGCCAGCAGGACACCGGCGACCGTGCCGCGCTCGAGGGGCTGCAGGGCGGCGTAGAAGACACCGGCGAGGATCAGCGACAGCAGCGGGCCGACGAAGGCCAGGACGAACTCGCGGCCGGGGGTCTCGGCCTCCTTCTCGATCTCGGAGACGCCACCGAAGAACTGGAGCTGGATGCGCCGGACCGGGAGCTTGAAGCGGAGAGCGGCGATGGTGTGGGCGAGCTCGTGGACGAGGACGGAGCCGTAGAAGGCGACCGCGAAGAACAGGGCGACGAGGTAGCGGGCTGCGCCGAGTTCGGGCAGCACCCGGTCGAGCTGTCCGCCGAACACCCAGGTGATCAGCGCGGCCACGAGGAACCAGCTGGGCGCCACGTACACGGGCACCCCGAAGGGCCGCCCCATGAGGAGCCCGCCCCTGGGGTCGCTCGGGCGCCGCGGCGGCTCCTGTCCGGCCCCGGAACGGGCGAGAGCGCGGTCGGGGTGGGCCTCGGGACGCGTGCGGTCGCCGGGAGCGTGGGCGGGACGTTCGGTAGGGATACCGGTTTCGCGTCCGGCGGCCGGGTCACCGCCGTGGGCGTAACCGCGCTCGGGGTGGGCGTCGGGGCTGACGTCGCCGGTGACGGGCGGCTCCGGCGGAGTGTCACCGGGGTGGGCGTCGTCGGTGGTGGGCGGCTTCCGTGGGGTGTCGCCGGAACGGTCCCGTCCCTCCGTCTCCTCCGGCTGCTTCGCCCGCTCCGTCTCCTCCGTCGTCTCCGTCGGCTCCTCCGTCCCGCCCTCCGCTCCGGGGGCAGGGGTGGCCGTCGGCGGGGCCGGCTCGGGCGGGGCCGCGGCGGCCGGCTCGGCGCCCGGGCCCACGGAGTCGGGGGCCGGGTCCACCGGGCCCGTGCGGCGATCTGCCGACTCGTCCTTGCCGGAACGCGGCTGTCCGCTCCCGCCGCTCACGTCCACGGTGTCCCCTCGTTCGAAGCACGTCTTCCGAGCCTGACGGCCGGAAGGTCTCGGGTCGATGGTATGCGGCCGTGGCAACCGGTCACGCCCGGCACCCCAATGTGTTTTCCCCGCTTCGGGCACAACATGACCGTCCCTGGGTCACTGTCAGTGGTGGGCCGTAGGGTCTGGTGCATGGAGACGAGCACGGAGGGCGAGCCCGGCACCCCGCACGACGCCGTCGGACCGGCCCGGTCACGCCACAGCGCGCCGCGGGCCGCCGAGTTGCAGCCCGCGCCGGAGTCGGCTCAGCCGCCGGACGCGGCGCGGACGACGGTCCCCGCACAGGCGGCCGCCGGGCAGGGCACGACGACCGGCGCGGCCGGCGCCGATCTCGTGGCCGCGGGCAGCGCGAGGGGCGACGAGGCCGTGACGAGTGGTCCCGACGTGAGCAGTGCGAGCGCTCACGGAGCCGCCGCGCACGCTGCGACGGCAGGCGGGGGCGCCGCCGGCCCTGTGGCTGCGGGCGGTGCGGGCGGTCCGGACGGCGGTGGGGCGGATGTGCGCGAGGCGGCTGCGGCGACGGGTGCGGACATGCCGGGCGGCGAAGGGGGCTCGCACGTGGAGGCCCGCCGGGCTGTCGTACCGCCCAGTTCGCTGTCTCCCTCGCGGGCCGGGGACTTCATGCAGTGTCCGTTGCTGTACCGGTTCCGGGTGATCGACCGGTTGCCGGAGAAGCCGAGTGAGGCCGCGACGCGGGGCACGCTGGTGCACGCCGTGCTGGAGCGGCTGTTCGACGCGCCCGCCGGGGAGCGGACCGCGCCACGGGCCAAGGAACTGGTCCCGGGCCAGTGGCAGCGGCTGCGCGAGGCGCGGCCCGAGCTGGTGGAGCTGTTCGCGGACGACACCGACGGCGAGCGGCTGGCGCGCTGGCTGGCGGAGGCGGAGCGGCTGGTGGAGCGCTGGTTCACGCTGGAGGACCCGACCCGGCTGGAGCCCGCCGAGCGGGAGCTGTTCGTCGAGGCGGAGCTGGACTCGGGGCTGACGCTGCGCGGGATCATCGACCGGGTGGACGTGGCGCCCACGGGCGAGGTGCGGATCGTCGACTACAAGACGGGCAAGGCGCCCCGCCCCGAGTACGCCGAGGGCGCGCTGTTCCAGATGAAGTTCTACGCCCTGGTGGTGTGGCGGCTGAAGAGGGTCCTCCCGCGACGGCTGCAACTGGTGTACCTGGGCAGCGGCGACATACTGACCTACGACCCGGTCCTCGCCGACCTGGAGCGAGTGGAGCGCAAGCTGCTGGCGCTGTGGGAGGCGATCCGGCTGGCCACCGAGACCGGTGACTGGCGTCCGCGCCCCACCAAGCTGTGCGGCTGGTGCGACCACCAGGCCCACTGCCCGGAGTTCGGCGGCACTCCCCCGCCCTACCCGCTGCCGGTGAGGGCGGCGGAGTCCGGCACGGCGGCGCAAGGCAGAATGGGGCCGGACTAGCGAAGGAGACTCACGTGGCCATCCGCGTCCTACTGGTCGACGACCAGCCGCTGCTGCGCACCGGGTTCCGGATGATCCTGGAGGCCGAGCAGGACATCGCGGTCGTGGGCGAGGCCGGAGACGGTCTTCAGGCCCTGGACCAGGTGCGGGCCCTTCAGCCCGACGTGGTGCTGATGGACATCCGCATGCCGCGGATGGACGGCGTGGAGGCGACCCGGCAGATCACCGGACCGGAACGGAACGGTCCGGCGAAGGTGCTGGTCCTCACCACCTTCGACCTCGACGAGTACGTGGTGGAGGCGCTGCGCGCCGGCGCGAGCGGCTTCCTGCTCAAGGACGCGCCCGCCAACGAGCTGGTGCAGGCGATCCGGGTGGTCGCGGCCGGCGAGGCGATGCTGGCGCCGAGCATCACGCGCCGGCTGCTGGACAAGTACGCCACGCATCTGCCCTCCGGGGAGGAGCAGGTGCCGGACACGCTGCACACCCTCACCGACCGTGAGGTGGAGGTGCTGAAGCTGGTGGCGCGCGGCCTGTCCAACGCGGAGATCGCCGCCGATCTGTTCGTCAGCGAGACGACGGTCAAGACGCATGTCGGGCATGTACTGACGAAGCTGGGGCTGCGCGACCGCGTGCAGGCCGCGGTGTACGCGTACGAGAGCGGACTGGTGCGCCCCGGCGCGCAGTAGCGGCGGCCCCCGCAACGCAAGGCAACGGCGAAGGGCGCCCCTCCCGGAGGATCGGGAGGGGCGCCCTTCGCCGTAGGGATGGTGGCGGATCAGCCGCCCACACCGCGGCCGAGCTCCCACAGCTGAAGCGTCGCCGAGGAGTTGAGGGCGTACGCGGTGCCCGTGATGTTGTCGCGGGCGGCGACGTACTGCTTGCCCTGCCAGAGCGGGATCAGCGGGACCTCGCTGGCGACGATGTCCTGAATGTCCGTCAGGCTGGCGGACGCGGAGAGCCGGTCGGCCTGGCGACGGGACTGCGGGATCAGGGTGTTGCGGATCTCGCTGTTGGCGTAGGGGGTGTTGAGGGTGTTGCCCTTGTCGAGGAACGGCGCCAGGTAGTTGTCGGCGTCCGGGAAGTCAGGGAACCAGCCCATGCCGTAGACGTCGTACTGGCCCTTCTTCTCCGCCGGGCGGAAGGTGTCCCAGGGGGTGCCCTGGATCTCGACCTCGAACAGACCGCTGCCGTTGAGCTGCTGCCGAAGGATCTCGAACTCCTTCTTGGTGGCAGGCCCGTAGTGGTCCGTCGTGTAGTGCATCGTCAGCTTGACCGGGGTGGTGACACCGGCCTTCTCCAGCAGCGAACGGGCCTTGGCCACGCTGGGGTCGCCGTACCGGTTGAAGAAGGAGTTGGAGTGACCGGTGATGGTGGCCGGGACCATCGAGTACAGCGGCTCGGCCTGGGTGCCGTAGACCTCGGAGACGAGTTCGCTGCGGTTGATGATCTGGGCCATGGCCTCACGCACGGCCTTGGTCTTCACCGTCGGGGCGTCGGTGTTGAAGGCCAGGTAGCGGATCTCCAGGCCGGCCGTCTCGATGATGCCGACCTTGCTGTCCTTGGCTGCCGACAGCGTGCGGATCTGCTCGGGCGACATGCTGCGGGTCATGACGTCGATGTCGCCCTTGTCCAGCGCGTCACCCATGGCGTCGGCGTCCGCGAAGGAGCGGATCTGCACCTTGTCGTTGTTGAGCTTCAGCGTCCCCTGGTAGTTGGGGTTCTTGGTGAAGACCCCGTCGACCATCTCGCCGTTCTTGATGTTGGCCTTCAGGGTGTACGGGCCGGAGCCGTCCACGGCGAAGCCCTCGCGGAGCTTGTTCTTCTCGTAGTCCTTGGGGTTGACGATGCCCGCGACGGGCGTCGACAGCTTGTACGGGAAGATGGCGTCGGCCGTGTTGAGGTGGAAGATGACCTCACGGTCGCCCTGGGTCTCCACGGTGTCCACGGTGGAGAGCAGGCCGGACACACCACTGTCCGCGTTGATGGACATGGCGCGGTCGACGGAGAACTTCACGTCGGCCGCGGTGATGGGCTCGCCGCTGGCGAACTTCAGGCCCTCACGCAGGGTGCAGGCGTAGCGCTCGTTGCCGCTGTCCGTGAAGCCGCACTTCTCGGCCGCCTCCGGGACGGGGTCGCCGTCGCCCTTGGGCTGGATCATCAGGGTCTGCACGGTCTGGCGCAGGATGTTCCAGGTACCGACGTCGTAGGCGTACGCCGGGTCCATGGGCGCCGGGGCGTCCTGCGAAGCGGTGAACCGGTCCGTGGTGCCGACGACGATGGCGTCGCCGCTCTTGCTGCCGCTGTCGGAACCGCCGCACGCGGCGAGTACCGGCGCAAGCAGACCGACCACGGCCGGCAGCACCAAAGTCTTGCGGTTCATGCTCGAGTTTCTCCAGAGCTGTCTTGTCCGTGTATCCGGCATGCAGGGTGTTGCGACGGATCACGGGGGCAGGGCCGATGTTCTCGCGACGAGATTAGTCCTCCCTCGCAGGACCGTTCGCGGCTACCGGAGTTGAGCTCCCATCACGCAGCGGAACCGGGTGCGGACGGACCGGAAACCCGTCACCGGAAGGATTCGTGCAGCGTTCCACCAAACGGGACACAAGGGCGCGCGCACGACATCCGAGAGGGTGCGGACAGCACGCTACGGACCCGTTGTCGACCCCCCATGAAGTGGGGAACGTCACACGCACAAGTAGGGGAACGGGTGCCGGAATTCAGCCATACGGCAAGCTTTGAATTCGCCCGGACATCCGGTTCGGGGGCCTTTTCCGCGGAACTTGGCACGCTGGGTGAACGGTTAGCGCATTTCTGTCATCAGACCGCGCAGAAATGACAGGTCCACGTCTTCAAGGGTGGGGACGACGGTCCGCCGGAAGGCCGGGGGGATGGGGGCGACCGAGGGGACGGCGACGACCCGGCAGCCGGCGGCCTCCGCCGCGGCGACTCCGGTGACGGTGTCCTCGATCACGGCGCACCGGGTGGGATCCGCGCCGAGGCCCGCGGCGGCCAGCAGGTAGGGGTCGGGGTGCGGCTTGGTGCGCAAGACCTCGTCGCCGGCCACGGACAGGGCGAAGTGCTGGGGGCCGAGCGAGGTCAGGACCCGGTCGATGATGCGGCGGTGGGAGGCGGAGACCAGGGCGGTGGGGATCCGCTGCTCGGACAGTTCGGCCAGCAGCCGTGCGGCGCCCGGCATCAGGGGCAGCGCGCCGTCGATACGGGCCTCGAAGCCCTCGTTCAGCAGGATGGTGACCTCGGCGAGGGTCACGGCGGCGCCGGTGGCCTCGATGAGGAAGCCCGCGCTGCGGGTCATGGGGCCACCGACGACGACGTGTCTCCAGGAGTCGTCGAGTCTGTGTCCGAGTGCGGCGAAAACCTCCACCTCGACGTCCCACCAGAAGCCCTCGGTGTCCACCAGGGTTCCGTCCATGTCCAGGAGCACGGCCTGCAAGGCTGAGCCTTCGGCCATACGGGTTCCGAGCGCCGGTACCGTGCTGGTCATCCGCGCATACCTCCTTGAGGGACGATCAGGCCGGTTCCCACACGGGGAACCGGCCTGCGATGGACCGACAATTGTACGACGCCCACAACCGAAATGCCCGCACGAACCGCCCACAACGGCATCGGCGCACGACGGCACCGTGGTTGCGCGCGAGGACGGCCGGTCCGCGGTCCGCTGCCCTCCGCACAGGCCCGCGGGACCGCTCGACCATGCCGGTGGCCCGGGCAAACCCCGGGTCAGCGGGCGTTGAAGTACTTGGCCTCCGGGTGGTGGATGACGATGGCGTCGGTGGACTGTTCGGGGTGGAGCTGGAACTCTTCGGACAGGTGGACGCCGATCCGCTCGGGGCGGAGGAGGTCGGCGATCTTGGCGCGGTCCTCCAGGTCGGGGCAGGCGCCGTAGCCGAGGGAGAATCGGGCGCCCCGGTACTTCAGGGCGAACATGTCCTCGATGTCGGCGGGGTCCTCACCGGCGAAGCCCAGCTCGGCGCGCACCCGGGCGTGCCAGTACTCGGCGAGCGCCTCGGCCAGCTGCACGGACAGCCCGTGCAGCTCCAGATAGTCGCGGTAGGAGTCGGCGGCGAACAGCCGCGCGGTCTCCTCGCCGATCCTGGAGCCGACGGTGACGACCTGGAAGCCGACCACGTCCCTCTCCCCCGACTCCTCCGGGCGGAAGAAGTCCGCCAGGCACAGCCGGCGGCCGCGGCGCTGGCGGGGGAAGGTGAAGCGGGTGCGCTCGTTGCCCTGGTCGTCCAGGATGATCAGATCGTCGTCCTTGGACACGCAGGGGAAGTAGCCGTGGACCACCGCGGCCTCCAGCAGGCCGTCCGTCTGGAGCCTCTCCAGCAGGCCGCGCAGCCGGGGCCGGCCCTCGCTCTCGACGAGTTCCTCGTAGGTGGGCCCGGCACCGGTGCGGGCCTGCTTGAGCCCCCACTGGCCCTTGAACAGGGCGCCCTCGTCCAGCCAGGACGCGTACTCCTTGAGCTGGATGCCCTTGATCACCCGCGTGCCCCAGAACGGCGGCTCGGGGACCGGGTTGTCGGTGGCCACGTCGGAGCGGACGTGCCCCTCCTCCGGCCGCTGCTCCTCGACCACCTGGGCGGTGGCGGCCCGCACCCGGCGCTGCCGGAGTTCGGGCAGCTTCGCCCCGGGCACGCCCCGCTTGACCCCGATCAGGGCGTCCATCAGGCGCAGGCCCTCGAACGCGTCGCGGGCGTAGCGGACCTCCCCGTCGTACAGCTCGTGCAGGTCCTGTTCGACATAGGCGCGGGTCAGGGCGGCGCCACCGAGGATGACCGGGTAGCCGGTCGCCAGGCCGCGGGCGTTGAGCTCCTCCAGGTTCTCCTTCATGATCACCGTGGACTTCACCAGCAGCCCGGACATGCCGATCACGTCGGCCCGGTGCTCCTCGGCCGCCTCCAGGATCGCCGAGACCGGCTGCTTGATGCCCAGGTTGACCACGTTGTAGCCGTTGTTGGACAGGATGATGTCGACGAGGTTCTTGCCGATGTCGTGCACGTCACCGCGTACGGTCGCCAGCACGATCGTGCCCTTGCCCGCCTCGTCGGTCTTCTCCATGTGCGGCTCCAGGTGGGCGACCGCGTTCTTCATCACCTCGGCCGACTGGAGCACGAACGGCAGCTGCATCTGCCCGGAGCCGAACAGCTCACCGACCACCTTCATGCCGTCCAGCAGGGTGTCGTTGACGATGTCCAGGGCCTTGCGCGTCTCCAGGGCCTCGTCCAGGTCCTGCTCCAGCCCGTTCTTCTCGCCGTCGATGATCCGCCGCTTCAGCCGCTCCTCCAGCGGCAGTGCGGCCAGTTCCTCGGCCTTGCCCGCCTTCAGCGACTTCGCCGTGGCGCCCTCGAACAGCTGCATGAGCTTCTGCAGCGGGTCGTAGCCCTCGCGGCGGCGGTCGTGGATCAGGTCGAGCGCGGTGGTGACCTGCTCCTCGTCGAAGCGGGCGATCGGCAGGATCTTGCTGGCGTGCACGATCGCCGAGTCCAGGCCCGCCTTGACGCACTCGTCGAGGAACACGCTGTTCAGCAGGATCCGGGCGGCCGGGTTCAGACCGAAGGAGATGTTCGAAAGGCCCAGCGTGGTCTGCACCTCCGGGTGCCGCCGCTTCAGCTCCCGGATGCCCTCGATGGTGGCCACACCGTCGCCCCGGGACTCCTCCTGGCCGGTGCAGATGGTGAAGGTCAGGCAGTCGACGAGGATGTCCTCCTCACGGATGCCCCAGTTGCCGGTCAGGTCCGCGATCAGCCGCTCGGCGATCTCCACCTTCTTCTCGGCGGTACGGGCCTGGCCCTCCTCGTCGATGGTCAGCGCGATCAGCGCCGCCCCGTGCTCCCGCGCCAGGGCCGTCACCCGTGCGAACCGCGACTCGGGTCCGTCACCGTCCTCGTAGTTCACCGAGTTGATCACCGCGCGGCCGCCCAGCTGCTCCAGCCCGGCCCGGATCACGTCCACCTCGGTGGAGTCCAGCACGATCGGCAGCGTCGAGGCCGTGGCAAACCGGCCCGCCAGCTCCCGCATGTCCGCGACCCCGTCCCGGCCGACGTAGTCCACGCACAGATCCAGCATGTGCGCGCCCTCGCGGATCTGCTCGCGCGCCAGCTCCACGCAGTCGTCCCAGCGGCCCTCGAGCATGGCCTCACGGAACTTCTTCGACCCGTTGGCGTTCGTCCGCTCGCCGATCGCCAGGTAGGACGTGTCCTGGCGGAAGGGCACGGTCTGGTACAGGGAGGCCGCGCCCGGCTCCGGGCGCGGGCTGCGCTCCACCGGGGACAGGTCCCGCACCCGCTCGACCACCTGGCGCAGGTGCTCCGGCGTGGTGCCGCAGCAGCCGCCCACCAGGGACAGTCCGTAGTCGCGGACGAAGTGGCCCTGCGCGTCGGCCAGCTCCGGCGCCGTCAGCGGGTAGTGCGCGCCGTCCTTGGTGAGCACGGGGAGACCGGCGTTCGGCATGCACGACAGCGGGACGCGCGCGTGCCGGGACAGGTAGCGCAGGTGCTCGCTCATCTCGGCGGGGCCGGTGGCGCAGTTCAGGCCGATCATGTCGACGCCCAGCGGCTCCAGCGCCGTCAGCGCGGCGCCGATCTCCGAGCCCAGCAGCATGGTGCCGGTCGTCTCCACCGTCACCGACACGATCAGCGGGACCTCGTACCCGGCGGTCTCCATCGCGCGGCGGGCCGCGATGACGGAGGCCTTGGTCTGGAGCAGGTCCTGGGTGGTCTCCACCAGCAGCGCGTCCGCGCCTCCGGCGAGCAGACCCTCGGCGTTCTGCCGGTAGGCGTCGCGGATGGCGGCGAAGGTGGTGTGGCCGAGCGTCGGCAGCTTCGTACCCGGGCCCATGGAGCCCAGCACCCAACGGGGGCGGCCGTCCGCGACGGTGAACGCGTCCGCCGCCTCACGGGCGATACGGGCACCCGCCTCGGACAGCTCGGCGACCCGCTCGGCGATGTCGTACTCGCCCAGGGCGGTGAGGTTGGCCCCGAACGTGTTGGTCTCCACGCAGTCCACTCCGACCTCGAAGTAGGCGGAGTGGACCGAACGGACGATGTCGGGGCGGGTGACGTTCAGGACCTCGTTGCAGCCCTCCAGCTGCTGGAAGTCGTCCAGCGAGGGCTCCTGGGCCTGGAGCATGGTGCCCATCGCTCCGTCGGCGACCACCACACGGGTGGCGAGTGCCTCGCGCAGGGCGGACGCACGGGTCCGGCTGTCGGCGGAAGGGGTCGGCGGCAACGAGGCCATGAAGGGGCTCCCTTGGGGTGCGACGGCTGTCGGCTTTGCGCGTTCCCGGGAGCGAGCACAGCACTGCCCGGGCGAGGCGCACGCCGCCAGGGTAGCCGGGACCGGCCCCTGACGGTCACGGCGTCCACCAAGCGGACGAGGATGACGGTCGTAACACCCCGGGTGGTGGCGGGGTCGCGCGACAGGTGACGGCCGACCATTGGCGGGGGATCGGCACGGACCGGTAGTGTTCGGCATTGCCGAACGGGCGCCACGACGAGAGTCGTCCGCCGGCGGTCGAAGGGGACGGAGGCAGGACGGCGATGGCACGGAACATCCAGTCGCTCGAGCGGGCGGCCGCGATGCTGCGGTTGCTGGCGGGCGGTGAGCGGCGGCTGGGTCTGTCGGACATCGCCTCCTCACTGGGCCTCGCCAAGGGCACCGCCCACGGCATCCTGCGCACCCTCCAGCACGAGGGCTTCGTCGAACAGGACGAGGCCTCCGGGCGGTACCAGCTGGGCGCGGAGCTGCTGCGCCTGGGCACCACCTACCTCGACGTGCACGAACTGCGGGCCCGCGCGCTGGTGTGGACGGACGACCTGGCCCGGTCCAGCGGGGAGAGCGTGTACCTGGGCGTACTGCACCAGCACGGCGTGCTGATCGTGCACCACGTCTTCCGCCCGGACGACAGCCGGCAGGTGCTGGAGATCGGGGCGATGCAGCCGCTGCACTGCACGGCTCTGGGCAAGGTGCTGGCGGCGTACGACCCGGTGGCGCACAGCGAGGCGGTCGAGACCGACCGCAAGGCGTTCACGGACCGGACCGTGTGCGGGATCGACGACTTCGAGCACATCCTCGACCTCACGCGCGCGCGTGGCTACGCCGCCGACGTCGAGGAGACCTGGGAGGGCGTCGCCTCCATCGCCGCGCCCATTCACGACCGGCGGCGGATGCCGGTCGGCGCGGTCGGCATCACCGGCGCGGTGGAGCGGGTGTGCCGCGAGGGCGAGCTGCGCCACGAACTCGTCGCGGCGGTCCGGGACTGCGCCCGCGCGGTCTCCCGGGACCTGGGCGCCGGACGCTTCTGACCACCACAGGAAGCCACAGGACCGCGAGCCGCGTCCCGCGCAACCGAGCGCGGGGCCACCGCGCACGTCCCGTACGACCAGGCACGGACCACGGCGCGCCGCCCGCGCGACCGGGCCGGTAGGTCTTCGGGCGCACCTGCATTCGCCATGCCCGCGCGGCCGGTCACCGTGCCCGCCGACCGGCATCACCGGCGCCGTGGAACGGGTGTGCCGCGAGGGCGAGCCCCGCCACGAACTCGTCGCGCCGATCCGGGACCGGCCCCACGGGACCGCGGCGCCCGGCGCTTCCGACCGCCACGGGATCACTGGGCGCGTCCCGTACGACCAGGCGCGGGGCCACTGCGCGCCGCCCGTCCAACCAGGGGCCGGCACACCTCGGGCTGCACCGGCTTTCGGGCTGCCCGATCGCCATGCCCGCTCGGCCCGCCGCCGTGGCACGCAACCGGCATCACGGGCGCCATGGATCGGGAGCACCGAGAGGACGGGCTCCCCCACGAACTGGTCACGGCGGTCCGGGACCGCGCCCGCACGGTCCCGCGAAGCCTCGGCGCCGGATGCTTCCGACCGCCGCACAGAGCTGCGGAACCACTGGGCACGGCCCGTGCGACCAGGCGCGGGGCCACCCCCTTGCGACGGGGCGCGGGGCCACTGCGCGCCTCACGCCTCCAGACGCACCGGCCTTCGCCGTGCCGACCCGGCGTGCCGCTGTACCCGTCAGCCTGCCTCCGCACCCACGCGGCCCGCCATCGCACCCTCGCGCGCCTGCCATCGCGCCTGCACGGCCGACCACCGTGCCCACGCGATCCGCCACCGCGCCCGCCCAGCCGGCCTCCGCACCCACGCAGCCCGCCCTCACGCCCTCGCGCGCCCGCTCGGCCGGCCGTCGGCCTCGGGCGCCCTTCGCGATCAGTAACGATCGCGGTTTCGTTACCGGGGCCCTTGACGACCACGTGGTGCGAGGCGAGACTCCCGTCCAACGGTCGGCATTGCCGAACACCTTGCGGTAATACGCGCTAGAGTGTGACAACGCCAAGGGCCGGCATCGCCCTCACCCACGAGGGCGCGAGCTCCCGGACGGAGGGACCCGGGGTTCGGCTACCTCTGGACGAAGGACAAAGGAGTCGCGGGTGTCCAGCTCCGACATCTTCATCGGCGAGACCATCGGTACCGCCGTGCTCATCCTGCTCGGCGGCGGCGTCTGCGCCGCGGTGACGCTGAAGGCCTCCAAGGCCCGCAACACCGGCTGGCTCGCCATCGCCTTCGGGTGGGGCTTCGCCGTGATGACGGCCGTGTACATCTCGGGCCCGCTCTCCGGTGCCCACCTCAACCCGGCCGTGACGGTCGCCCTGGCCATCAAGAACAGCGACTGGACCAACCTGCCGACCTACCTCGGCGGCCAGATGCTCGGCGCCATGATCGGCGCGACCCTGGTCTGGGTGGCCTACTACGGCCAGTTCCACGCCCACCTCACCGACCGGGAGATCGTCGGCGGCCCCGGCGCCCAGGCCACCGCCGCCAAGGCCGTCGAGGCCCAGGAGAAGGGCGCGGGCCCCGTCCTCGGCATCTTCTCCACCGGCCCCGAGATCCGGCACGCGGCGCAGAACCTCGCCACGGAGATCGTCGGCACCGTCGTACTGATCCTCGCGGTCCTCACCCAGGGCCTGAACGACCAGGGCAACGGCCTCGGCGTCCTCGGCGGTCTGGTCACCGCCCTCGTCGTCGTCTCCATCGGCCTCTCCCTCGGCGGTCCCACGGGCTACGCCATCAACCCCGCCCGTGACCTCGGCCCCCGCATCGTCCACGCCCTGCTGCCCCTGCCCAACAAGGGCGGCTCCGACTGGGGCTACGCCTGGATCCCGGTGGTCGGCCCGCTCATCGGCGGCGCCATCGGCGCGGGCATCTACAACGCCGCCTTCGCCTGACGGGCACCGCTCTCCGAGCCCTCGCGCGCAGCACGCCGCGCCGCACCCCGAACGCCGTACCCCCGCCCCATCGACCACGGACCCCAGGAGCAGACAGTGACGGACGCCCACACCGCCGGCCTCGCATCCCACGGCCAAGGGCCCTTCATCGCCGCCATCGACCAGGGCACCACCTCGAGCCGCTGCATCGTCTTCGACCGGGACGGCCGGATCGTCTCCGTCGACCAGAAGGAACACGAACAGATCTTCCCCAAGCCGGGCTGGGTCGAACACAACGCCACCGAGATCTGGACCAACGTGCAGGAGGTCGTCGCCGGAGCCATCGCGAAGGCCGGCATCACCCGCGACGACATCAAGGCCATCGGCATCACCAACCAGCGCGAGACCACCGTGCTGTGGGACCGGAACACCGGTGAGCCCGTCCACAACGCCATCGTCTGGCAGGACACTCGCACCGACGCCCTGTGCAAGGAACTGGGCCGCAACGTCGGCCAGGACCGCTTCCGCCGCGAGACCGGCCTCCCCCTCGCCTCCTACTTCGCCGGTCCCAAGGCGCGCTGGCTGCTCGACAACGTCGAGGGACTGCGTGAGCGCGCCGAGGCGGGCGACCTGCTGTTCGGGACCATGGACACCTGGGTCATCTGGAACCTGACCGGCGGCACGGACGGCGGCAAGCACGTCACGGACGTCACCAACGCCTCCCGGACCCTCCTGATGAACCTGCACACCATGGAGTGGGACCAGAAGATCGCCGAGTCGATCGGCGTACCGACGCGGATCCTGCCCGAGATCCGTTCCTCCGCCGAGGTCTACGGCGAGATCAAGGGCGGCAAGCTGGGCGACCTGCTCGGCGGCATCCCGGTCGCCTCGGCGCTCGGCGACCAGCAGGCGGCCCTGTTCGGCCAGACCTGCTTCTCCGAGGGCGAGACCAAGTCGACGTACGGCACCGGCACCTTCATGGTGATGAACACCGGCGACAAGATCATCAACTCGTACAGCGGGCTGCTGACCACCGTCGGCTACCGGATCGGCGACGACAAGCCGGTCTACGCCCTGGAGGGCTCAATCGCCGTCACCGGCTCCCTGGTGCAGTGGATGCGCGACCAGATGGGCCTGATCTCCACCGCCGCCGAGATCGAGACGCTCGCGCTGTCGGTCGAGGACAACGGCGGCGCCTACTTCGTGCCGGCCTTCTCCGGCCTGTTCGCCCCGTACTGGCACTCCGACGCCCGCGGGGTGATCGCCGGCCTGACACGGTACGTGACCAAGGCGCACCTCGCGCGCGCCGTCCTGGAGGCCACCGCCTGGCAGACGCGGGAGATCGCGGACGCCATGACCAAGGACTCCGGTGTCGAGCTGACGGCGCTGAAGGTCGACGGCGGCATGAC
Source organism: Streptomyces sp. NPDC001231 (assembly GCF_042896885.1). Lineage (NCBI taxonomy): Bacteria > Bacillati > Actinomycetota > Actinomycetes > Kitasatosporales > Streptomycetaceae > Streptomyces > Streptomyces sp. NPDC001231. The sequence continues at coordinate 15,926 of NZ_JBIAXS010000024.1, forward strand.
CTCCAACAACCTGCTGATGCAGACGCTCGCGGACTTCCTGGACGCCCCCGTGGTGCGCCCGATGGTCGCCGAGACCACCTGCCTCGGTGCCGCCTACGCCGCCGGTCTCGCCGTCGGCTTCTGGAGCAGCACCGACGACCTGCGCGCCAACTGGCGCCGGGCCGCCGAATGGACCCCCCGCATGGACGCGGACATCCGCGACCGTGAGTACAAGAACTGGCTCAAGGCCGTCGAGCGGACCATGGGCTGGCTCGACGACGAGAGCTGACGAGAGCCGACGAAAGCTGACGAAAGCTGACGAGGAGCAAGAACAAGCGATGACCGGTCAGTCCACCCTGCAGTCCGTGCCCGCCCTGGGAACGGTTCCGTCCTTCGGCCCGAACCCGAGCCGTGCCGAGACCCGGGAGCAGCTCTCGAAGGCGGCCTACGACCTCCTCGTGATCGGCGGCGGCATCCTGGGCATCTCCACCGCCTGGCACGCCGCGCAGTCCGGTCTCAGGGTGGCTCTGGTCGACGCCGGCGACTTCGCCGGCGCCACCTCCTCCGCCTCCTCCAAGCTGCTCCACGGGGGCCTGCGCTACCTGCAGACCGGCGCGGTGAAGCTGGTGGCGGAGAACCACTTCGAGCGCCGTGCGGTCTCCCGCCAGGTGGCTCCCCATCTGGCGAACCCGCTCACCTTCTACCTCCCCGTGTACAGGGGCGGGCCGCACGGCGCGGCGAAGCTCGGGGCCGGCGTGTTCGCCTACTCCGCGCTGTCCGCCTTCGGCGACGGCGTGGGCCACCTGCTCAGCCCGGCGAGGGCCGCGCAGGACGTGCCGGAGCTGCGCACCGAGAACCTCAGGGCGGTGGCCGTCTACGGCGACGACCAGATGAACGACGCGCGCATGGCGCTGATGACGGTCCGTGCCGCCGTCGAGTCGGGCGCGGTCGTCCTCAACCACGCCGAGGTGACCGGTCTGCGCTTCACCCGGGGCAGGGTCACCGGCGCGGAGCTGAGGGACCGGCTGTCCGGCGAGGAGTTCGGGGTGGACGCCCGCCTGGTGCTGAACGCGACCGGCCCCTGGGTCGACCACCTGCGCAGGATGGAGGATCCGAACGCGGCGCCGTCGATCCGCCTGTCCAAGGGCGCCCACCTGGTGCTGAAGCGCACCTCCCCGTGGAAGGCCGCGCTGGCCACGCCGATCGACAAGTACCGCATCACCTTCGCCCTCCCCTGGGAGGACATGCTGCTGCTCGGCACGACCGACGAGGAGTACGAGGGCGACCCGGCCGATGTCGCGGTCGACGACCAGGACATCGCCCAGATACTCGACGAGGCCGCGTTCTCCGTACGCGACCGGCAGCTCGACCGCGACCTGATCACGTACGCGTTCGCCGGACTGCGGGTGCTGCCGGGCGGCCCCGGGGACACCGCCAAGGCCAGGCGCGAGACGGTGGTGACGGAGGGCAGGGGCGGCATGCTGTCCGTGGCGGGCGGCAAGTGGACCACCTTCCGGCACATCGGCCGGACGGTGATGAAGAAGCTGGAGTCCCTGCCGAGCGCCCCGCTGGGCGAGGACTACGAGCCGATCTCCTCGCTGCCGAAGAGGCTGCCGCTGCCCGGCATCGCCAACCCGCGGGCGGTCGCCCACCGGCTCCTCGTGGACCGTCCGGCGCCCGGTCCGCGCATGGCGGCCGACACCGCCAAGCACCTGGCCACGCACTACGGTTCGCTGGCCTTCGACATCGCCCGGCTGGCCAACGAGAACCCGGAGCTGGGCGAGCGGGTCCACCCGGACGCCCCGGAGATCTGGGCACAGGTCGTCTGGGCCCGGGACCACGAGTGGGCCCAGACGGCGGACGACGTGCTGCGCCGGCGTACGACGCTGACGATCCGCGGCCTGGCCACGGACGAGGTACGGGCGAAGGTGCGGGACGTGCTCGACCGGAGGCGACCCGACGGGCAGTGAGCAAAGCCGCCGGGCCGGCGCCGCGGCCTGCTCCCCCGCAAGGGGTGTCGGCCGCGGCGCCGAGCTGTGCGTTTTCCTCCCGTTCCTCCCGGGCCGGTCCGGGGAACCTCCATAATGGGCCGAGACATCCGATGTCTGCGCGGGCTGGGAGGCCGGTCATGGCGGTGACCGACGAGGCGATCGAGAAGATCAAGGGGATGATCGTCTCCGGTGTGCTGCGGCCCGGCGAGCGGCTGCCCAAGGAGAGCGAACTCGCCGCCGAACTGGGGTTGTCGCGCAACTCCCTGCGGGAGGCCGTGCGGGCGCTGTCCCTGATCCGGATCCTGGACGTGCGGCAGGGCGACGGCACGTACGTCACCAGCCTGGATCCCCAACTGCTCCTGGAGGCAATGGGGTTCGTCGTCGACTTCCACCGTGACGACACGGTGCTGGAGTTCCTGGCGGTGCGCCGCATCCTGGAGCCGGCCGCGACCGCGATGGCGGCGTCCCGCATCAGCGATGAGCAACTGGACGCACTCGACGCCCGGTTGGACGCGCTCGGCGGCGATCCCTCGGTGGAGGGGCTGGTCGCCTGCGATCCCTCGGTGGAGGAGCTGGTCGCCTGCGATCTCGAGTTCCACCGGGGCATCGCGCGGGGCTGCGGCAACTCGGTCCTGTGCTCCCTGCTCGACGGGTTGTCCGGGCCCACCACCCGGGCCCTCGTCCGGCGCGGACTGGCCCGGCGGGACGCGGTCGGCCGCACCCTGCGCGAGCACCGCGCGATCCTCGGCGCGCTGCGCGACCGGGACGCGGAGGCGGCGCGTTCGTGGGCCACGGTGCACATCGCGAGCGTGGAGCAGTGGCTGCGCTCGGCCCGGTGACCCATCGGAGGTGTGGACCGGTGGACGGGCGGGGCCGCCGGGGCGGCGATCATGGGTGTTCGAAGGACTCGGACGGGGCAGTGATCCGTTCACCCCCCCGTGCAAGGGGGCTGCGGACGCCCCCGCCGAACGCCGTAAGGTTGGTGGGTCAGGCGAGGGCACGTCGGAAGGAGGCGCTGGGTGATCGAGCTCGAGGGGGTTCCCGAGCTGATCGACCCGGTCATGGTGGCCGCGTTCGAGGGCTGGAACGATGCCGGCGACGCCGCCTCCACCGCGGTCGCGCATCTGGAGAGGGAGTGGAAGGGCGAGGTGTTCGCGGCGCTGGACGCCGAGGACTACTACGACTTCCAGGTCAACCGCCCCACCGTGTTCATGGACGGCGGCGTGCGCAAGATCACCTGGCCGACGACCAGGTTGTCGGTGGTCCGGGTCGGCGGCGACAAGCCACGCGACCTGGTGCTGGTCCGCGGCATCGAACCGTCCATGCGCTGGCGCTCGTTCTGCAACGAACTGCTCGGCTTCGCGCACGAGCTGGGTGTGGAGCTGGTGGTCATCCTGGGCGCGCTGCTCGGCGACACCCCGCACACGCGTCCGGTTCCCATCAGCGGGACCACGTCGGACACGGATCTGGCCCGCCGCATGGACCTGGAGGAGACCAAGTACGAGGGCCCGACGGGCATCGTCGGGATCCTCCAGGAGGCCTGCACGCACGCGGGTGTCCCGGCCGTCTCGCTGTGGGCGGCGGTCCCGCACTACGTGTCGCAGCCGCCGAACCCGAAGGCCACGCTGGCCCTCCTCAACCGTCTGGAGGACCTGCTGGACCTGCGCATTCCGCTGGGCGAGCTGCCGGAGGACGCGCGTGCCTGGCAGGTGGGCGTGGACCAGCTGGCCGCCGAGGACAGCGAGGTCGCGGAGTACGTCCAGACGCTGGAGGAGGCCCGGGACACCGCCGAGCTGCCGGAGGCGTCGGGCGAGGCGATCGCCCGTGAGTTCGAGCGGTACCTGCGGCGCCGGGACGGTGGCGGCCCGTCGTCGGGCGGCCACGCCACGGCGGACGGCGGTGACGGCGGCTCGTATCTGCGGGACGGCCCCGGCGGCCGGCCACGGCCGCCGCGACCGCCGAAGGCGGAGTCGGACGACGGGGACGCCGGGAACGACTCGTCGGAGGAGTGAACGGATCAGGGGCGGTGCGCGTGACGCGCACCGCCCCTGATGCCGTGTCCGGCCGGTCGGGTCAGAGAGCCACGCCCAGCAGGGCGTCCACGGCGCGCGAGACGAGGCCGGGGGCGCCGGTGTCCTCGCCGCCGCGCTCCTGCTGGAGGGCCACCCAGCGGTCGACCGCGGCGAGGGCCGCCGGGGCGTTCAGGTCGTCGGCGAGGGCGTCACGGATCTCCTCGACCAGCGCGTCCGCGGACGGGCCGTCGGGACGGGAGACGGCCGCGCGCCAGCGGTCCAGACGCTCGACGGCTTCCTGGAGCACCTGGTCGGTCCACTCCCAGTCGGAGCGGTAGTGGTGGGCGAGGAGCGCGAGGCGGATGGCGGCGGGGTCGACGCCGTCGCGCCTGAGCCGCGAGACGAAGACCAGGTTGCCCTTGGACTTGGACATCTTCTCGCCGTCGAGCGCGACCATGCCGGCGTGGACGTACGCCTTGGCCATGGGGAACTCGCCGGTGAGCACCTGGGCGTGCGAGGCGCCCATCTCGTGGTGCGGGAAGGCGAGGTCGGAGCCGCCGCCCTGCACCTCGAAGCCCATGCCGAGGTGGTCCAGCGCGATGGCCACGCACTCGATGTGCCAGCCGGGCCGGCCGCGGCCGAGGGAGCCCCCGTCCCAGTTCGGCTCGCCGTCCCGGGCGGCCATCCACAGCATCGGGTCGAGCGGGTTCTTCTTGCCCGGGCGGTCCGGGTCGCCGCCGCGCTCGGCGGACAGCAGCCGCATGGCCGCCGCGTCGAGGTGGGAGACCTCGCCGAAGTGGGGGTCGGACTCGACGGAGAAGTACACGTCCCCGTCGAGCTCGTACGCCGCCCCCAGGTCGCGCAGCCTTTCGACCAGCGGGACGATGCCGGGTATGGCCTCCACGGCGCCGATGTAGTGCCGGGGCGGCAGCATCCGCAGGGCCGTCATGTCCTCACGGAACAGGGCCGTCTCCTGCTCGGCCAGCTCCACCCAGTCGACGTCGTCGCGCTGCGCCCGCTCCAGCAGGGGATCGTCGACGTCGGTCACGTTCTGGACGTAGTGCACCTGCCGCTTGGTGTCGAGCCACACGCGCTGCACGAGGTCGAACGCGTTGTAGGTCGCCGCGTGCCCCATGTGGGTCGCGTCGTACGGCGTGATGCCGCAGACATAGATACGGGCGACGGGACCGGGGTCGAGAGTGACCGGACCACCGGTCGCGGTGTCGTGGATCCTGAGGTCGCGGCCCTCACCAGGCAGGGCGGGGACTTCGGAAGCGGGCCAGGCATGCATGTCATGAGCGTAACCGGACCGCGGTCCCATCTACGAACCGGACCACCCCGGATGGCCGGTTGACCCCTGTGCTCTCAGACCGGCGGCCATGGGATCGCCGGCCACTCCCCGCTCGGCTCGGGGTGTGTGCCGGAGGTGAGCAGCGCGGTCACGCGTGCGCGGGTGGCGTCGAGTTCGGCCGGGGTGATCAGGGCGGCCAGCCGGGTCGCGAGGGGGGCGCCGTCGCGGAGGGTGTCCTTCAGGGCCTTGAGGACGGCCAGGACCTCCGGAGGGAGCGGTTCGCCCGCCCAGCCCCACAGGAGGGTGCGCAGCTTGTTCTCGACGTTGAAGGTGACGCCGTGGTCGATGCCGTAGAGGTGCCCCTCCGGGGTCGGCAGCAGGTGCCCGCCCTTGCGGTCGGCGTTGTTGATCACCGCGTCCAGCACGGCCATCCGGCGCAGCCGCTCGTCGTCCGCGTGCACCAGCAGCGCCGTGCGTCCCTCGCCGACCTCGGCGAAGCCGATCGCCTTCCAGCCCGGGCCAGGTTCCTCGGCGTCCAGCAGCGCGAGCAGTTCGGCTTCCGGGGTCGCCTCGATCCACAGCTGGACCATGCCCTCGCCGTACGGGCCGTCGCGCAGCACGGTGGGCGGCACCAGGGACCAGCCGGTCGCCTCGGAGACCTCGTACGCCGCCACCTCACGGGCGGCGAGGGTGCCGTCGGGGAAGTCCCACAGCGGCCGCTCCCCGGCGACCGGCTTGTAGACGCAGGACGCCTCCCGGCCGTCGTACGCGACCGTGCAGAACAGCGCCGCGTTGGAGGCCTCGCGGATGCGGCCGCGCACGGTCAGCTCACCCTGGGCGAGCAGTTCGGCGGACTCGGCACCGGGCGTCACGCTCCGCGGCGGTATCCGTTCTGGCGCGGACATACGTGTCCTTCCGGGTCGAGCGGGAGGCTGCACAGCGGGCACGGCGGCCGCCCGGCGTTGACGACGTCGAGGGCGCGCTTGGCGAAGGCCCTCGCCTGCGCGCCGGTGAGCCGGACGCGCAGCATCGGGGGGCCGTTCTCCTCGTCCTGGAGCAGCCGCTCCTCGGCCTCGGCGAGGTCCTCCTCGGACTCCGCGTCGAGCTCGACGAGGGCCTGCGCCTCGACGATCATGCGCTGCTCCTCACCGTCCCAGGCGAGCGCCATGGTGCCCACCCGGAACTCCTCCTCGATGGGAGTGTCCAGCGGGCCGGTGTCGGCGATCTCGCTGGGCGCCATGGCGGGCACGGCGGCGCTGCCGCCGCTGCGGCGCAGCACCTCGTCCAGCAGTTCGTCCATGCGCTCGGCGAGCGCGGCGACCTGGGTCTTCTCCAGGGCCACGCTGGTCACCCGGGGGCCTGCGGTGGCCTGGAGGAAGAACGTACGGCGCCCGGGCAGTCCGACCGTGCCGGCCACGAAGCGGTCCGGGGGGTCGTAGAGGAACACCTGACGGGACACGTCCTGTCTCCATGGGAATCGTGAGAACGTCTGAATCGGGAAGTCTAGGGCGACCGCTTCACCCTACTGCGGCCGACGATCACGGTGCGCCCGCGCCGCCCCCGACCGGTGCGTCGTCGCCTTCCGGCTCCTCGCGCGGTGCCAGGGACGCGAAGTCCCCGGTGTCGCCGAGCCGTACCAGGAACGGCCGCAACCTGGTGTAGCGGATCGCGGTGACGGAACAGGGTTCGACGGAGATCCTCTGGAAGAGGTCCAGATGAAGGCCGAGCGCGTCCGCCACGAGGGACTTGATGATGTCACCGTGGGAGCACATCAGGTAGACGGCGTCGGCACCGTGGTCGCGCTCCACGCGCGCGTTCCACTCGCGCACCGCCTCGGCGGCGCGGGTCTGCATCGCGCGCATGGACTCGCCGCCGGGGAACGCGGCCGCCGAGGGGTGCGCCTGCACCACCTCCATCAGCGGCTCGTCCTTGAGCTCGGCGAGCTTGCGGCCGGACCAGTCGCCGTAGTGGCACTCGCCGATCCGCTCGTCCGTGTGCGCGGTCAGTCCCGGCCGGGCGTCCAGCAGCGGTCGTACGGTTTCCCGGCAGCGCTGCAGCGGACTGGTGACGACTTCGGCGATCGGCAGTCCGTCGAGCCGCCCCGGCAGCGCCGCGGCCTGCGCGGTGCCGCGTTCGTCCAGGGCGACCCCTGGGGTCCAGCCGGCGAGCAGTCCGGCGGTGTTGGCGGTGGAGCGTCCGTGCCTGACGAGGATCAGCGTGGGCATGCGGCCAGGGTAGGCGTACGGACGCTTCGGGTGGCGACCGGACGAGGGGAGGACACGCTCTGTGATCGTCGACTGCGCCGTCTACCGTGACGGCCACCGCACACCGGGCTTCGCCGACCTCTCCGACACCGGCTCTGGTCCTACCCGGCGGTGATCCTGCTGATGGCCGCTCTGGAGATGCTGCCGTACCGGCTGTTCGAGCGGCGGGGCCGGCTGTAGGTCCCGCGTCACCCGTCAGGCGAACTCGGGCGCCGGGGCGGCGGGTCCGCCGAGGGCGTCGCGGCGCTCGGGCATGCGCAGAGTCGTCATCCGGCGCCGGCCCACCAGCCGCTCGTAGGCGTACACGGCGTGGATGCCGGCCGCGAGGAGCGCCGACCTGGCCGCGGACCAGCCGAGGATGCGGCCCATACGGGACATGACGGCCAGGCTGACGTCGCGGTGGACGAGGATCTCGGCGAGCGCGCACGCGTGCAGCGTCCGCTGGATGGTCCGGCCGTACCCGGCGGCGGCGAGGCGCAGCAGTTCCTCGTGGCAGTAGGCGAGGTGGTTGTCCTCGTCGTCGGCGATCATCCGCACCGCCCGCCCGATGCCGGGGTGGTCGCCGAAGTGCCTGCACAGCAGCCTCATCTGCTCGCAGGCGCGCTGTTCGGTGACCCGGCTGTGGGCCAGGTAGACGACGAGGTCCTCCACGGTGAGCGGCTCGTCGGCGCGGAGCCGGTCGTGCGGGAGCCCGATGCCCCGCCGTTCCAGGAGCATCGTGTAGTCCGTCTCCGGGGGCACCGGCACGGGGTCCAGACCGCGGTTGCGCAGCAGGGCGCGGAAGATCCGGCCGTGCTTGTCCTCGTCCGACCCGTGGCGGGCGATCTTCGGGGCGAGGCCGCGCTCGCCGGGCGGTACGAGCTCCGCGATCCGGCCGTTCTCCCAGCCGCCCTGCGTCTCCCCGCCGGCCGCGATGGAGCAGAACAGCCGGAAGGACTCGTCGTGGTCGAGGATCTCCCGGAACAGGCTTCTGGGCGAAAGCACCGCGGGCCACCTCCCTGCCTGACTGCCGCGCAGCACGAGTCAAATGCGACCGCGCGGGTGCCGCAACAGGGATGAGGGCGCACTACGCCGAACGGAGGAGCGTGCGGCAGGCGACGGGGCGACCGGAACGGGGCCGGACACGGGCGTAACCGTGCAGCGGCGGGCGCGTTGTTCTCCGTGACGGCCGTGGCGGGGAAGACCCCCGAGCCCCCACCACGGCCGCGAAAAGCCACCGCCGTACCGCCCCCCGCCTGCCGTGTCGCGGCCGGCGGTCACGCCAGCCCGGCGCGCTCCAGGGCCTCGGTGCCGGCCCGCAGCGAGGCAAGCCGCTCCTCCAGCGTGAAGCCCGCGGGGGCGAGAGTCAGCGTGGTCACCCCGGCCGCGGCGTAGGCCTTCATGCGGTCCGCGATCCGGTCGACGGAGCCGAGCAGTGTGGTCTGGTCGATGAGCTGCTGCGGTACGGCGGCCGCGGCGCCCTGCTTGTCGCCGGACAGGTACTTGTCCTGGATCTCGGCGGCCTCCTTCTCGTAGCCCATGCGGCGGGCGAGCTGGTTGTAGAAGTTCTGCCTGCGGCTGCCCATGCCGCCGACGTACAGCGCGGTGTAGGGGCGGAAGGTGTCGGCGAGGCGGGACACGTCCTTGTCGTCGCCGACGGCCAGCGGCAGGGTCGGGCAGACGTCGAAGCCGTCCAGGGTCATGCCGGCCTTCTCGCGGCCGGCGCGCAGGTGCTTGACCGCCGTCTCCTCGAGGTGGTCGGCGGAGGGGAAGATGAGCAGCGCGCCGTCGGCGATCTCGCCGGTCTGCTCCAGGTTCTTCGGGCCGATGGCGGCGATGTAGAGCGGGATGTGCTCGCGCTGCGGGTGCACGGTCAGCTTGATCGGCTTGCCGGGACCACCCGGCAGCGGCAGCGTCCAGTGCTCGCCGTCGTACGTCAGCCGCTCCCGCGTCATCGCCCTGCGGACGATCTCGACGTACTCGCGGGTGCGGGCCAGCGGCTTGTCGAACTTCACGCCGTACCAGCCCTCGGACACCTGCGGGCCGGAGACGCCGAGGCCGAGCCGGAAGCGGCCGCCGGACAGCGAGTCCAGCGTGGCGGCCGTCATCGCCGTCATCGCGGGCTGCCGGGCGGGGATCTGGAAGATGGCCGAGCCCACGTCGATGCGCTCGGTCTGCGCGGCGACCCAGGTGAGCACGGTGGCCGCGTCCGAGCCGTAGGCCTCGGCGGCCCAGCACACGGCGTATCCGAGCCGGTCCGCCTCCTGCGCGACGGCCAGGTTGTCCCCGTCCATGCCGGCACCCCAGTAGCCGAGGTTGATCCCGAGCTGCATGCCGTTCCCCTTACCGATCAGTAACGTCCGTTGTGCGGGGAACACTAGCGCGGCCCCGCGGCACATGGCAGTGCACGACCTGCGGGACGGCCGGTTCGCGGCGCGCCCCGGCGGGCGGGGGCCGGGTTGTCCACAGGTCACCCGCGTACCAGCCGTGGCCAGTAATCTCGGCGACCATGGAGCAGAGGCATCTCGGCCGTACGGGCCTGCGCGTGTCCCGCATCGGCCTCGGCACCCTCACCTGGGGCCGGGACACCGACGAGCACGACGCCGCGGACATGCTGAAGGTGTTCTGGGAGGCGGGCGGCACCCTCGTGGACACGGCGGACGTGTACGGCGACGGACAGGCCGAGTACCTGCTCGGGCGGCTCATGGACGGCCTCGTGCCCCGCCGAGACCTGGTCCTCTCGACCAAGGCGGGCAGCGTGCCGGACCCGGACCGGCGCTTCGACGGCTCCCGCGGCCATCTGCTGGCCGCGCTGGACGCCTCCCTCACCCGCCTCGGCACGGACTACGTCGACGTGTGGCACGTCCACGCCTTCGACCCGCACACACCGCTGGAGGAGACCCTCCACGCGGTCGACCTCGCCGTCGGCAGCGGCCGGGTGCGCTACGCGGGCGTCTCCAACTTCTGCGGCTGGCAACTGGCCAAGGCCGCGACCTGGCAGCTCGCGGCGCCCGGCGCCCGGACGCGGCTGGCGAGCACGCAGATGGAGTACTCGCTGCTGCAACGCGGCGTGGAGCGCGAGGTGCTGCCCGCCGCGCTGGACCTGGGCGTCGGCCTGCTGCCGTCCTCACCGCTGGGCCGCGGCGTGCTGACCGGCAAGTACCGCAACGGAACGCCGCCGGACTCGCGGGGCGCCTCGGAGCACCTGGCGCCGTTCGTCGAGCCGTACCTGGACGACACGGCGGGCCGCATCGTGGACGCGCTCTCCACGGCGGCGGACGGGCTGGCGGTGACCCCGCTCCAGGTGGCCCTCGCCTGGGTCCGCGACCGGCCGGGCGTGACGGCGCCGATCGTCGGTACCCGCAACGCGCAGCAGCTCACGGCGGTGCTGTCAGTGGAGGCGCTTAGTCTTCCTGACGAGATCTGCCGGGCGCTCGACGACGTGTCGGAGCCCGTGCACCGCTATCCCGATCACGACTGGAGCACGCTGTGAGCACGGAGCCGGAGACCACGGAACAGACGGGGCCTGGCACCCCGGACCCCGGGGCGGACGACGGGCTCCGCCACGACGGCCCGGTCGGGGAGGGCGGTACGTCGGGGGGTGGGGTGTCGGAGGCCGAGGAGACCAGGGAAGACTGTGCCCCGGAAGGCGGGGCGGCCGCGGAGGGGGATGTCTCCGGGGCCGGAACGAGCGCGCGGAATGGCGCCTCGGAAGCCGAGGGGGCCGGGGGAGGCGACGCCTCGGACGGCGGGGCGAACTCGGAAGACGGCGCCTCGGACGGCGGGGCGGCCTTGGGAGGTCGCGCCTCGGACGGCGGGGTGAACTCGGAGGACGGCGCCTCCCAAGCCGGAACGACCGCGACAGACGGCGCCTCCGAGGCCGGTGCGGCCTCGGGCGGGGGCGTCGCTCCGGATGCGGGCGGCACCCCGGAGGACGGCGCGGGCGGCAGTGGCTCGGTGGAGGACGGGCAGTCCGGCGCGGAGGCGCAGCCCTCGAACGGCTCGCACGCCTCGGACGCCTCGGACGGGGGCGATCGGTCCGAGGCCGAGGCCGAGTTGGCGGCTCAGCGGGTCGAGCGGGAGCGGATCGAGCAGCGGAAGGCCGAGCGGAAGGGGCCGATCGAGAGCGGCGGCAAGCTCAGCGGCACGGCGGCCGACCTGCTGGCCGCCGTGCGGGCCGTGGAGAGCGGTGAGAAGCCCTCGGCCACCGTCTTCGCCGAGCCCGAGCCCGTACCGCGCCGTCCCGCCCCCGAACCGGCACCGCGGCCGAGGACCGTGGCGCCCGAGGCCGCCACCGCGCCCGCCGGGCCGGTGCCTGAGACCGTCCAGGCGGTGCGCCGGGTGCTGGCCCAGGGCGGCGCACCGGAGACGCTCGCCCCCCAGGTCGCCGCTGCCCTCGGCGAGGGCGCGGAGGAGCGACTGCACGCCGACCCCTGGCAGTTGCTGCACGTCACCGGCGTACGGCCGGAGCAGGCCGACGGGTTCGCGCGCGCCCTGCTCGGCGCCGAGTGCGGCCCGGACGACGAGCGCCGCGGCCGGGCCTTCACCGTGTGGCTGCTGGAGCAGGCCGCCCTCGCCGGGCACACGGCCCTGGAAGCCCCGGCCCTGACCGCAGCCCTGGCCCAGCGGTCGGTGCCCGACCCCGAGGCGGCCCTGAACGGCACGCTGGCGGAGGGCGAGGCCCTGGTGTTCCAGGACGCCCTTGAGGACGCCCCGGCCACCGAGGATGCGGACGAGGACGGCGGGCGTCCGGTGCGCGTCCTTGTCGGCCTGGAGCGGTACGCGCTCGCCGAGGAGAGTCTGGCCGACGGACTCTCCCGCCTGATCAACTCCGCGCCGAAGGAAGGCGGTTCGGCCTCGGACTGGGAGCGGGCCGCCGCCTCCGCGCAGGGCTCCGCCGCCGAGTTGCTCCGCGCCGTGGCCGGGCACGGGCTGGTGCTGCACACCGGCGGGGAGGCGTCCCGCGTCGAGCCCGCGCGGCTGCTGGGCGAGGCGGGTCGTCTCGGGCTGCGCGCCTGGGCCGCCGCCCACAGCCCGCTCGGCCGGGACGGCTTCGGGCAGCTTCTCGGGCGGCTTCCGCAGGCGCAGGAGCCCTCGGAGGCGCCCACGTCCGCCGTCGCCACGGTGGCCGGACTGCTGTCCGGCGCCGAGGGCCCCGGCCGGGACGAGGACGGTTCGCTCGCGCTGGACCTCCTCGTCGTGCTCGACGCGCCCCAACTGGACGTGGAGACGGCGGCCCTGCTGGTCGAGTCGCTGCCGGACGGGGCGCGGCTGGTGCTGGCCGGGGATCCGGCGGTGCTGTGGTCGGTGGGGCCCGGTCGGGTGTTCGCGGATCTGCTGGCGGCTCGGGTGTGCCCGCAGATCGCCTCGCGCCTGCCGGATCCGGGCCCGCTGGGCGAGCTGGTCTCCGGCGTCGGCGTCGGCGAGCTGAACCAGGTGGCGGCGCCCGGCAAGGAGGTTGTGATCGTCCCGGTGCGGGACGCGGGCGAGGCCGTGCACCGGACCGTACAGCTCGTCGCGGACTCGGTGCCGCGGGCGATCGGTGTCCCGGCCGAGCAGACCGTGGTGATCACCCCAGGGCACGGCGGCGCGGCCGGCACGCGTGCGCTGAACGCCGCGCTGAAGGAGCGGCTCAACCCGGGCCCCGGCCGCTTCGGCGGTTTCGACCCGGGCGACCGGATCGCCTACTCCCCCGCTCCGGGCCGTACGCTGCCCGGTCAGGTGGTGAAGGCCGACGCCGAGGGGCTGCACCTGTCCTGCTCGGGCGCCCACGTGGTGGTCGCGAAGGAGCGGGTGGAGACGCAACTGCGGCACGGATGGGCGCTGACCGCGCACCAGGCCGTGGGCGGCCGGTGGCCCGCGGTGGTCGTCGTGCTGCCCGGCGACGCGGCCAAGGGGCTCAGCCGCCCGTGGGTCTACACGGCGTTCAGCCGGGCCGCCCGGCATCTGTCCGTGGTGCACGGCGTGGAGCAAGCACTGCCCCGTGCCGTCGCCGAGATCCCGGCCAGGCCACGTACGACCCGCCTGCCCGCCCTGCTCCAGCCCCCGGCGCAGGATCCCGGGACACAGGAGCGAACGGCCGGCTGACATCCCGGAACTCCCGGAACTCCCAGAACTCCGGGAACACACGCCTCAGCCGCCGCGGAGCGGCCCGGCGTGCGACCGGGGCGGACCGGCGAGCGCCGGTCCGCCCACGGCCTCAGCGGTCATTCGCGTCCAGCGGATCCAGGTCCTCTTCGTCGAGCGGCGCGCTGAAGTCGTCCTCGTCGAGAACCCCGTCCTCGTCCTCGTCGAGGTCGTCGTCGTCCAGCTCGTCGTCCTCGTCGTCGAAGACCGCGCTGACGTCGAAGCGGCAGACGACCCGCTCCGGGTCGACGTGCTCGAAGGGGGCGTCCAGCCAGTCACCCGGGTCGGCGGGCTCGTCCGCGGCGGTGACCCACAAAGTCGAGTCACCCTCCTCCAGGCCGAACTCCTTGTGCCGGGAGGCGATCTCGTCCGGTTCGAACTCGCCGAACAGGATGCCGATCGCCCCGTGCACCGTGCCGGAGGCGCCCTCGGCGGTGCCCAGGACGGCCTCGGAGTCCGCGGCCTCCACCCGCTGGGCCTGCGCCAGCAGCCGCTGCGGCTCGGCCACGGCGTAGTCGCGACGGATCAGCACGCTGATCGCGTTCGGCTCCTCGGGACCTGTGTACGGCGGCAGCGAGTCGTCACCGGGGATCTCGAAGGGCGTGACCTCGTCGTAGCGGTCGTAGAGCAGTTCGTCGTAAGCCTCCGCCGCCGCGGCCAGCTGGTTGAACGCCTCGTAGACGGCCGGGTCTTCGTCCCCCGACCGGCGTTCGACCGCGGCCAGGTGGCGGTCGAGCGCGGTCTTGACCGCCTCGGCGGCGGCGCGTACCTCGGCAGCGGTGGGCTGCGCAGCATCAGACATAGTGCAGACGCTATCCGTACCGGGCCCCAGCCCGCACAATAGATGCGATGCCGGAATACGAATTTGTCGACGTGTACGTCCCGCGCGGGGTGTCCCGCAAGGAGACGGCACGTCTGCTGACGGACCACGCCGAGTACGGACACTGGGAGTTGTACCGTCTGAGCCTGCTGCGCGACGGCAGCCGCAGGGTGCGGTTGCGCCGGCGGATCATCCGCCAGGTGCGCGCCACGTGGTGAGCTGAGGCGGCCGAGCCACAGCGGGCCCCGCCGATGCGGGGCCCGCCTTGTCATGCACATCGCCGCTTTCGGACTACCTGGCGGAGGTCCGTGCCTTGCGGTACAGCACCGCACCCGCGAGCAGCGCGCCCGCGCCCACCGGCAGGACGGCGCCCATCGGCAGTTCGCTGCCGGTGTGGGCGAGCTGCGCCCGGCCGCTGGTCGCGGCGACGGACTGCGCCTCCGGCTGGTTCACCCGCGTCGAACCACCGGGGGTGCCGCTGCCGCCGTCCTCGGAGGGCGGCGTGGCCGGGGTAGCGGGGGTGGCAGGAGTGCTGGGTGTGCCCGGTGTGCCGGGCTGACCCGGAGTATCCGGGTGACCGGGCGTCCCCGGATGTCCCGGGGTCCCGGGGTGACTCGGGTGACCCGGGTGGCCCGGGTGACCCGGGTGGCCGGGATGCCTCGGTGTGCCGGGCGGGTTCTCCCGGTCGCCACCCGGAGGCGTGGTGTGGCTCCCGCCGCCGTTGGCGCAGTGGTTGCCCATGGCCGGGTTGGCCACACCGATCACGTCGACACTGTTGCCGCAGACGTTGACGGGCACGTCGACCGGCACCTGCACCGTGTTGCCGGAGCCGACGCCCGGCGAGCCGCTGGTGCGCCCCTGGGCGTGGGAGCCTCCTCCGTTGTTCCCGGACGCGCTGCCGCCGTGCTGGGCGCAGGTGTTGCCCGCCGCCGGGTTGAGCAGTCCGACGACGTTGATCGTGTTGCCGCAGACGTTCACCGGTACGTGCACCGGCACCTGCACCGTGTTGCCGGACAGCACGCCCGGTGACCGGGAGGCGGCGCCGGACGCGTCCGCGTCGGCGTGGGCGTAGCCGCTCGCCGCGGCGATCACGCCGGTGGCCGCGGCCACCGTCATCAGGCCCTTGCGGGTGACCTGTCGCATTTTGCTGAATCCCTGCCTTCGACCTTCTCGAACCTTCCGGAACGCGCGGTCGCATCCGTCGGAATTCCGTCGTCGCGACCGCGCCGATAAACCGGTCGACCCCGGAGCGCATGGCGGGCGCTCCGGGGTCGACGGGTTCAGACCCCCCACGGAGTCGATGGAGTCAGACCCTCACGGGGCGGGGCACAACGTCAGTGGTTGACGCAGGTGTTGCCGAAGGCGGGGTTCAGCAGCCCGATCACCGAGATCGTGTTGCCGCACACGTTCACCGGCACGTGAACGGGCACCTGGATGACGTTGCCGGAAACGACGCCGGGGGACTGCACGGCAGCACCCTGGGCGCCCGAGTCGGCGGCGGCCATCCCGGCGCCCGCGAGAACCAGTCCACCGGTGGCGACCGCGGCAGCGACGACCTTCTTGATCATTATTCCTCCTCGTTGACAAAGGCGATCTCATGTTGCTGATCGCATCACCTGTAACGAGGAGGAACTAATCGGGATACGAGCTTATGGTCGCATTCACTCTTCCCGGTCGTTCCCGCACGCGCGGTCGATTACCGGGGTCAAGCCGTCGATGACGAATCGGGGCGGAACTCAGGACGCGTCGATGAACCGGTCGAGCACGCGCACGCCGAACTTCAGGCCGTCCACCGGCACCCGCTCGTCCACGCCGTGGAACATGCCCGCGAAGTCCAGCTCCGGCGGCAGCTTCAGCGGCGCGAAGCCGAAGCCCCGGATGCCGAGGTCGTCGAAGGACTTGGCGTCGGTGCCTCCGGAGAGCATGTACGGGATGGCCTTCGCGGCCGGGTCCTCGGCCACCAGCGCGGACTGCATCGCCTCCACCAGGGCCCCGTCGAAGGTGGTCTCGACGGCCTTGTCGGAGTGCACGTCCTCGCGCTCGACCTTCGGTCCCAGGATCCGGTCGAGGTCGGCGAGGAACTCCTCCTCGAAGCCGGGCAGGAACCGCCCGTCGACGTGCGCGGTGGCCTCGCCCGGGATGACGTTGACCTTGTAACCGGCGCCCAGCTGCGTGGGGTTGGCGGTGTTGCTCAGGGTGGCGCCGATGAGCTTGGCGATGCCGCCGAGCTTCGCGATCGTGCCGTCCATGTCCTCCGGGTCGAGCTCGGTGCCGAGCGCGTCGCCCAGTTCGTCCAGGAAGGCGCGGGTGGTCTTGGTCACCCGCACCGGGAACCTGTGCCGCCCGAGCCGGGCGACGGCCTCCGACAGCTCGGTGATCGCGTTGTCCCGGTGGATCATCGAGCCGTGCCCCGCGGTGCCGGCCACGGTCAGCTTCATCCAGTGCATGCCCTTCTCGGCCGTCTGGATCAGGTACAGCCGTCGCTGTTCGCTGACGGTGAAGGAGAACCCGCCGACCTCGCTGATCGCCTCGGTGACCCCCTCGAACAGGTCCGGGTGGTTGTCCACCAGGTACCGGGCGCCGTACGTGCCGCCCGCCTCCTCGTCGGCGAGGAAGGCGAGCACGATGTCCCGCGGGGGCCTGCGTCCGCTGCGCAGCCGGTCGCGCACGACCGCCAGCGTCATCGCGTCCATGTCCTTCATGTCGACCGCGCCGCGCCCCCACACGCACCCGTCCGCGACCTCCCCGGAGAAGGGGTGGTGGGTCCAGTCGTCGGCGTTGGCCGGTACGACGTCGGTGTGGCCGTGGATCAGCAGCGCCGGCCGGGAGGGGTCCTCGCCCTCGATGCGGGCCACCGTCGAGGCCCGGCCCGGGTGCGATTCGAAGACCTTCGGTTCCAGGCCCACCTCGGCGAGCTTCTCGGCGACGTACTCGGCCGCCCTGCGCTCACCCGGTCCCGAGTGGTCGCCGTAGTTGCTGGTGTCGATCTGGATCAGCTCGCGGCAGAGGTCCACGACCTCGTCCTCGCCGGTGACGCCCCTGGCCGTGCCCGTCTCGCTCACGCTGCTTCCTCCCGCTGTGTGCTGGTGGCCACCCCGTGTGCCGGTGGTCCACTCATCCTCCCCCTCCCCCGCGCCAAGCCCAAGAGAGCCCCGGGCCCCGCCCTCCGCCGCCCGCCCCGGCCCGCCCGCGCGGTGGCCCCCTGGGGCGGGCCGGGTGATCGGGCCTGCCCGAAAGCCTGGTAATGTTTCCTTCGTCGCCGCGGGAAGGCCCGCGCGACAGACACCCCGTCCGGGTGGCGGAATGGCAGACGCGCTAGCTTGAGGTGCTAGTGCCCTTTATCGGGCGTGGGGGTTCAAGTCCCCCCTCGGACACCACCGGAAAACGGTGTCGACCAGTATCGGTCGGCACCGTTTTCGCGTTCCCACCGCACGTCGCATCAGGGCTACACGTGCGCCGCCGCCATGTGGTCCGTGAACCAGTCCCGGGCCAGGTCGGTCACCGTCTCCAGGGCTCCGGGCTCCTCGAAGAGATGGGTGGCACCGGGGACGACGTCGAGGTGGCTCTCGCAGCGCAGACGGGACTGCGCCTGGCGGTTGAGGTCGAGGACGACGGTGTCGGCGCCGCCGACGATGAGCAGGGTGGGAGCGGTCACGTCCGGCAGGCGTGGCCCGGCCAGGTCGGGACGGCCGCCTCGGGACACCACGGCGGCTATGTGCGCGCCGGGTTCCGCCGCTGCCCAGAGGGCGGCGGCCGCGCCTGTGCTGGCGCCGAAGTAGCCGACCGCCATCCGCTCGGCGCCGGGACGGCCGCGCAGCCAGCCGGTGGCGGCGGTGAGCCGGGCGGCCAGCAGCGTGGTGTCGAACACGTTGGCCCGCTCCCGCGCCTCCTCCTCGGTGAGGAGGTCGAACAGGAGGGTGCCGAGGCCGGCCCGGTTCAGGCCCTCGGCGACGAAGCGGTTGCGCGGGCTGTGCCGTCCACTGCCGCTGCCGTGCGCGAAGACCACGATGCCGACGGCCTCGGGGGGCACCGTCAGATGACCGCCGAGCCGCACGGCGCCGGCCGCCACCGCCACCTCGAGGTCGACGGGGAACCGGTGCGAGCGGCCCGCCGCCCGGCGGAGGCAGGCGACGACGTCCTCGTCGTCGAGCTGGGCGAAGTCGGCGTAGAACTGGCCGACCGCGAAGAAGTCCGGCGGGGTGGCCAGGCACACGAGCTCGTCGGCCTCGTCGCCGAGCCGGTGCGTCCAGTCCGGCGGTGCGACGGGGACCGCCAGCACGGTCCGCGCGGCCCCGCGGGCGCGTACCGTCCGGCAGGCCGCCCGCGCCGTCGAGCCGGTGGCCACGCCGTCGTCGACGACCACCGCGGTCCGGCCCGCGACGGCGACCGGTGGCCGTTCGCCCCGGTAGCGCTCGGCACGCCGCTGGAGCTCGTCGCGTTCGCGCTCCTCCACGCGCGCGAGTTCCCCGGGTGTGACGCGTGCCTCGCGCAGCACGTCCTCGCCGAGTACGCGTACGCCGTCCTCGCCGATCGCCCCCATGCCCAGCTCCGGGTGGAAGGGCACGCCCAGTTTCCGTACCAGGCACACGTCCAGCGGGGCGCCCAGGGCCTCCGCGACGACCTCGGCCACGGGGACGCCGCCGCGGGGCAGGCCGAGCACCACGACGTCCTGGCCGGTGAGGTGTTCCAGACGGGCGGCCAGCCGCCGTCCCGCGTCGAGACGGTCCGTGAAGAGCACCGTTCGGCTCCTTCACTCCCTGGACGTCCACAGGGGGACGGGGGGCGTCGCCTCCGGCGCTCCCACCGCGTCGATGTCGCCCGCGGCGGCGCGCAGCAGCTCGCGGCCGAGCGCGATCAGCGCACGGCCGGCCGCGAGTTCGTCGCCGATCTCGGGCACCGCCATGTCGTACGGATTGCGGCGGGCCTCCGCCCGGGTCTCCAGGACGTTGTCGCCGGTGTCCAGGACGATCCGGGCGGTGGTGTCCGGATCGTGTTCGGACAGATACAGATTGAGCCGCCACTCCTTGACGGAGGGAGGCCGGATGCCGACGGGTCGAGTCATCGTCCGTGTCTCCTCAACTCCGGTGGGAAGCAAGGCCACACTGTCGAGGCGACGAGTGACCCGGCGTGGCCTCCTTATTCCACTGTGCCCCCGTCGCGCGCGTGCCGCACGGGCGCGACGGGGGAAGCGGGCGTACCGGGGGCGGGCGGGTGCGCCACCGCGGGCAGAATGGGGGGCATGACCACGCGTTCCTGCCCGTGCGGGCTGCCCGAGCCGTACGAGAGGTGCTGCGGCCGCTACCACGGTGGTGGTGCCGCCGCGCCGACCGCCGAGGCGTTGATGCGGTCCCGGTACTGCGCCTTCGTGCGGCAGGACGCGGGGTATCTGCTGCGGACCTGGCACCCGCGGACCCGGCCGGCGCGGCTCGACCTGGATCCCGGGATGCGCTGGACGGGTCTGGAGATCCTCGGTGCGACGGACGGTTCGGCGTTCCACGGCACCGGGACGGTGACGTTCCGGGCGTCCTACCGGGGTGGCTCGCTGCTCGAACGCAGCCGGTTCGAGCGGGTCGACGGGGCGTGGGTGTACGTGGACGGGGACTTCCCCGAGCAGTGAGGGAGCGCCGGGCTACGGCGCCAGGACGTCCAGTTCCTGGAGGGCCCCGACGGTGATCTCGCGGGTCAGCCGCTCGGCGCGGTCCGCGTCGCGGGCCCGGACCGCCTCGGCGAGCTGGACGTGGAGGGTGACGGCGGCGGGGTCGGGCTCCTCGAACATGACCTCGTGGTGGGTGCGGCCCGCCAGGACCTCGGCGACGACGTCGCCGAGGCGGGCGAACATCTCGTTCCCGGAGGCGCTGAGGATCACGCGGTGGAAGGCCATGTCGTGGACCAGGTACGCCTGAAGCCGGTGGTGGCCGCGTGAGTTGGCCACCATGCCGAGGGCGCACTCGGTGAGTTCGGCGCACTGCTCGGGGGTCGCGAGCCGGGCGGCCAGCCCCGCGGCGACCGGTTCGACGGCGGAGCGCAGCACGGTCAGCGACCGCAGCTGCCGGGGCCGGTCGGCGCCGGCCAGGCGCCAGCGGATGACCTGCGGGTCGTAGACGTTCCACTCGGTCTGGGGGAGCACGGTCACGCCGACGCGGCGGCGCGAGGCGACCAGGTGCATGGACTCCAGGACGCGGACCGCCTCGCGCATCACGGAGCGTGACACGTCGAAGCGCTGCGCCAGTTCGTCGGTGCGCAGCACGCTGCCCGGCGGATACTCGCCCGCGGTGATGGCGGGGCCGAGGGTGTCCAGTACGCGGCCGTGCAGCCCTCGGCCCGGTGTGCTCATGCACTCAGCGTACGGGGCGGATCACACTCCCAAAAAGTCAGACTTATATGTCACAGACTCTTGAATTAGTCGTACCTATGGGTTTCAGTATGGCGGACGCCGGATGTCGGCGTCCCATGTCGAGGAAGACAGCGAGACAGTGATGCGCACCCCCCACGTCGTCGTGGTGATGGGCGTCGCCGGCACGGGCAAGACCACGATCGGTCCCCTGCTCGCCGCCCGGCTCGGCGTCCCGTACGCCGAGGGCGACGACTTCCACCCGCAGGCCAACATCGCCAAGATGACGGCCGGGATCCCGCTCGGCGACGAGGACCGGTGGCCGTGGCTCGACGCCATCGGCGCCTGGGCCCACGGGCGGGCGGGGCTGGGCGGAGTGGTGAGCAGCTCGGCGCTGAAGCGGTCGTACCGCGACCGGCTGCGGGCCGCGGCTCCCGGCGTCGTCTTCGTGCACCTGACGGGCGACCGGAAGCTCATCGAGGACCGGATGGGGCACCGCCGGGGTCACTTCATGCCGACGGCGCTGCTGGATTCCCAGTTCGCCACGCTGGAGCCGCTCCAGCGGGACGAGCGGGGCGTCGCGGTCGACGTCTCCGGGTCGCCCGAGGAGATCACCGCACGCGCCGTGGCCGCGCTGGACGGCCTCGACAGCTCCACGCAGTCCTCGCGGTCCTCCGAGGAGCCGCGGCCCTGAGCCCCGGCGCCTCTCCCCCACGCTCGCCGACTGCGGCACACCTCTCCCCACCGTCCCTCTTCACCTGCAAGGGAACACCGTGACCAGACTCAGCGTCGAGATGCTGGCAGCGGACGCGCCCCCGCCGATCACCTCGGCCGGCCACGCCCAGCTCGGCATCGCCGTCCTCGCGGGCATCGCCGTCATCGTCCTGCTCATCACCAGGTTCAAGCTGCACGCCTTCCTGTCCCTGACCATCGGATCGCTGGTGCTCGGCGCGGTCGCCGGGGCACCGCTCGACAAGGCGATCGCCAGCTTCACCACCGGCCTGGGCTCCACCGTCGCCGGCGTGGGCGTGCTGATCGCCCTCGGCGCGATCCTCGGCAAGCTGCTCGCCGACTCCGGCGGCGCCGACCAGGTCGTCGACACGATCCTGGCGAAGGCCAGGGGCCGGGCGATGCCGTGGGCGCTGGTGCTGATCGCCTCCGTGATCGGTCTGCCGCTGTTCTTCGAGGTCGGCATCGTGCTGCTGATCCCGGTCGTGCTGATGGTGGCCAAGCGCGGCAACTACTCCCTGATGCGCATCGGTGTGCCGGCGCTGGCCGGTCTGTCCGTGATGCACGGCCTGATCCCGCCGCACCCCGGCCCGCTGGTCGCCATCGACGCGGTCAAGGCCAACCTGGGCGTGACGCTGGCGCTCGGCATCCTCGTCGCGATACCGACGGTGATCATCGCCGGTCCGCTGTTCGCCAAGGTCGCGGCCCGCTGGGTGGACGTCCCCGTTCCGGACCGGATGCTGCCCCAGCGCCCGTCGGAGGAGCTCCAGCGGCGTCCGAGCTTCGGCGCCACGCTGGCCACGGTGCTGCTCCCGGTGGTGCTGATGCTGGCCAAGGCCCTGGTCGACATCGTCGTGGACGACCCGGCGAACATGACCCAGCGCGTCTTCGACGTCATCGGCTCCCCGATGATCGCGCTGCTCGCCGCCGTACTCGTCGGCGTCTTCACGCTGGGGAGGCCGGCCGGGTTCAGCAAGGAGCGGATCTCCTCGACCGTCGAGAAGGGCCTCATGCCCATCGCCGGCATCCTGCTGATCGTGGGCGCGGGCGGCGGCTTCAAGCAGACGCTGATCGACGCCGGGGTGGGCCAGATGGTCCTGGACATCTCCAAGGACTGGTCGATCCCGGCGCTGCTGCTGGCCTGGCTGATCGCGGTGGCGATCCGGCTCGCGACCGGTTCGGCGACCGTGGCGACCATCTCGGCGGCCGGTCTGGTCGCCCCGCTCGCGGCCGACATGTCGACCACCCACGCCGCCCTGCTGGTGCTGGCCATCGGCGCCGGCTCGCTGTTCTTCAGCCATGTCAACGACGCCGGTTTCTGGCTGGTGAAGGAGTACTTCGGGCTGAGCGTCGGCCAGACGATCAAGAGCTGGTCGGTCATGGAGACGATCATCTCGGTGGTCGCGGGCGCCCTGGTCCTGCTGCTGTCCCTGGTGATCTAGCGGTACGCCGGCGGCGGCCGTGACCGGGTGGTGGTGCCCTCGGTCACGGCCGCCGCGGCCGTACGTGCCTTTCCGCCGGTGGGCCTACGGGCGCCACAGCGGGTGTTCCCCGGTCGCCCACTCGCGGGTCACCAGACCGGTGCGCAGGCCGCGCCGGGCCTCCGGGTCGCCGAGGGCCATGCCGATGTGGCCGGCCAGGACGACGCCGATGGTCAGGGCGAGCCAGTCGTGGACGAAGGTCGCGCTGGTGCGCCAGGCCACCGGGGTGAGATGGGTGAACCACATCAGCAGGCCGGTGCCGAGCATGACCAGGCCGGCGCCTGCGATCCAGGCGGCGTAGATCTTCTGGCCGGCGTTGAACTTTCCGGCCGGGCGGGAGGCGGGCCGGCGGTCGCGGCGCAGGGCGGCGCGCAGCCAGACCCGGTCGTGCCGGCCGAAGCGGTTGAGGAGGCGCAGGTCGGCGAGGAAGGCGCGGGAGGCCAGGCCCAGCAGGACCGGTACGGGCAGGGCGAGGCCCGCGCACTCGTGGACGCGGACGACCAGTTCGCGTCGGCCGACCAGTTCGGCGAGCTGGGGGATGTAGAGGCAGGCCGCCGTCACCACGCACACGCCCATGAGCGCGGCCGTGGTCCGGTGCACCCACCGCTCGGCCCGGGTGAAGCGGCGGACGCGGGTGCCGGGCGGGGCCGGGGCGTCAGCTCGTAGGGACATCGGAGCGTCCGTTCGAACGGCCGACCCAGGCGTCGACGTCGTAGCCGAGGTTCTCCCAGTAGCCGGGCTCGACGCGGTCGGTGACGGTGATGCCGGAGAGCCACTTGGCCGACTTGTAGAAGTACATGGGGGCCACGTAGAGGCGGACCGGCCCGCCGTGCGCGTGGGTCAGGTCCTTGCCCTGCATGCGCAGCGCGACCAGCACGTCGGGGCGGCGGGCCTGGTCGAGGGTGAGGCTCTCGGTGTAGGTGCCGTCGAAGCAGGTGAACCGGACGGCTCTGGCGCCCGCCCGCACTCCGGCCGCGTCGAGCAGCCGGGAGAGCCGTACGCCCTCGAAGGGTGTGCCGGGCACCCGCCAGCCGGTGACGCACTGGACGTCGCGGACCATGCGGGTCCGGGGCAGGGCCCTGAGGTCGGCCAGCGTGTAGGTGGCGGGGTGGTCGACGAGGCCGTCGACGGTGAGGCGGTAGTCCGTGGCGTCCTTGTGCGGGACCGAGGCGGCGACCGAGTAGTAGCGGAAGCCGCCGCCGTTCGGCAGCAGGCCGGTCAGACCGGTGGGGTCCTTTCCGGACACCGCGCCGAGGAGGCCCTCCATGCCCCGTTGCAGAGTGGGTGCGGTGGCCACGCCGAGGGCGCCGAGGCCGACGGTGGCGAGGAAGATGCGGCGGCCCACGGGGCGGCCTTGTTCCTCGGGTGCTTCGGGGTTCACCGGATTCCTCCCAGGATGTTCCGGCTCTGAGGTCGGGGTGGGGGCACTGCGCGCTTGATCGGGTACGCTGCGTGCTGTGTGTTGCGAGAACCAAGCACGCACGACGTGCTGAGCGAGAACCAAGCCAGCACATCGACTCTCGAGTCTTTGGGGAACCCGGGCTGGTTCCAACCCGGCTGGTGCTGAGAGCGTCAGACTCGTTCGCTCGCTGAGCGAGAGAGCAGCTTGAGCCAGGAATCTCCCTGCTTCATCTGGGAGAGGGTTCAAGTCTTCATTCGAGCACCCGTGACCCCCGGCAGACCAGGGGTCCCGGATGTTCGTCAGATTTCCGTCACTGTTCCCTGCGCTTACGGCGCCGTCTCCACCGCTTCCGTCTGCGCGGCCTTCTCCAGCTGGAAGGCCTCGTTGCCCAGCCCGATGCGGGCGTGTGCCTCCGGCCGGCGGGAGCGCAGTACGGCGCCCTGGACCAGGCCGACGACGAGGGCGAGGCCGATGATGCCGGGCAGCACCCGGCTCAGGGCCGAGCCGGGGCCGGCGTCGACCAGGACGTCGAAGTCCTTGACCGTGTAGGCGGCGATCACCAGCAGGGCCAGGCCGGCCACGGCGGAGGTGACCAGCCGCCAGGCCTGCGCGGCCGCCGCGCCGCGCCGTACGAAGAAGACGATCACCGAGACGCTGGCGGCGGCCATCAGCACGATCACGCCGAGCGCGCCGAGGTTGCCGAACCAGGTGAACAGGTGCAGCACGGGCGCGGTCGGGTCGCCGGTCGGCTTGTCGTCGGTGACGGCGAAGGCGATCACGATGACCAGCGAGACGACGGTCTGCGAGAGGGATCCGGTCGCGGGCGCGCCGCTGGAGCTGGACGTGCGCCCGAAGGCGGCCGGCAGCAGGCCCTCGCGGCCCATGGCGAAGGCGTACCGGGCGACGACGTTGTGGAAGCTCAGCATGGCCGCGAACATGCCGGTGACGAACAGGACGTGCAGGACGTCGGTGAAGGTGCCGCCGAGCCGCGACTCGGTCAGGGTGAACAGCAGCCCGGCGCTCTCCTTCTGCGCCGTGCCGATGATCGCCGAGGGGCCGGTGGCGACGGTGAGGGCCCAGCTGCTGATCGCGAAGAAGACGGCGACGCCGGCGACGGCGAGGAACATCACGCGCGGGACCAGGACGTGCGGGCGGCTGGTCTCCTCCGCGTACACCGGGGCCTGCTCGAAGCCGAGGAAGGCCGCGATGCAGAAGCACAGCGCGGTGCCGATGCCGGCGCCGGCGAGGGTGTCCGGGTTGAAGGCGTGCAGGGACAGGCCCTCCTTGGCGGGGTCGGCGATCGCCGCCACGTCGAAGATCACGACGAGTACGACCTCGATGACGAGCAGCACGCCGAGCACGCGCGCGTTGACGTCGATCTTCAGCCAGCCGAGCACGCCGACGACGGCCGCGGCCGCGAGCGCGGGGATCCACCAGGCGACGGTGACGTCGGCGTAGGTGGCGAACAGGTTGGAGACCTCGAAGCCGAAGATCCCGTAGATGCCGGCCTGGAGCGCGTTGTAGGCGACGAGGGCGACGAGCGCCGCGCCGGCGCCCGCCGTGCCGCCGAGGCCCCGGGAGATGTAGGCGTAGAAGGCGCCCGCGTTGTGGACGTGGCGGCTCATCTCGGCGTATCCGAAGCTGAAGAGGATCAGTACGGTGCCGAGGACCACGAAGAGCAGCGGTTGTCCGACGATGCCCATCACCGCGAATGTGGTGGGCATGACACCCGCGACCACCATGAGCGGGGCGGTCGCCGCGAGGACGGAGAGCAGCAGACCCCCCGTGCCGAGGCGGTCGGCGCGCAGGGCGCGATCCTGCCCCTTGAAGGTGCTGATGCCGCCACCGTCGGCGGTGGTTCTGCTCGTGCTCGAACTGCCCGTCGTCATCGGGGGTTCGTCCTTTCGGGCGTCGGGGTCGTGGTGCGTACGGGGTTGCGGGGCACTACACCGCACCGAGCGCGCCGGCGCGCGCGATGCGGAAGGCGGTGTACGGATCTCGGCCGGGGTACGCCCACGGCGCCTGGGTGGGATGGCCGCCGATGCGGTGGAACAGGGCGGCGGCCTCGGCACCCCGGCCCTCGCAGTGCTTGGCGTGGGCGAGGAAGTTCAGATCGACCAGGCGGCGGGCATGCCCCTCCTGCTCCCACTCCAGCCACCAGTCGAAGGCGGCCTTCATCACCTGTCGGGCCCGGCGGCCCGTCCAGTGCCCGGAGGCGGCCGGGTCGGCCTGTGCGTGACCGGCGCCGGCCAGGACGCGGTAGCGCTCGGCGTGCGCGACCACCGGGAGCATGGCCAGCGGTGAGTCGGCGGGCGCCTGCTCGGCGGCCCAGTTGGCGAAGTCGTACACCTCGTGCAGCGGGTCCGGGCCGGCGTCGGCGCGCCGCTCGGCCAGCTGGGCCACCATCAGGTGGTGGGCGTGGTGGTGGTCGGGATGGCGGTGGCGGACCTTGTCGAAGAGGCGGACCACCTCCTCCTCGTCACCCAGGCCACGTTCCAGCAGGAGCAGGCCGAGCCACGGCGTGGGGTCCTCGGGCGCCAGCTCGGCCGCCGCCCGGCAGGCCTCGCGGGCCCGGTCGGGCTTCTCCCTGCCGCACAGGGCGCCCTGCACCAGGGACATGCCGAGCAGGACGGAGGCGTCGGCGGACTCGGGTTCGGCGAGCAGCCAGTCACGGGTCCAGGCCGCGGTGTGGGACTCCTCGGCGAGGACGGTGACGCGGTGTCCCCGGCGGTCCCAGTCGTCCTTGGTGCGCACGAGCAGCGAGCGCACCACCTGCCACCGGCCCTGCGCCAACGCCACGCGCGCGTCACGGAGTTCGGTGTCGTCGAGAGCGGTGTCGAAGGCCTGGGCCGCTCGCTTGCGGCCGCGTCCGAGGGGAGGCGGGGGTGGGGACACCGCGGGACTTCCTCACGCGCTCTTTGTTTCGTGGCCCGGTACGCCCCGGGAGCGGCCCCCCGTTCGGCCCACCGGCCTCGGCTTGCTCGTCGGTCATCGGCTTGCCATCGGCTGATCACGGACAGCAAACCCCCAGCCAATGCGCTCCGTCAAGGGTCGCCCCCGCGTTACACGCGTCAACTGCCCTTACAGAGGCGGTACTTGTGAAGACGCCCGGTCTCCGGGCCGTGACGGCGTCCCGTCCCGCGGGAGGGTCACTCCTGTGGCGTACGCCATGGCACGGCGGTGCCGAGGGTTCCACCGTGGTCCAGGGCCGCGCCATCGCCCCCGACCGCGGGGCGTCGTGACCGGGCGGACCGCCCGAATCCGGGCCATCCCGGCAGCGGGCCGGACCCCGGGACGCTACAGTCGGCGACTACGCACCCCGTGGCCCGGCCGGATGATCGAGGTACGCAGCGTGTCGGTTCTGGTTGTGATTCTCGCCGTGAGCGCCGCCTGCTGCCTGGGCTTCGGTTTCGTGCTCCAGCAGAACGCGGCCCAGCGGGCACCGCTCGGCGACTTCCTCTCGCCCCGGCTGCTGCTGGACCTGATGAAGGTGCCGCGCTGGCTGGGCGGTCTGGGGCTGATGATCGGCGGCATGGTGCTGGGCGCCTTCGCCCTGGGCCGGGGCGAGATCTCGCTGGTGGAACCGCTGCTGGCCACGAACCTGCTGTTCGCCCTCGCCCTGTCCCGACGGCAGACCAGACAGCCACTGGGCGGCCAGGGCTGGGCGGGGCTCGCCCTGCTGGCCGGGGGCGTGACCGCGTTCATCGTGGCGGGTCGGCCGCGCGCCGGCAGCGCCGTCACCGACCCGCTGCGGCACTGGCTGATCATCGGCGTGATGGTGGGTGTGGCCCTGCTGCTGACGGCGTACGCCAAGCGCTCGCGGCTGAGTTGGGGACCGGTCCTGCTGGCGGTGGCCGCCGGGCTCCTCTACGGCGTGCAGGACGCGCTGACCCGGGTGAGCGGGCAGCGGTTCTCGGCGGGCGGCTGGACGGAGCTGTTCACCGGCTGGCAGCCGTACGGCCTGCTGGTGATCGGCGTCACCGGGCTGATCCTTATGCAGAGCGCCTTCGAGACGGCGCCGCTGCGCATGTCCCTGCCGGCCCTGACCGCGGCCGAGCCGCTGGCCGGGATCGCCTGCGGGGTGGGCTTCCTCGGCGACCGGCTGCGCACCGACACCGGGGCGCTGGCCTGGGAGGCTTCGGGCCTCGCGGCCATCGTGACGGGCATCGTCCTGCTCGGCCTGCACCCGGCGATGCCGTACGGGGCGGCGGTGTCCGAGCGGAAGCACGACCTGCAAGCGCGCTGAGCCGGGCCCGGCCCGCGGCCACGCGGACGGTGACGGCCGCCCACCGGGACGGCGGCCTGCTTGCACGGCGGCCTGCTTGGATGGCGGCATGAGCGCTGAAGACGAGATCCTCGACATCGTCGACGAACAGGACCGGGTCGTCGGGCGGTCCCCGCGCGGCGAGGCGTACGCCAAGGGGCTGCGCCACCGCTGCGTCTTCGTCCAGGCCCGGGACGCGGAGGGCCGCCTCTTCGTCCACCGGCGCACCTCCACCAAGCTGGTCTTCCCCTCCCTCCACGACATGTTCGTCGGCGGTGTGGTCGGCGCCGGCGAGGCCTACGACGACGCGGCCCTGCGCGAGGCCGAGGAGGAACTGGGGGTGACGGGGCTGCCCCGCCCCGAGTACCTCTTCAAGTTCCTGTACGACGACGGCGCCGGCCGCACCTGGTGGTCGGCTGTCTACCAGGTCCGCTGCGACCTGCCGGTACGGCCGCAGGCCGAGGAGGTCGCCTGGCACGACTTCCTGCCCGAGGACGAGGTGGAACGCCGCCTGGGCGAGTGGGAGTGGGTACCGGACGGGCTGGCCGCCTACGAACGGCTGAAGGCACACCGGTCAGGGGGGTGAACCGGCCCCGGTGGCGGCACGGCTACGGCAGCCGCCTCTCACCCGCGCGTGCGAAGGACGGGCGGCGGCTACGGCCGCAGTGCCCGCAGCAGCAGGTCGGCCAGGTGGTCGGCGACCTGCTGGGGACCGAGCGGGCCGTCGGGCCGGTACCAGGTCGACAGGTGGTGGACGGAGCCGAAGTGGTAGTCGACCACGAGGTCCGCCGGGGTCGCCGTGGAGAAGACGCCGGCCCGCTGGCCCTCCTCGATGAGCGCGCGGAAGCGTTCGTGGTAGCGCCGGCGCTCGGCGCGCACCTGCTTGTTCTTCTCCGGGCTCAGGTGGTGCATCGAGCGGAAGAAGATCATGGCGTCGTCGAGGTTCTCGATGGTGGTGACCACCACGTCCGCCGCCGCGTCCCGCAGCCGCTTCTCGACCGGTTCGTCGGCGTCCGCGAAGGCGTCCAGACGCTCCTGCTGGACCCGCAGCACGCGCGCGTACACCTCGTGCAGGAGATCGTCCTTGGAGCCGAAGTAGTGGTAGAGCGCGCCTTTGGTGACACCGGCCGCCTCGACGATCTCCTGCACCGAGGTGCGGTCGTAGCCCTGCTCGGCGAAGAGCCGGGTGGCGGCGGCCAGGAGCCGCTGCGGCACCGGAGTGCCGCCTGAGTCCGTCGTCCTGGGCACCTGCCGCCACCTGCCTTCCGTGTTCCTGCTCGCTGTGCTGCCTACGGGAACGCAGTTCCCGACGGAGGATCTTCCCATTTGCCGTCCCCGGCAAGTCCGGCAGGATCTCGGTCGGCCCCGGTCGCCCGCGCCCCCGGCGTCAGCGGGTCTCCTCCCATTTCCGCTGGATGTGGTTCATGTTCGTCAGCCAGCGGTCGGGGTCGGCGGACCGGGCCCGGTAGAACCCGGCGACCTCGGGGTGCGGCAGGATCAGGAAGCGGTCCTCGGCGATACCGTCGAGCAGGGCGTCGGCCACGCCCTCCGGCTCGATCGCGGTGGGCTGGAGCACCAGGTCGCCGGCACTGCCGGTGGCGGCCAGCATGCCGGTGCGCACGCCCTGCGGGCAGATCGCGTGCACCTTGATCCCGCGGTGGCGGTAGGTCAGCGACAGCCACTCGGCGAAGGCGTACGCGCCGTGTTTGGTGACGCTGTAGGGAGCCGCGCCGATCATGGTGAGCAGCCCGGCCGCGGACACGGTGGAGACGAACCGGCCGCTCCCGCGTTCCAGCCAGGCGGGGAGCAGCGTCTCGGCGGCGCGGACGTGGGCCATGACGTTGACGTCCCAGGCCTGTGCCCACACCTCCTCCCCGGCCGCCTCCGAACCGCCCGAGCCGAGGCCCGCGTTGGCGCAGTAGACGTCGACCGTGCCGCCGAGCGCGTCACGGGCCGCGGCGACGACCTCGGAGGCGTCGCCCGGGACCGCGATGCCGCCGATCTCGCCGGCGACGGACACGGCCCGGTCGGCGTCGAGGTCGTTGACGACGACCCGGGCGCCCTCGGCGGCGAACCGGCGGGCCAGCGCGGCGCCGATACCGCCCCCGGCCCCGGTGACGACCACTCCCGCACCCTGCACGGCTTGCACCATCGGTCTCCTTCGGCATGGCTCCGACACGACACGACACGGATCGACTCGACTCCGCCCCACCAGACTAACCAGTCGGTATGTGGTGCCGGAAGGGATGTTCCGCAGGAGGCGCCGTCCGCTTCGTTCCCTGGGGGACGGACGCACGCTAGCGTGCGTGAACATGACACCCGCAGCGATCACGGAGGTCACTGTATGAAGCTGTCCAGACGGAGCCTGCTCGCCACCACCGCCGCCGCGGCGGCCTCCGGAGCCGTGGCGGCCCCGGCCCAGGCCGCCCCCGGTGGCAACCGCCCGCTGCGCACCGGTTTCGAGCGCCTCGACGCCGAGGGCTACGCCTCCCTGCGCGGGCAGCTGGTCGGAGTCGTCACCAACCCGACCGGCGTCACCCGGGACGTGCGGCACATCGTGGACGTGATGCACGCCGACCGCCGGGTGAACCTGGTGGCCGTCTTCGGCCCCGAGCACGGCTTCCGCGGCACCGCGCAGGCGGGCGGCTCGGAGGGCCGCTACGACGACCCGGCCACCGGACTGCCGGTGTACGACACGTACCTCAAGAGCGGGCAGCCGCTCGCCGACGTCTTCACGGCCTCCGGCGTGGACACGGTCGTCTTCGACATCCAGGACGCGGGCGCCCGCTTCTACACCTACATCTGGACGCTCTACGACTGCATGGAGGCCGCGGCCCTCGCCGGCAAACGGTTCGTGGTGCTCGACCGGCCCAACCCGGTGACCGGCCGGGAGGCACTGGGTCCGGTGCTGCACGAGGAGTTCGCGACCTTCGTCGGGCGCCGGCCGATCGCGCAGGCCCACGGCATGACCGTCGCCGAGCTGGCGCGACTGTTCAACGGCGAGTTCCTCACCACGCCGGTTCCGCTGGAGACCGTCCTGATGACCGGCTGGAGGCGGTCGGACTTCTACGACGTCTCCGGGCTGCCCTGGGTGCCGCCGAGCCCGAACATGCCGACTCCCGACACCGCCCTGGTCTACTCCGGAACGTGCCTGTTCGAGGGCACCAACCTGTCGGAGGGACGGGGCACCACCCGCCCCTTCGAGCTGCTGGGCGCGGCGGGCGTCGACGGGCGCTGGGCGGCCGCGGCCAGCGCGCTGCGCCTGCCGGGCGTGCACTTCCGGGAGGCGTACTTCACGCCCACCTTCTCCAAGTTCCAGGACAAGACCGTCGGCGGGGTGCAGATCCACGTGCACGACCGGGACGCCTTCGATCCGGTGCGGACCGGGATCGCGCTGCTCGTGACCGCCAAGCGGGTCTGGAGCGGGTTCGCCTGGCGCTCGGACAACTGGATCGACAAGCTCACCGGTTCCACCCGGGTGCGCACGATGATCGACGCCGGCGCGGGCACGGACGAGGTGGTGGCGGCCTGGCGGCAGGAGCTGGCCGCGTTCCGGAAGACCCGGAAGGAATACCTCCTCTACTGATGAGCCGTGACCCCTGGCCGGCCCGGCCCGTTGGCAGGACGATGCGCGACACATCGCTCCGCTTCCGGGGACGAGGGGGTCGGTCATGGCGGTACCGGACATCAGCGTGGCTCCCTACTGGGAACTGACCTTCGACGCCGACGGGGACGTGGACGGCGCCGAGCGGGACCGGCTGCTCGCCGGCGTCGAACGGCGGGCGGTGCGCGACCTGATCGTCTTCGCGCACGGCTGGAACAACGACCGTTCGGGCGCGACCCGGCTCTACAGCAGCTTCTTCGAACCGGTCCCGCGGCTCGCCCCGGCGGCCCGGATCGGGTACGTCGGGGTGGTGTGGCCGTCGATGCGGTTCTGCGACGAGCCCATCCCCGGCTTCCCCCGGTCCACCGCCGCCGGGCCGGTGCCGTCGGCGGCGCTCGACAAGGACACCCGGAAGGCGCTGCGGGACACCTTCCCCGGGCGGGCCACGGTGGTCGACGCGCTCGCGCGCATGCTGGACGGTCCCGCGCGCGAACCGGCCGCGCTGGAGGAGTTCGGACGGCTGGTGCGGCGGCTGGTCGAGGGCGTGTCGCCGGGGCCGTGGGCCCGGTTCGCGGCGGACACCGTGACGGAGGGCGTGCCGTGGCGCGAGCCGGCGATGTTCGCACGGCCCGCGGCGGAGGTCTGCGCCGAGTTCGCCGACGCCCTCGCCGGGCTCGGGGACCCGGGCGGGCGGCGGTCGTTCACGCTGCCGAACCCGTGGGACGGCGCGAAGGAGCTGCTGCGGCAGGCGACGTACTACACGATGAAGCGGCGCGCGGGCACGGTCGGCGAGCGGGGGCTCGGCCCGGTGGTCGGACGGCTCGCGCAGGCGGCGCCCGGGGTGCGGGTCCATCTGGTGGGCCACAGCTTCGGCGGGCGGCTGGTGTCGTTCGCGCTGAGCGGGCTGCCCGAGGAGGTGCGGACGGTGAAGTCCGTGACACTGCTCCAAGGGGCCTTCTCCCACTACGCGTTCGCGCCCCGACTGCCCGGAGATCCGCGCGCGGGCGGGGTGCTGCGGGGCCGGGAGCGCCGTGTCGACGGCCCCCTGGTGTGCTGCCACTCCCGCTTCGACACGGCCCTCGGCACGCTGTATCCGCTGGCCTCGCGGATGGCGGACGACGACCGGTCGGTGCTCGGCCTCGACGTCGGCTCCCTGCTCGGGGCCGCCTGGGGCGCGATGGGGCACGACGGCGTGCAGGCGGTGCCCGGCACGCGCGCGTGCACCCTCTCCGCGGCCCTGGCCGGGCCGTTCCCGGCGTCGGGATGCGTGAACGTGGACGCGGCCGAGGTGGTCAGGCGCGGTGGTCCGCCGTCCGGCGCGCACAGCGACATCGTGCACCCGGAGCTGGCGCGGGTGGTGCTGGCGGCGGGCCGTGTCCGCTGACACCGGCCCGCCGCCCGTTCGGAGGGTCTAGTGCTGTGACCGGAAAGGTTTGCCGGGAAGCTCGCGGCGTCCGGTGCGGTGCATCGCAAGGCGGAGCATTGCCCGCGTACTGGATGTACTCGGGTGATGCGACAACGCGGCGAGGTGCCGTGCCGGGCGTCGCGAGCCGGTGAACCTTTCCGGTCGCAGCACTAGCGGTGACCGGTGTACTCCACGACCTGCTGGAAGGTCGGGCGGTTCTGCCAGCTGATCTTCCCGTGCTTGATGCCGCCCAGGACGCGCTGGACGATCGAGTCGGCGCACCACTGGTCACCCGCGGAGCACTGGTCGTCGCCGGGGTAGACCTGGGCGGCGGTGGCTCCGGCCGCCTGCTTCAGCGTGCCGATCAGGGTGTCCCGGCAGGCGTTCAGGCTGCCGCCGCCGCAGAACGTCCGCGCCAGCGGACCCCGCACCGGCTCACCGAGCACCGCCCGGATGTCCTTGTCGACATAGCTCCACCAGCCGTACTGGAAGGCGCTTCCGGCGTGCGAGCCGGTCGGGCCGTGCCCGGCCGACGGGGACTCGTCGACCGGCAGGTTGGCGGTGAAGGCGCCGTACAGGTCGCTGCCGAGCCCCGGTTCGAACTCGGCCTTCACCAGCAGCGGCCACCAGGCGTCCAGGATCCGGATGGCCTCGGCGTTGGCGTAGGTCTTGGATCCCGCCGAGGTCTCGGTGCGTTTGGCGCCCGCGGACAGCCATGTCCGGAGCTTGCCCACCGCGGCCGCGGCCGTGGGGTCGGTCACCGGCGAGCTGTTGATCACCTTCAGCAGGTTCGGCAGCACGTCCTCGGCCCTGAGGTCGGCCACGGCAGCGTCCGCCATGGCCTTCACCAGCGAGGCTCGGGTCACCCCGCCGGCCGCGACCAGCTTCTGCACCCGGTCCTCCAGCAGGTCGCCGCGGTGCACGGAGCCGTTGCCCCAGGAGGCCGCGGAGTAGTCCAGGGCCTGCTTGTTGTTCCAGGAGACGTAGTAGTCCTGGTCGACGGAGGCGGGGTGGGCGGAGGACGGGGTGTAGTCCGCGATGTTGACCGCCGGGTCCCAGTTCCGCCACTCGTACGCCGGCTGCGCCCACACCGGGAACTCGGTGTCCACGCCGCTCGCCCGCACCGGGTTGTCGCCGCTGTTGTAGTACGCGGTGTGCCGGGAGTCGGCGTAGAACCAGTTGAACGTGTAGTTGATGTGCTGCGCGGCCTTCTGGAAGTCCTCGGGGCCCTTGACGAAGTCGGGGTCGTTGAGCATCTGGAAGCCGATGATCGAGTCGGCCTCGTGCAGGAAGGAGGAGCGCAGGGTGGTGTAGGCGACCTTCTTGCCGCCGACGGTGGCGCGGTACTCGACCGGGCCGTACTTCGTGCGCCACACGCGCATGGTGTAGGAGCCGGCCGCCGTTCCGTCGGCGACGGTGGGCTTCCAGGAGTTGGTCTGCTCGACCTTGTCCATGGCCGTGCAGGTGCCGCGGTACAGGTAGTGGAAGTCGTCCTGGCACAGTTCGACGGCGTAGGTGTCGATGATGTCCTGGCCGGAGGTCGTGGCGCTCCACGAGTAGTCCTGGCCGCGGCCGAGTTCGACGTACATGCTCAGGCCGGCGAAGGAGGCGCCGCGGGCGCTGATGCCCGGACCCTGGATCTCCTGGAGCATGAGCAGCTGGGGCGCGAAGTAGCCGGTCTGCGGGCCGAAGACGGCGACCGGGTGGCCGCTCGCGGTGTGCTCGCCGCCGACGACGAGGGCGTTGGACATGCCGCGCCGGGCGGAGGTCAGAGCGCTCTTCGCGGCCGAGGAGGTGGCGCCCCGCGCGGCCGCGGTCGCCGCGCTGCCGGTGCGGTTGTGCACCAGCGGCTCCTGGGCCACCGAGCCGGCGTCGGGCAGGGCCCGGCCCCTGGGGTCGTCGGGCTTCGTCGCGTACGGGTAGCTCCTGCCGTCGTGCACGGTCAGGACGGCCTCGGGGTCGTTGCGCTCACGGAAGGACTCCCAGATCCTGGTGCCCTCCTCGACGCCGAACTTGGACTGGGCGGCCAGCAGGGACAGCGCGTTGTTCACCTCGCCGCCGCCGCCCGAGCCGAACAGGGCGCCGACCACGGAGCCCAGCGCGACCAGGTCGGTGACCTTGAAGTGGGCGATGGTGCCGGCGTTGGTGATCGAGTCCTTGTGGCCGGTCAGGACGTACTCGCCGGGGAAGTAGCGGCCGGAGTCGGAGGCGTCGATGTAGGCGTTGATGCCGTCGAGGTAGGCGTTCACGTCGACGAGGGCCTGCTGCCCGCGGGCGCCGTTCCCGGCCACGGCGCGGTCGATCTGCGCCTGGAGGTCGGCCTCGGTGTACGGGGCGTTGCGCCAGAACTCCTGCTCCAGGCCCTGGTTGGCGGCCGCGCCGCCGGCGAAGGAGGTCAGCTGCCCGCGGCCGACGTGCCGGAAGACGTCCATGAGCCACAGCCGGTCCTGGGCGGCGGCGTACCCGGCGCCGAACTCGGTGCCGTAGCGGGTGGTGCCCGTGATGTGCGGCACACCGGTCTTATTGTCGCGGACGATCGTCACGTCACTGCGGCCCGCGGGTTTCTCGGTGGAGGCGACCTGCCCGGAGGGGACGCCGAACGAGGCGTCGTTGAAGAAGGAGTTGATCTTCGCGTCGGTGAGCGCCGGGTAGCCCGTGGCCAGGTTGGCGTACGGGCCGAGCTGGTCCTCGGCGTGGCTCGGCTGGGTACCGAAGGCCTGGTTGAGGAGGATCTGGGCGAGGGTGGCGTTGCCGTTCTCGCCGGGCGGCAGGATGTCGGAGCACTGGCCGCCGCAGTAGTCGTTCGAGGCCGCGGCGGTCGCGCCGGCGGCGCTGCCGGCCGGCGTCCCGGCCGCGGCCGCTTGGGAAAAGGGTGACAAAAGACCGGCAATGAGGACGCATACCGATGCGGTCTTCAGGAACCCGGGGAATCTGCGGGGAGTTCTCAGTCTGTCAAGCGCGAAATGTGGGGTGCGCCGGTGCATGGCAGCTCCTCCCGACGGGGGTGGTGCCGGGACGTTACCGCCGGTATCCCTCGGGGGGAAGATGAACATGCGTCACTTTTTGGGGGCACCTCGTGAGGGTCAACCAGGGCGGCGTTATGGCGGGCATCGGAAAACGGATGGAGCCGGATCGGATGTCGGCACGTCTATCCGGCGGAGCCATCACGACGGCTCCGTACGACGACGCCGCAGTGACCGAAGTGCGGATGCAGGTGTGACGGAGGTGCAGGGCGATGGCCGGTTTCCGGAGTCTGGCGAGACAGGTGAGGGACCCGCGGTGCGATCTGGCGCTGCGGCGTTACTCGCTGCGCAAGTGCCTCGAGCGGTTCGCTCCCTATGGGCACAGGGCGACCTGGGACCATCTGTGCTCCCGGGCCGGGTTCGGTCCCGAGGACAGGTCCCCCGATCCGGTGCGGCTCGTGGCCGCACTGGACGAACTGGAAGAAGCGCGTTCGGTGTGGCTCGACTACGAGGCCGGGTTCGCCAGACGCCGTAAGCAGGAGAAGCACGACGGGCTGCGCAGGCCGGGCAGCGTGGACGACTGGCACCGGATGACCTGGGGCGGCTTCGGGGTGGCCTGGTGCGACGACCCTCGGGTACACCCGAGGGAACCGCTGGCCGAGGTGCTGAGCCGGCTGATCGCCGCGCTGGAGCGCGAGCCGGGCGCGGCGTGCCCGGTGTGCGGCGGCGAGCGGCTGGCCTGGACGTACGACCTGGATCACGAACCGTCGTCCGGCCCGGTCTGCACGGTCTGCGGGATCCTGGTCCCGCTGCCCGTTCTCACGCCCGAGGCCCTGGCGTACGCCAGGCGGGGGCGGCTGTTGATGTCCGCCTGACCACGACGGCAGGCCCTTGAGGTGAGGTGCGCCGGTCCTGCCGGGCGGATGACGGGGCGCCTCGGAGCCCGCCCGGCGGCCGGGGGACCGCCGGCGCCCGTCGGCACGGGGCGGACCGGCGCGTCTCACAGGGCGGTCCGGGGGGGTTCGGCGCGGCGGCGGCCGGTTCCGCCAGGATGCGCTGCCGCCGGCCGCGGGGGGACTACGCGCGGCCGGCGCCGCTCCCCCGCTCCGCCATCAGGCGCGAGCCCGTCAGACGTTCACCGAAGACGTCGTCCGGGTTGGACAGCACACAGGTGTCCAGGGACAGGCAGCCGCAGCCGATGCAGTCGGTGAGGTGGTCGCGCAGGCGGTTGAGCTGCCTGATGCGCTCGTCGAGTTCGGAGCGC
Organism: Streptomyces sp. NPDC001231; assembly: GCF_042896885.1. NCBI lineage: Bacteria > Bacillati > Actinomycetota > Actinomycetes > Kitasatosporales > Streptomycetaceae > Streptomyces > Streptomyces sp. NPDC001231. The sequence goes on from NZ_JBIAXS010000024.1 coordinate 53,831, forward strand.
CAGGCCTCGGAGAGCCGGGCCCAGTCCTCCCGGGTGGGGGTGCGCTCCTCGGGGAGCCGGGCGAGCGCCTCACGGATCGTGGCGAGCGGGATGCCCACGCGCTGCGCCGCCCGGACGAAGGCGACCCGGCGCAGCGTGTCGCGGGAGTAGCGGCGCTGGTTGCCCGATGTGCGGCGGCTGCTGATCAGACCCTTGGACTCGTAGAAGTGCAGGGCGGAGACGGCGGCGCCGCTGCGGGCCGACACCTGGCCGACGGTCAGCTCGTGGATCTTCTCGGGGATCTGGGGCACCTCTCAGAGCCTACCCACCGCGTCACCCGCCCGGTCCGTTGACAGGGGCCCCGGACCCGGCCATGCTAAGCAGTTGCTTAGACTTCGACCGCGAGGCGGGAGGCCGGACACATGGCAGAGCCGAGGATCTTCACGTCCCCCGACGAACTCAGGGCGGCGGTGGGTGAGCGGCTGGGGTACACCGACTGGCTGGAGATCGACCAGAAGCGGATCGACCTGTTCGCCGACGCGACCGGCGACCACCAGTGGATCCACGTGGACCCGGAGAAGGCCGCCGCGGGCCCCTTCGGCACGACCATCGCCCACGGCTATCTGACCCTGTCGCTGCTGCCGATCTTCGGGCCGCAGCTGATCGCGGTCGAGGGTGTGCGGATGGGCGTCAACTACGGCACCAACAAGGTCCGTTTCCCCGCCCCCGTCCCGGTCGGCTCACGACTGCGGTCCACCGCCGTGATCACCGGCGTGGACGACGTGCCGGACGGGGTGCAGGCGACCGTCGCCTTCACCGTGGAGCGCGAGGGCGGCGACAAGCCGGTGTGCGTGGCGGAGTCGGTGGTGCGGTACTACTTCTAGGGCCTCTCGGGGAAGGTGGCGGTTCTAGGGCCGCTCGGGAAGGTGGCGGCCGGCCCCGACCATCCGCAGCACGAGGTCGGCGTACAGCGCGCCGACCTCCTCGGGGGTGCGGGGGCCGTCGAGGTTGAACCAGCGGGCGACGTCGATGCACAGGGAGAGCACGGCAAGCGTGGTGCCGCGCACGTCCGGCACGTCGAACTCGCCCGAGGCGACGCCGTCCTCGATGATCCCGCGCACCTCGGCGTCGACCTGGCGGCGCAGTGCGAGGATCTCCGCGCGGGCGTCCGGACCGAGCGAGTCCAGTTCGTACTGCACGACCCGGGCGGTGGTGCGCCCGCCCGCGTGCCAGCGCACGAAGGAGCTGACGGCGTCGGCGAGCCGCTCGGTCGCGCCGCCCTCGCGCCGGGCGGCGGTGCGCAGGATCTCCAGCGCCTTCTCGTGGCCGATCCGGCTGATGCGGTGGAGCAGTTCTTCCTTGGTCCGGTAGTGGATGTAGAGGGCGGCCGGGCTCATTCCGGCCCGGCCCGCGATGTCGCGGGTCGTCGTCGCGTGGTAGCCCCGTTCGGCGAAGGCCTCCACGGCGGCCACGAGCAGCCGCCGGGCCGCGTCCGGGGTGACCTCGCCCCACGGCTGCGGGTCACCGCCGGCCGTCTCCTCCGCCGTAGTCATCGCTCGCCCCTCTTTCGCGTCAGGGGGTCCACCATACCGCCGAGGGTGAGCGCTCGCTTAGCCTGCTGGGCCGGCGGTGCGGCGCGGCCCGCGGCCTCACAGCTTCTCGAAGGGATCGTGTTCGGAGAGCAGCTTCTCCAGCCGCGCCTGGTCGACCCGGCTGACGATCCGGCCGGCCTCCTGGCGGTCCCTGATCACCTTGGCGAGCGTGAACGCGGAGGTGACAAGGTACAGGACGGCGATGGCGAGGAAGGCGCGCACCCAGGCGTCGGCGTCCAGTCTGAAGATGCCGATGGCGGTGGCGGCCATGGCGATGCCGAAGGAGGCGACCGCCTGGCCGTAGAAAGCGGCGGTGCTCTGCTGCTTGACCGGTGTGTCACTCATGGCGACCAGCGTCGGCCCACGGGCCCGCCGCCGCATCCGCCGGGATACTCAGCTCGCGTACTCAGAACTTCGGCTACCGGCACCGGGGCCCGCAACGCCCGCCCGCGCGGGCGCCGCCTGTTCGATCCCGCGGCTCTACGATGTGCGCCATGGCCCGACCCCGCACCCCGCTCCTCAGCACCGGCCGCATCGTCGCGACGGCGCGGGAGCTCGTGGACGCGGAGGGCCTGGCGGCCGTCTCCACCCGCCGGCTCGCAGCCGAGCTGGGGGTGAGCGGGCCCTCGCTCTACAACCACTTCCGGACCAAGGACGAGATCCTGGAGGCGGTCGCGGACTCGGTGAGCGCCCAGGTCGACCTGTCCATGTTCGAGGACGGCCGGGACTGGCGGACCGCGCTGCACGACTGGGCCGTGTCCTACCGGGCCGCCCTGCGCGACCACCCGAACGTCGTTCCGGTCCTCGCCCGCGGCCCCGGCCGCCGTCCCGCCGCGCTGCGGCTGGCCGACGCGGTCTACGGCGCGATGGTCGACGCGGGCTGGCCACCGGCGCAGGCGACCTCCATCGGCGCGCTGATGCGGTACTTCATCATGGGCTCCGCGCTCGGCTCCTTCGCCGGGGGCTTCGTGGACGACGCCGGGGCCTACGACCCGGCCGACTACCCGCGTCTCGGGCAGGCCCATCTGCTGGCCGAGCAGCAGGAGAAGATCGACGAACGGGCCTTCGAGACCGGTCTCGCGGCACTGCTGGACGGGCTGGCTCGGCAGTACGAGCAGGTGGGGCGGAGCACGTGAGCACACTTCGGCGCGCGCCGAAGCGTCCGTGTCCCATGCTGGCCTCATGAGCACCGGAGAACGGACAGGGACCCGGCGTCAGGACCCCGTGGCACCTCCGCTGGCCGCGCTCGCCGGGCTGATCGCCGACGAGACGCGGGCCGCGTGCCTGCTGGCGCTGCTCGACGGACGGGCGTGGACGGCCGGCGAACTGGCCCGGCACGCGGGCGTCGCCGCCTCCACGCTCAGCGAGCACCTGGGCAAGCTCGTCGCGGGCGGGCTGCTCACCGAGGAGCGTCAGGGCCGGCACCGGTACGTACGCCTGGCCGACGCGCGGGTCGCCCAGCTCGTGGAGGACCTGGCCGCCCAGGCCGCCCCGCGGGCCGCGCGCCGGCCGCGCACGCTGCGGGAGTCGAGCGCCGGGTCGGCGATGGCCCGCGGGCGCACCTGTTACGACCATCTCGCCGGGCGGCTCGGCATCGCGCTCACCGACGCGTTCACCGCGCGCGGGCTGCTGCGCCAGGACCTCGGCTTCGCGCTCACGGACGCCGGGCTGACCTGGTTCGGCACGATGGGCATCGGCCTGGACCGCACGGGGCGGCGCCCGCTGGTCCGGGCCTGCCTCGACTGGACGGAACGGCGCCCCCATCTCGCGGGGGCCGCCGGCGCGGGCCTGTGCCGGCACGCCTTCGACGCGGGCTGGTGCGTGCGCATCGGCTCGGAGCGCGCCGTCGGGGTCACCCCGGCCGGCGAGCGCGCCCTGTCCGACCTGCTGGGGATCGAGACGGCGGCGCTGCGCTGAGCGCGCCGCCGGCCGGTCCTGGACGTCCGAAATCCGCGAGCCCCGCTCACCCCTGCCCACCTAACCTCAGGAAGCATGATGAACGTCTCCCCGTCCCGCCTGGCCGCCGCGGCCGCCACGGTCACCGTGGTGCTGTGGGCCTCCGCCTTCGTCTCGATCCGCAGTGCGGGTGCCGCGTACTCGCCGGGCGCGCTGGCCCTCGGGCGGCTGCTGGCCGGAGCCCTGACGCTGGGCGCGATCTGCCTGGTGCGGCGGGAGGGGTGGCCGCCGCGGGCGGCCTGGCGCGGGATCGCGATATCCGGGCTGCTGTGGTTCGGCTTCTACATGGTGGCCCTGAACTGGGGCGAGCAGCAGGTGGACGCCGGGACCGCGGCGCTGGTGGTCAATGTCGGCCCGCTGCTGATCGCGCTGCTCGGGGCGCGGCTGCTGGGGGATCCGATGCCGCCGAGGCTGCTGGCGGGCATGGCGGTGTCGTTCGCGGGGGCGGTGACCGTGGGCCTGTCGATGTCGGGCGGGGGCGGATCCTCGGTGCTGGGCGTGGTGCTGTGCCTGCTGGCGGCGGTCGCGTACGCCTCCGGGGTCGTCGCCCAGAAGCCGGCGCTGGGCCGGGCGAGCGTGTTGCAGGTGACGACGTTCGGGTGCCTGGTCGGCGCGGTCGTCTGCCTCCCCTTCACCGGCCAACTCCTCCACGAGGCCGCCCGCGCCCCGCTGCCGGCCACGCTCAACATGGTCTACCTGGGCGTGTTCCCGACCGCGCTCGCGTTCACGACCTGGGCCTACGCGCTGTCCCGTACGACCGCGAGCCGGATGGGCGCGACGACGTACGCGGTACCGGCCCTGGTCGTGCTGATGTCGTGGCTGGCGCTGGGTGAGGTGCCGGGTCCGGTGACCCTGGTGGGCGGGGCTCTGTGCCTGGCCGGAGTGGCGGTCTCCCGCTCCCGTCCGCACCGCCGGACCTCCCGGACGGCACGTGAGGAGCCCCGGCCGGAGCGCGTGTCCTGACCCCGGGACGACCGGCGGGCCTCAGAACACCACCAGCGCCCGGCCGCCCTTGCCGGCCAGCATGTTCTCGAAGGCGGCCGGGATGTCGTCCAGGGTGATCCGGTCGGTGACCAGGGTGGCCAGGTCGAGCCGGCCGGTGCGGACGTGTTCGGCGAGCACGGGCAGGTCCCTGGCCGGATCCGAGTTGCCGTAGACGCACCCGGTCAGGGTGCGGCCCCAGTGGAAGAGCTCCAGGGCGTTGAAGGTGACCTGCTCGTCCTTGCCGCCGATGCCGACGACGGTCGTGCGGCCGCCACGGCGGGTGGACTCCCAGGCGGCGCGGATGGTGACCGCGCGGCCCACGCATTCCACGGCGGCGTCGACCCCCTGTCTCCCGGTGAGGGCGCGGATCTCGCGGGGGGTGTCCCCGGTGGCCGGGAGGAAGTCGGTGGCGCCCGCCCGGCGGGCGAGTTCCTCCTTCTCCGGGGAGACGTCCACGGCGACGATCCTCCCGGCGCCGGCGATCCGGGCTGCCTGGAGGGTGGCGAGGCCCACTCCGCCGACGCCGAACACCGCGACCGTCTCACCGGGGCGCACCTTCGCCGCGTGGTGGACGGCACCGTAGCCGGTGAGGACGGCGCAGCCGAGGAGCGCGGCGTCGGTGACCGGGACGCCGTCCGGGAGGGGCAGCACGCAGGAGGCGGCGACCACCGTCTCCTCGGCGAAGGCGGCGACGTTCAGGCCGGGGTGCAGTTCGGTGCCGTCGGCGGTGCGGGCGTGGACGTCGGCGGCGCCGTTCATCGCGTTGGCGCACAGCCAGACCTCGCCGAGCGAGCAGGCGTGGCAGTTCCCGCAGGACGGCGCCCAGTTGAGCACCACCGTGTCCCCCGGCGCGACCTGGGTTACGCCTTCGCCGACCGCGACGACGGTCCCCGCGCCCTCATGACCGAGAACGGCGGGCACCGGCACCCGCAGGGTGCCGTTCGTCAGGGACAGATCGGAGTGGCAGACCCCGGCGGCGGCGAGCCGGACACGAACCCGTCCGGGCCCCGGCTCCGGCAACTCGATCCCGGTGATCTCCAACGGCGAGCCGACAGCGGGCAGGACGGCGGCACGTACGGCCATGAGGCGTGACTCCCTTAGAACTGGAGGGACTTGGTCTGGAGGTATTCGGTGAGGCCGTGCGTGCCGAGTTCGCGGCCCACGCCGGACTGCTTGTAGCCGCCGAAGGGGGCGAGGGGGTTGAAGCGGCCGCCGTTGATGTCGACCTGGCCGGTGTCCAGCCGGCGGGCGAAGGCCACCGCCTCCGCCTCGTCGCCCGCCCAGACGGCGCCGGCGAGGCCGTAGACCGTGCCGTTGGCGATGCGCAGGGCGTCCTCCTCGTCGTCGTAGCGGAGGATGGAGAGGACCGGGCCGAAGATCTCCTCCTGGGCGACGGTCATCCGGGGGGTGACGTCGGCGAGGACGGTGGGGCTGACGAAGTAGCCCCGTTCGCGCGGGGATCCGGGGCCGCCCGCGACGAGGCGGGCGCCCTCGGCGACGCCCTTCTCGATGTACCCGCGCACACGTGCCCGCTGCTTGGCGTTCACCACGGGACCGATGCGCTCGCCGTACTTGGCGGCGGCCGTCGCGGCCAGGGCGACCGCCTCCTCGTACTGGTCGTTGTGGACCAGCATGCGGGTCCAGGCGCTGCACGTCTGGCCGGAGTTGGACATGACGTTGGCGACGCCGACGTTCACCGCCCTGGCCAGGTCGGCGCTCGGAAGGATGACGTTGGCGGACTTGCCGCCCAGTTCCAGGGCGACCTTCTTGACGGCGGCGCCCGCGATCGCGCCGATCCGCCTGCCGACGGCCGTGGAGCCGGTGAAGGAGACCAGGTCCACGTCCGGGTGCTCGGCGAGCGCCTGTCCGGCGACCGGGCCGAGGCCGGTGACCAGGTTGAACACGCCCGCCGGCAGCCCGGCCTCGTCGACCGCCCGGGCGAACAGCCGGGCGGTGAGCGGGGTGTCCTCGGCGGGCTTGAGGACGACGGTGCAGCCGGCGGCCAGCGCGGGGGCGGCCTTGGCGACGATCTGGTGCAGCGGGTAGTTCCAGGGGGTGATCGCGCCGACCACGCCGACCGGCTCGTGGTACACGGTGGAGTTGCCGATCTTCTCCTCGAAGGCGTACGTCGCCGCGAGGCCGGCGTAGAAGCCGGCGACCGCGATCGGCACGCCCACGTGGACCGTCCGGGAGAAGGCGAGCGGCGCGCCGAGTTCGGCGGTGACGGTCTCGGCGATCTCCTCCTCGCGGGCCGCCAGCACGTCCCGCAGGGCGGCCAGGTGGGCGGCCCGCTCGGCGGGCGGAGTCGCGGACCAGCCGGGCAGGGCGGCGCGGGCCGCGCGTACGGCCGCGTCGACGTCCTCGGCGGTGCCCGCGGGCACGGTGCCGATCACCCGCTCGTCGGCCGGGTTCACCACCTCGATGACGTCCCGGCCCGCGGCGGGACGCCAGGCGCCGTCGATGTACATGCCGTCGTGTGCCTTCATCGTGCTCCTCCGGGGCGGGGGCCGTCGGTCTCGTCCGCGTGAAACAAGCTACTGACAGCCCACAAACTAGCGCTGGTAGCTTTCCGTCGGCCGTACGCCCCTCGTCCTGCCGGTCCCCGGCCTGCCGGGGCCCTTCACTCCTCCAGGTCGGGCAGCCGGTCCGGGGCCGGACAGATGCGCTCGCCGCGCTGGTCGAAGACGAACAGGCGGGCGAGGTCCACCAGGAGAGGCACCTGCATCCCGTGCCGCAGTTCGATGTCCGGCGTGGTCCGCACGACCAGGTCGCCGGGCAGGCGCGGCTCCGGCGCTGCGACCGGTTCCGGCGCGGGTCCGGCGGGGTGCTCCAGCACCACCACGGGTCCCGCACGCAGGGCGCCCGCCCGGTCCCGCAGCCGGTTCAGGACCGTGCCCTCCCGACGGCGCCGCCGGGTCGGGCGCCGGATGGGACGCGGGGCCTCCAGATCGGGTACGACGGCGGGGCGGGAGCCGGTGTTGAAGTGGACGAGGACCTCGTGGCCCTGGAACTCCATGTGCTCCACCAGCCCGGTGATCGTCACCTCCCCGGGCCGGGCGACGGGCGCGGGCGCTCCCGAGCGCCGGGACGAGGCCGAGAACTTGGGGGCGATCCGAACGGCCTCCGAGCGCAGCCCCACGATCACTTCGCGGCCCTGCTGCACGCGCAGCAACTGGTGGTCCAGGGACAGGGGTTCGGGCAGGCGCAGGAACTGCTTGCCCAGGCTGATGGTCATGGCGCCGTCGAGCGGGGCGCGGACCAGGCCCCGCAGCAGGTTGATGCGCGGGGTGCCGATGAAGGCGGCCACGAAGACATTGCGGGGCAGGGCGTACACCGCGCGCGGGGTGTCCACCTGCTGGAGGACGCCGCCGCGCAGGACGGCGACCCGGTCGCCCAGGGACATGGCCTCGGACTGGTCATGGGTGACGTAGACGGTGGTGACGCCCAACTCGCGGGTCAGCTTGGACATTTCGGCGCGCAGATGGTTGCGGAGCTTGGCGTCGAGGTTGGACAGCGGCTCGTCCATCAGGAAGGCGGAGGGGTGCCGGGAGATCGCGCGGCCCATGGCGACGCGCTGGCGTTCGCCGCCGGAGAGCTGGCTGGGGAAGCGGTCGAGGAGGTCCTCGATGCCCAGCATGCGGGCGGTGGCGTCGACGCGGCCGGCGGGGTCCGCGCCGGGCGACTCGATGCGCAGCGGGAAGCCGATGTTGTCGCGGCTGGTCATGTTCGGGTAGAGCGCGAAGTTCTGGAAGACCATCGCCATGTCCCGGCCGGAGGGAGGCAGATCGTTGCCGTACTCGCCGTCGAGCAGCAACTGCCCCTCGGTGATCTCCTCCAGCCCGGCGATCATCCTGAGCACGGTGGACTTCCCGCAGCCGGAGGGCCCGAGCAGCACCAGGAACTCGCCGGGCGCGATGTCGAGCGAGAGGCGGTCCACCACGCGGACGCCCTTGGCGTAGGTCTTGCTCACGTCGTGCAGAGAGATGGCGCGTGTCATGAGGCATTCCCCCGGGACTCACCAGAGCACTGAGGCTCCGCGGGTCGAACGCCTCGTGCGGGTCGTACGGGGCGTATGAGTCACGGAAGTTAACGGAATGTGCGCGCCGGGGGGAAGAGACCGGGCAGGATCGGACGCCGCCGTCCGCCGGACGAGGAAGCGGACGATCGCGAGGGTGGGCATGCATGTTCCTCTGAGTCAGGCGATTTTCACATAAATCGCCCTCTCATCTGACTGCCTTTCACATGCGTTCGCGTCGTGAAGCAACCGGCACCCGACCCGCCGTCAGCTTTCCCCCGCCCGGCGCAACCATTTCCCGCCCCTCCCCACCGGGACCTCACGGCACCGGGAAATCGGCCTCAGTCCAGCACCCGCGCCAGGTAGGCACGCAGCATCCGCCGCATCTCCTCGATGATCCGCTCGTCGCCCTGCGCGTCGACGCGGAAGGCGAGTTGGACCAGGGTGTCGGCGGTCTCGACGGCGATCAGGAAGGTGCGCCGCAGGTCGTCGTCGGGCGGGCGGCGCAGATAGCCGGACAGGAGGTCCGTGAGCCGGTCGGCGACGCGGTGGTTGGGTTCGGCGTGGCGGGCGCCGACGGGGATCTGGTTGCCGAAGTCGACGAGGGAGAACCCGGGGGCGGTCCGTTTCATGGCCAGGTACTCGTCCAGGACGGCGTCCATGACGGCACGCCATCCGCCGCTCGCCGCATTCCCGGCCTTCCCCTCCTTCTTCGCCTTCTTCAGCCGCTCGGTGACGCGGTCGGTGTACCGGTCGAGGTTGCGTTGGGCGAGCGCGTCCGCCATCGCCCGCTTGTTGCCGAAGAACCGGTAGACCGAGCCGATGGGCACACCGGCGCGCTCCGCGACGGCACGCGTGGTCAGCGCGTCGTAGCCGACCTCGTCGAGGAGATCGGCGCAGGCGTCGAGGATCCTGGTCAGCCGTTCGGCGCTGCGCCGCTGCACGGGCGCACGGCGAAGCGGGGTCGGGTGGGACACGGCTTCATCATGCCTTCCCCCGGCGGGCGGGTGAAGCGCGCCTCCCGGAAGGCCGGACCGCGACCCCGTTACGGCTTCGGAAACGCGGCCGGGGCGGGCTCCGGAGACACGGCCCGGGACGAATCCGGCGGCTCCGGCGCTTCCGGGGGCGCGGCCGTGATGTCGGCCGTGCTCTGGACCGGACGGCCCGCGACCGCCCAGACCGTGCCGTCGTCGGCGTAGAGGCGGACGGTGACGTGATGGGTGCCGTGGGGGACGAACCGGCCGGAGAGGCGGTACTCCGGGGCGCGCAGGCGGACGACGAGCCGGCCGTCCACCAGCAGCTGGGCGAGGCCGCGCCCGGCCGTCGCCCGGGCCGCCGTGCCGTCCGGGGAGAAGCGGAAGCGGCGCACGGACAGCCGTACGTCCCAGTCGCCGTCGGTGTCCGGCCGCACCTCGACACGGACCTCGGGGGCGGTCCTCCGGTCCACCTCGCGGTAGCGCCGGCCCTCCTCGTCGGTGTGGTCGAGGAGCTTGCCCACGGGCTCGGCCCGCTTCCCGTCCACCGGCCCGTGCGCGCCCTCCGGTCCACAGCCCGCCGGCCCGGCGAAGAGCAGGGCACAGACCGCGAGCGCAGCGAGTGATCCCCGCGTCCACGACGACATGACTCGGGAGCGTAGAGCAGCGACCGGACCCGCCGGATCCCCCTGAGGTCGGGTTCTGCCCTCCGCCCGGAGTAGGGGGTCTTGCGCCCCGGAATGCCCAATCCTACGGTGTCCCATAGGAATCAGGTTGCAAGGGAGCGATCATGAGCGGGGACGCACGCAAGACCGCCGAGAAACTGACCTACCTCTCCGGGTTCGGCAACGAACACGGTTCCGAGGCGCTTCCGGGCGCACTGCCCGAGGGCCGCAACTCCCCGCAGCGCGCCCCCCTCGGGCTGTACGCGGAGCAGCTCAGCGGTACGGCGTTCACCGAGCCGCGGGCCCACAACCGCCGCTCGTGGCTGTACCGGATCCGCCCGTCGGCCGCGCACCCGGCGTTCACCCGGACCGGCAACGGCACGGTCCGCACGGCGCCGTTCACCGAGACGGTGCCCGACCCGAACCGGCTGCGCTGGAACCCGCTGCCGGAGCCCGCCCGCGGCACGGACTTCCTCGCCGGGCTGTGGACGCTGGGCGGCAACGGCGACGCCACCCAGCGCACCGGCGTGGCCGTGCACCTCTACCACGCCGACTCCTCGATGGAGCGCGTCTTCAGCGACGCGGACGGCGAGCTGCTGATCGTGCCGGAGCGCGGCGGGCTGCTGCTGCGCACCGAGTTCGGGCTGCTGCACGCCGAGCCGGGCGACGTGGCGCTGATCCCGCGCGGGGTGCGCTTCCGCGTGGAGCTTCTCGACGCCACCGCCCGCGGCTACGTCTGCGAGAACTACGGCGCCCCCTTCCGCCTCCCCGACCTCGGCCCCATCGGCGCCAACGGCCTCGCCAACGCCCGCGACTTCCGCGCGCCGGTCGCCGCCTACGAGGACACCGAGGGCCCGGTGGAGGTGGTGAACAAGTTCTGCGGCAACCTGTGGACCGCCACCTACGACCACTCCCCGCTCGACGTGGTGGCCTGGCACGGCAACCTCGTGCCGTACGTCTACGACCTGCGCCGCTTCAACGTGATCGGCACGATCTCGTACGACCACCCGGACCCGTCGATCTTCACGGTGCTGACCTCGCCCTCCGACACCCCGGGCCTGGCCGGCGTGGACTTCGTCGTCTTCGCGCCGCGCTGGCTGGTCGGCGAGGACACCTTCCGGCCGCCGTACTTCCACCGGAACGTGATGAGCGAGTACATGGGCCTGATCGAGGGCGCCTACGACGCCAAGGCGGAGGGCTTCGTGCCGGGCGGCGGCTCGCTGCACAACATGATGTCGGCGCACGGCCCGGACCGGGAGACCTTCGACAGGGCGAGCGCGGCGGAGTTGAAGCCGCACAAGGTGGACGACGGGCTGGCGTTCATGTTCGAGACGCGCTGGCCGCTGACGCTCACGCCGCACGCGGCCGGGGCCGAGCACCTTCAGCGGCGGTACGACGACGTCTGGCAGGGGCTCGAGCGTCACTTCCACCCCTTGCCCTGATCGATTCCCTACCAGTACGGATGAACCGTGACCTCCTTCGCCCCGGATTCGATCGTCCTGAACCGCAAGTTGCCGCTGTGGTACCAGGTGTCGCAGTCGCTGCGCGCCTCGATCCTCGGCCGCTCGCCCCAGGACCCGCTGCGCCTGCCCACCGAGGAGCAGTTGGCGGGGCACTACGGCGTGAGCGTGCTGACCATGCGGCAGGCGCTGAAGGAACTGGAGGACGAGGGGCTGATCACCCGGCACCGGCGGCGCGGCACGTTCATCGAGCCCGGTGCCCGGCGGGGCGCCCCGGTGCGGCTGCTGGGCGCGGTGGACGCCATCGTGGCCCAGCAGTCCGGTATGACCACCGAGCTGCTGGCCCACGGCACGGGGGCGGTGCCCGCCGAACTGGCCGAGTTCTTCCCGGATCTGCGCGAGGTGGCGACGTACCACCGGCTGCGCGGTGACGAGAAGACCGGTGAGCCGACCAACCACGCCCGCAACTACCTCCGTCCGGAGCTGGCCCGCCGGATGGCGCCGGAGGATCTGGTGCGCTGGCCGATGACCAAGGTGCTGCGGGACGTGGTGGGCGCGGACATCAGCCGGATCACGGACACTGTCCAGGCCCGGCTGGCCGATCCGGAGACGGCGCGACTGCTGCAGGTCCCGCTGCTCAGCCCGATCCTGCACTACACGGGGATCACCTACGACGCGGCGGGGCGGCCGCTGGACGTGGCGGTGATCCACTACCGGGGGGACCGTTTCTCCTTCACGGTCACCCTCGACGCCACCTGACCCGGCCGTCCGGGTCAGGTCGTACGATGCCCGGCGTGACGCACGACGACGCTCCGCCGCTGGCCGACCTCATGCCGTGGTCCGTCGCACCGCCGCGGCTGGGCCGGGGGTGGCCGGCGGCTCCCGACGCGGGCTGCCTCAGGGCCCGCTGGGAGGCCCTGCTGAAGGCCGAGGGCCCCGACCGGGAGGCCCTGTTCGAGCCGACGCGCTCGCGCACGCCGTACACGGCGGTCGGGCAGTTGCCGGGCCGGACCGGCGGCACCGAGAGACTGATCCGCGCCTCGGGCCCCTGCCCGGAGCCGGTGCGTGTGCTCGTGGCGCCGTTCGACGAGCAGTGGCTGATCCCCGACCACCGTCTGATCGACGCGGCCCGCCCCGAGTTGTGGCGGGTGGCGGACGCCCGGCAGGTCTTCGTGGCGGAGACGGCCGCCGCGCCCGGCACCGGACCGCCGCTGCTGGCGACGTCCCTGCTGCCCGTCCTGCGTCCGGGACGCATCCGGCCCCTGTACCGCCGTCCGGCGGCGGCGGAGCCGAACCTGGCGCCCGGCCTGCTGGACCACCTGGCCGCCCGCCTCGGGCACCGCCCCGCCCCGGAGGACGTCCTCGCCTGGACGCTCGCGGCGGCGCGCCCCGGTCCGGACGGCCCGGTGGTCCCGCTCACCGGGGACGCCGGCGCCTGGGCGGCCGGAGTGGAGCTGGGCCGCCGGACGCTGTGGCTGATGCGCCGCGACGGCGAGCGCCCCAAGCTCCCCGGCGGCCGCCGCCCCTACGTCCGCGCCCCGCTGCCCGCGCGCCCGCTGACCCTGCGCTACGAGCGCGACGAGGAGACCCTGCACCTCGACGAGGGCCGTGTCTCCCCCGTCCCGCCGCAGGCCTGGGACTTCGAGGCCGGCTCGGTGCGGGTCCTGGAGCAGTGGTTCGCCGCGCGGACCGCGCGGGGCGAACCGGGCACCCTGGCGGCCGTCCGCCCGGCGACCTGGCCGCAGGCGTGGACGTCCGAGCTCCTGGAGCTGATCACGGTCCTCGCCCTGCTGGCTGAACTGAGGCCGCGCCGGCAGGCGTTGGAGGTGACGGACGCGATCACCGCGACCGGCCTGCGGTCCACGGGGATCCTGCCGGTGCCGGACGCGGCCCGCCGGCCGGCCTCGGTCCTCGACCACCGCGAGGAGGGCCCCGAGGGTCAGTTCGCCCTGATCTGAGGACGCCTCAGCCGCGCGGCGCGAACGCGTCCAGGACCCGCCCCAGCGCCCGCTCGAACACCGCCTCCAGGTCGATCGGCCCGGCGTCCTCCGCGAAGGCCGCCGCCATCCGCGGATACTCACCCGTGGCGATCCGCCCGCCGAGATAGGCGATCCGCACCGCGTGCTCCTGCTCCTCCGACCAGGGCAACGACCGGGCGCGCTCGGCGGTGGCCAGCTCGTTGGCCACGTACATGGTCACCACACTGTTGACCATCGCGACCAGTTCCATCTTGGTGCCGTAGGACACCTCGAGCGGGTCGAGGCAGGCCAGGCAGTGCTCCAGGTACCGCAGGGCGTTGGGGCTGAAGCCGTAGATGCCCGACATCAGGCGCGGCAGCCAGGGGTGGCGGCGCATGAGGCCGCGGGTCTGGTGGGCGACCCGCAGCGTGTCGGCGCGCCAGTCGCCCGAGGGCTCCCACAGTTCGTGCTCACCGCTGACGACGTCGACCATCAGCTCGTACAGGTCCTCCTTGCGGGGGACGTAGTTGTACAGCGACATGGTGCCGCAGCCCAGTTCGGCCGCCACGTGCCGCATGGAGACCGCGTCCAGGCCTCCGGCGTCGGCGATCCGCACCGCGGCGGCAGCGATGTCGGCACGGCTGTACGCCGGCCTCGGCCCCCGGCCCGCCCGCTCGGGACGGGCCCAGATCACCTCGGGTACGGCCGCTCGGCCAGTCATTGATCATCACCTCGCCCCACCATCGTAGTTACGTACACCGTACGTAGTGCGCTATCGTCGACACATGGCTACTACGTACGCTGTACTTAGTGAGGGACTGGAGAAACGGTTCGGCCAGGTCCACGCGCTGCGCGGGCTGGACCTGGCCGTGGTACAGGGCACCGTCTGCGGGCTGCTCGGGCCGAACGGGGCGGGCAAGACCACGGCCGTTCGGCTGCTGACCACGCTGCTGCGCCCGGACGCGGGGTCGGCACGGGTCGCGGGGCACGACCTCGTCCGGGAGGCGGCGGCGGTGCGCCGCAGGATCGGTGTCACCGGGCAGTACGCGTCGATCGACGGGGACCTCACCGGGCGCCAGAACCTGCGGCTGTTCGCGCGGCTGCACCGGGTCGGGAACGCGGCCGCGCGGGCCGACGAACTGCTGGAGCGGTTCGGCCTCTCCGAGGCGGCCGACCGGACCGCGTCCACCTACTCCGGCGGAATGCGGCGCCGCCTCGACCTGGCGGCCAGCCTGATCCGCCGCCCGGACGTGCTGTTCCTGGACGAGCCGACCACCGGGCTCGACCCGGCCAGCCGCAACCGCATCCGGGACGCCGTACGTGACCTGAAGCAGCAGGGGACGACGGTGCTGCTGACCACCCAGTACCTGGAGGAGGCCGACCAACTCGCCGACGAGATCGTCCTGGTGGACCGGGGCCGGGTCGCACACACCGGATCGCCCGCCCGGCTCAAGTCGTTGATCGGCTCCTACGCGGAGGTCGTCGTCGCGCAAGCCGACGCGCTGAAGGGAGCCGCCGGCGTCCTGGACCGGCTCACCGGGTCCGAGCCCGTGTTCGACCACGAACGGCACACCGTCGGCGCGGTCACCACCGATGCGACGCTCACCCTCCCGCGCCTCGTGCGCGAACTCGACGCGGCCGGCGTGCCGTTGCTCGACGCGAGTCTGAGGCCGCCGACCCTCGACGACGTCTTCCTCCGGCTGACCGGGCAGTCCCCCGGCGTCTCCCCCGACACCAAGGAGCTCGTGACATGAGCGCGCTGACGTACGACGGCATGGCGATGGTGGGCCGGCAACTGCGCCGGGTCCGCAACAGTCCGGGACTGGCGATCCTGACCCAGGTCATGCCGATCAACATGCTGCTGTTCTTCGGCTACGTCTTCGGCAGCGCGCTCGCGATGCCCGGCCGGGAGTACCGCTCCTTCCTGGTGCCGGGGCTGCTGGTGGCCACCGCCGCGGGCGGGATCATGACCGGGATGTTCCAGGCGGCCCAGGACACGCACCGGGGCGTGATGGACCGCTTCCGCACGATGCCGGTGAGCCGGGCGGCGGTGCCGCTCGGGCAGGCCGTGGCGGACCTCGTCGTCACCGCCGCCGGAACGGTGCCGCTGCTGCTGGTCGGGCTCGCCGTGGGCTGGCGGTTCGAGGGGTCGGCGCCCGAAGCGCTGGGCGCCGTGGGCCTGTTGCTGTTGTTCCGGTTCGCGTGCACCTGGATCGGGATCTTCCTCGGGCTGCTCACCCGCAGCGAGGAGGCCGCCGGACAGCTCGGCGCCGCCACCTTCGTGCTGCCACTGTTGTCCAACGCCTACATCCCGACCGACAACCTGGCGGGCTGGCTGCGCACGACGGCCGAATGGAACCCGATCAGCGCGGTGACCACCGCCCTGCGGGACCTCTTCGGCAACGCGCCCGTCCCCGAGGGGGCCGCCTGGCCGGTGGCCCACCCCGTCGCCGGGTCGATGGTCTGGTGCACGCTCCTGATCGCCCTGTGCGGCCCCCTCGCCGTCCGGCGTTACGCCCGCGGAGAGGGCTGACAGCCGCCGCCGGAATGCCCTGACCGTCGGCGGGAAGACGCCGCCCGGCCGGCCGGCGGCAGCGGTCTCCCGCCGCCCGGCCGGCCGCCCGCGCCGCCATGTCCGTCGATCCGCCGGAAGACCAGGACCCGCCGCCGGGTCCGTCGACCGCCGGCCGGCGGCGCCCCCAGTCGGCACCCCACCGCAGCAGTCCCGCCCTCCTCCCCCCGACTGGCGACGTGGCGACCCGTCGGTGACCGGCCATGCCCCGCTGCTGACAAAGCCACCGGTCGCGGGACATGATCCCGGTCATGGACCGGCTTCCCCCGCCCCTGGAGGGCATCACCGTCGTCGCTGTCGAGCAGGCCGTGTCGGCACCGTTCGCCACCCGGCAGCTCGCCGACCTCGGGGCTCGGGTCATCAAGGTCGAGCGGGTGGACGGAGGTGACTTCGCGCGGGGGTACGACACCGCGGCGGGCGGACTCGCCTCGCACTTCGTGTGGTGCAACCGGGGCAAGGAGTCCGTGGCGCTGGACCTGAAGGACCCGCGGGGCCTGGACGTCGTACGGCGGCTGATCACCCGCGCGGACGTGTTCGTGCAGAACCTCGCCCAGGGCGCGGCGGCCCGGCTCGGTCTGGACGCGGCGACGCTGTGCGCGGGGCACCCGCGGCTGATCGCCGTCGACATCTCGGGCTACGGGTCGGGCGGTCCGTACGCGCACAAGCGGGCCTACGACATGCTCGTGCAGTGCGAGGCGGGGCTGGTCTCCGTGACCGGCACGCCGGAGCAGCCGGTGAAGGCGGGGATCCCGGCGGCGGACATCGCGGCGGCCATGTACGCCTTCTCGGGCGTGCTGGCCGCGCTGGTGCGGCGTGGCACGACGGGGCGCGGCGGTCCGGTGGAGGTGTCGATGCTGGAGGCGCTCGCCGAGTGGCTGGGGCATCCGCTGCACCACGCGATGCACGGCGGGACCGCCCCGGCGCGCACCGGCCTCGCGCACGCCGTCATCGCCCCCTACGACGCCTTTCCGACCGCGGACGGCGGGCGGGTGCTGCTGTCGGTGCAGAACGACCGGGAGTGGCGCCGGCTCGCCGAACACGTGCTGCGGCAGCCGGAGTCGGGGGACGATCCGATGTTCGCGACGAACGCGGCACGGGTCGCGCACCGGGAACGCACCGACGAACTGGTCGGCAGGGCGCTCGGCGCGCTGGACACCGACGAGGCGCTGGCCCGGCTGGAGGGCGCGGGTATCGCCTGCGCACGACTGAGGGACGTGCACGAGCTCGCGGAGCATCCGCAGCTCGCTGCCCGGGAGCGGTGGCGGGAGGTGGGTACGCCGGCCGGCCCGCTCAGGGCGCTGCTGCCGCCGATCACGCTGCCGGGCGGGACCGGGCCGTGCATGGGGGATGTTCCCGCGCTCGGACAGCACACCGGGGCGCTGCTGCGTGCCGTGGGAATGACGGACGGCGAGATCGCGGCGCTGCGCCGGGACGGCGTGGTGGCCTGAGCGCGGGTCGGGTGAACGGGCCTTGGGAGACGCAGGTCGGGACTCAGCGCGCGCCGAACAGCGAGCGGCGCAGCCTGCGCAGCGGCGCGAACAGCGACACACGGTGGACCCTGGCTCGCCTGCCCGTGCGGTCGTGCGGGCCACGTGCGGTCAGCTCGCGCATCAGCGACGTCGCCTCGACCGTCTCCCGCTGCGGCACGGCGGGGCCGCCCAGCACCGACAGATGGCGGTCGAGACGCGAGCTGGTCGCGCTGCTCCCGCAGGTGATCGCAGGGACCCTGGCCCTGCTGCGCACTGTTATCTGCTCCATGTCACTCCCCACCCGTACGAGTCCACCCGGCCCGGGCAGAGTAACCCTATCGCCCCGTTGGGGCACTCGTGTATCGCGGTGGCAGGATTCACCTTCCCTGGAGGGGTGTTGACGATTACTCTCCGAATCCGACCGCTTTCAAGGTGAGTTGAACAATTGGCCGTGTAGTGGGGCCGGGTGACCCCCCGTCGGGTTCGACGGTCACGGCGAGTGATGTCGCCGACCGGGTGAGACCCGAGACGACCAAGGGCGCTTCACCCTCGAACAGGCCGAGGGAACGCGGCGGTGCGCCGGGGCGCATGAGCCACAGCTGGCGCACCCGGCCACTGGGCGGATCCGCGTACCCGCCCAGGGTCACCACGGCCCGCTCCCGTGAAGCGGAAGCGATCACTCCGATACTGCGGCCCTCCGCGTCCCGGCTGGTGGCGGCCCGGGTGTCCGGGGCGGCGAGAACGTGGGCGATCTCACGTGCCCGGTCCCGCTGGGCCGCCAGCTCGTCCTGGGTCCGGTTCGCCTGCACGGCGAAGAGCGCGGCGACCACGAGGGCCGCGGCGGCGGTCACGGTGGCGAACGGCACGAACAGGGGGCGCGGCCGGGGCGCACGGGTGCGCGCGGGCGGCGGCCGGGTGCCCCAGACGTGCGGGGGCAGTTGGGGCGTGTGCTCACGTGCCGGAGCGGGATCCTGAGGGGTGTCGCGTATCGCTGCCAGCACCCGCCCGCGCAGCGCGGCGGGCGCCGGGGTGGCGGCGGACCAGGCCAGACGCACCGCGTCCTCGGACAGGGCACGCACCTGGGCGGCGCATGCCGAGCAGTTCCGCAGGTGCTTGTCGAAGCGGACCCGTTCGGCGGGCTCCAGGGCGTGGAGGGCGTAGGGCGCGGCGAGGGAGTGCGGGTCCTCGCGGCGCAGCAGGCGGTCGAGCAGGCTCATGCGGCACATCCCAGGCACTCGCGCAGCCGGATGAGCCCGTCGCGCATCCGCGTCTTGACCGTGCCCAGCGGCAGGGACAGCCGCTCGGCCACTTCACGGTAGGTGTAACCGTCGTAGTAGGCGAGGGTGACCGACTGGCGTTGCAGCGCGGTGAGGCGGTCCAGGCAGCGCCGTACCCACTCGCGTTCCAGGCCGGCCTCGACCTCCTCGGCGACGTGGTCGAAGGCGGGCGAGGCGGCGCGCACCGCCTCGCGCCGCTCCCGCTCGCCGGCGGCGCGGACGCTGCGCACCCGGTCGACGGCGCGGCGGTGGGCGAGGGTGAGCACCCAGGACAGGGCGCTGCCCCGCCCGGGGTCGAACCTCGGGGCGGAGCGCCACAGTTCGAGCAGCACCTCCTGGGCGACCTCCTCGGACTGGGCCGGGTCGCGCACCACGCGCCGCACCAGCCCGTAGATGGGTCCGGACACCAGCCCGTACAGCTCCTCGAACGCCTTGTGGTCGCCCCCCGCCACGAGCACCAGAAGCTCGTCCGCCTCCACCCGCCGCCCCCTCTCCGCCGGCCGCCGTGGGCCCGTCCTCACGCACGCGGGGCGCGCAGCGTGCGCGCCCTTCGGATGAGGTACGGATCCGCGGGCCGAAAACGCGGGTCGAGCGGTGGGAAAAGAAATTCGCCGGCGGACCGATCCGTCCCGGCCCCGTCTCCGAATCCCCGTACGACAGGCAAGTCGGCACTGAGGACGGATCGGCATGACACCTTTCTCCAGTCTCTCCAAGCGCGGTGGGGGCACCCCCGGGCGTTCGGCTCCCGGGGAGGGACGCAGAGGCCTCGCCTCCCTCGTCTGCGGCGCGCTGGCCGCCGGGGGGCTCGCGGCCGCCGGCACGGCCGTGCTCGAACCCGGGCGGGCCGCCGCCTCCAGTCACCGGGAGGCGCCGCTCGTCTCGGGCGCCCCGCAGTACGACAACACGGACCTGTACGCGTTCGTCAGCCCGGACAAGCCCGACACCACGACCGTCGTGGCGAACTGGATACCGTTCGAGGAGCCGGCCGGGGGTCCGAACTTCTACACGTTCGCGGACGACGCCCAGTACGACCTGCACATCGACAACGACGGTGACGCGCGGAGCGACCTGGTCTTCCGGTACACGTTCAGGACGCACGTCAAGGACAAGCACACGTTCCTCTACAACACGGGTCCGGTGCACAGCCTGGACGACCCGAACCTGAACGTGACCCAGACGTACGACGTCGATCTGATCAGGCTGCGCCACGAGCGGCAGGTGTCCACGACGCGGCTCGCGGACGGTGTGCCGGTGGCGCCGTCGAACGTCGGCAAGGCGTCGATGCCGGACTACGGCGCGCTGCGGAAGCAGGCCGTCCACCGGACGGCGAGCGGTGCGGCGACGTTCGCCGGGCAGGCCGACGACCCGTTCTTCGCGGACCTCCGCGTCTTCGACCTGCTGTACGGCGGGGACCTCTCCGAGGTCGGCAACGACACGCTCAAGGGCTACAACGTCAACACGATCGCCCTCCAGGTGCCGAACGACCTGATCCGCGAGTCGGCCGGGCAGCCCGTCGTGGGCATCTGGTCGACCACGCAGCGCAGGAACGCCCGTGGCGGCTTCACACAGGTCTCGCGTCTGGGCAACCCGCTCGTCAACGAGGTCGTCAACCCGCAGAAGGACAAGGACCGGTTCAACGCCTCCTCGCCCCACGGCGACGCGCAGTTCCTCCGGAACGTCACCCATCCCGAACTGCCGAAGCTCGTCGAGCAGATCTACAAGATCAAGGCGCCCGCCGAGCCGCGCGACGATCTCGTGGAGGTGTTCCTCAAGGGCGTGAAGGACCTCAACCAGCCGCCGTACGTGCGGCCGTCGGAGCAGCTGCGGCTGAACACCTCGATCGAGCCGAGCCCGCATCCGAAGCGGCTGGGCGTCCTCGACGGCGACAACGCGGGCTTCCCGAACGGCCGCAGGCTCACCGACGACGTGATCGACGCGGCGCTCCAGGTGATGGAGGGCGCGCTGCTCGGCGCCAAGAACGACCTGGGCGACGCGGTCGACGCGAACGACAGGAAGTTCGAGGGCTCGTTCCCGTACGTGGCCGAGCCGACGTCCGGTTCGCGCGGGCGGGTCGCCGAGAGCACGAGCGCCGACGTGCGCAGCGGGCTGGGCGACGCGTTGCGGCCGGCGGGCGCCTCCGGGGACACGATGCTGATGGCCGGTTCGGCGGCCGCGGGAGCGGCCGGGGTCCTGCTGATCGGCACGGGCCTGTCCTGGTGGCGCCGCCGCTCGCAGCGCCCGTACTGACGCACGCCCCCACCGGCCGGCGCGGCCCGCGTTCCACACATCCCCCACGACGCGGGCCGCGCCACCCCACGCGACCACGGCCGTACCGGCGGTTCGGCCCGAACACCCAGGCGACCAAGGAGAGGGCATGGCCCGGCGCGACGACCCCACCCCACCTGACCGCGGACCCCACGCCACCGGTCCCGCGACGCCCGCGGAGAACCGGCCCGCCGAGCCCGACCACGGCCCGGCCGGCCCACCGAGGGAACACCACCGCGAACACCCGCACGACGACACCCCCACGGAACCGGCGGAGCGCGAGGCCGAAGGCCCGCCGGACGGTACCCCCACCGCCCCCGGGGAGCGCGAGGCGAAGGGCAGTGCCCTGGGGGTGCGGCCGCCGGTGTCCCGCGAGGGTGGCGACCGAGCCGTCGCGGACGGGCGCGACGGCGCGACGGTGCGCCGTCGGCGGCGGGGGCCGCTCGCCGGGTTCGTGGTGCTGCTGGCCATGGTCATGACCGGGGGTGCCCTGGCCGTGGGGGCGGGGCGCGACGGCCATGAGGCGACCGGCCTCGCGGGCGGGGCCGTGGCTCCGGAGCTGCTCGCCGGGGGAAGTCCGGGCACCGACATCACGTCGCTTCAGGCGCGTCTGCGGGCGCGGCCGAAGGACCACGCCGGCTGGGCCGCCCTCGGGCTCGCCCATGTCGAGGAGGCGCGGACCAAGGGCGATCCCTCGCGGTACCCGCAGGCCGAGAGGGCGCTGGCGCGGTCGCTGAAGCTGGCGCCCGGAAACGACCTGGCCCTCGCCGGCCGGGCCGCGCTCGCCGCCGCCCGGCACGACTTCGCCGGCGCGCTGACCCACGCGGACCAGGCCCTGGACCAGAACCCCTACAGCGAGCGCGCCCTGTCCTCCCGGATCGACGCCCTCGTCGAACTCGGCCGGTACGACGAGGCGTCCGAGGCCGCCGACACCGCCGACGCCCGGCGCCCGGGCGTGCCGGTCTTCACGCGCTACGCCTACGTGCGCGAACTGCGCGGCGACGTCACCACCGCCCGCCGTGTCCTCGAGCAGGCGCTCGCCGCCGCCACCTCCCGCGGCGACATCGCCTACGTCGCCACGCAGCTCGGCCAACTCGCCTGGAACCAGGGCGACTACAAGGCCGCCCTCGGCCACTGCGCGCGGGCCCTCGCCGCTGACGACGGCTACCTGCCCGCTCTGGAGGGCCGCGCCCGCGCCCGGGCGGCGAGCGGTGACCTCGCCGCCGCCGTCAGGGACCTGGAGGACGTCGTCTCCCGCTACCCGCTGCCCGGACCGCTCGTCGCGCTCGGGGAGCTGTACGAGGCCCGCGGCGCCGCCGGTGACCGGGCGAAGGCGGGGAACCAGTACGCCCTGGTCGACGCCTGGATCGCGCTCGCCCGCGCGGGCGGCGTCAACGCCGACCTCGACACAGCGCTCGCCGCCGCCGACCACGGTGACGCCGGGGCGGCGCTGCGCGCGGCCCGCGCCGAGTGGGCCCGCCGGCACACCGTGCACACCGCGGACGCCCTCGCCTGGGCGCTGCTCAGGAACGGCCGCGCCCGGGAGGCCCTCCCCTATGCCCGGCAGGCCACGGCCACCGGCTACCGCAACGCCGCGTTCCTCTACCACCGCGGCATGATCGAGCACGCCACCGGCCACACCGCCGCCGCCCGCACCCACCTCACCGCCGCACTGAAACTGAACCCCGGCTTCTCCCCCCTCGCCGCCCGCACGGCACGCACGACCCTGAAGTCCCCGGAGGCAACCCGGTGAAGCACCTCCACCCACTCCACGCCATCGCCGCCGCCGCCAGGGCGCCGCACAGGAACGGCCGCACCCGGGAAGCACTCCCCCACGGCCGGCAGGCCACGGCCACCGGCTACCCCAAGGCCGCACTGAAACCGAACCCCGGCCTCTCCCCCCTCGCCGCCCGCACGGCACGCACGACCCTGAAGTCCCCGGAGGCAACCCGGTGAAGCACCTCCACCCACTCCACGCCATCGCCGCGGCCCTCGCCGCGGCCTGCGTGCTCGTCCTCGTCCCGGCCGGCGCCGCGAGCGCGCATCCGCTCGGGAACTTCACCGTCAACCGCTACGACGGACTGGTCGCCTCCCCCGGCGCGCTCCGCGTGGACCACGTCGAGGACCTCGCCGAGATCCCGGCGACCCAGGCCAAGCCGGACATCGAGCGGATCGGCCTGGCCGCGTGGGCCCGGCAGCGGTGCGAGCAGGCCGCGCGGGACAGCTCCGTCACGGTCGACGGACGCACGGTCGCGCTCACCGCGCACGGCAGCCACGCGCGCGTGCGCCCCGGCCAGGCGGGCCTCGACACCCTGCGGGTGGAGTGCGGGCTGAGCGCGCCGCTGCCCGAGAGAGCCACCGCCGCCGTCGGCTTCCGCGGCGCGGAGGCGTCCTCCGGGCCCGGCTGGCGGGAGATCACGGCGCGCGGCGACCGGATGACGCTCACCGCGTCCGATGTGCCGAGGACCTCCGTGTCCCGCGAACTGACCAGCTATCCGGCGCGGTTGCTGTCCTCCCCCGCCGACACCTCCGCCGCGTCCCTGCGGGTGCGGCCGGGCGGCCCCGCGCTCGCCGACGAGCGGCGCGACGCGCCCGCCGCCTCCGTGCTGCCCCGCGGCGCCGACCGCTGGACGCGGGCCCTGGACCACCTGGTCGCCCGGCACGAACTCACCCTCGGCTTCGCCGCCCTCGCCCTGGTCGTCGCCGTCGGGCTCGGCGCCCTGCACGCCCTGGCCCCGGGCCACGGCAAGACCGTCATGGCGGCGATGGCGGCGGCGCGCGGCGGCCGGGCCCGCCCGAGGGACGTCCTGCCGCTGGCCGCCTCGGTGACCGTCACCCACACGCTCGGCGTGATCGCCCTCGGGCTGCTGGTCGCGGCCGGCTCCTCGGCCGCGCCCTCGGTGATCGCCTGGCTGGGAGTCGCCGGCGGCGTCCTGGTCACCCTGGCGGGCGCCGGCCTCGTGCGCCGCGCCTGGCGCAACCGCGACCACGGGCACGGTCACAGCCACGGGCACGGGGATGCGCACAGCCACGATCATGATCACTCCCACGGCCTGGAACACACCCACGGCGGCCACACCCACACCCACCTCGCGGCCCCCACCCTCCGCGGCACCCTGTTCCTGGGATTCGCCGGCGGGCTCGTGCCCAGTCCGTCCGCCGTGGTGGTCCTGGTGGGCGCGGCGGCGCTGGGGCAGGCCTGGTTCGGGCTGCTGCTCGTGGTGGCGTACGGCGTCGGACTGGCCCTGACCCTCACCGCGGCCGGGATCGCCGTGGTGAAGCTGGGCAGCGGCGTGCACCGGCTGCTGGACGGGCGCCCCCGCTGGACCGCGGGCCCGGCGGCGGCCCTGGTGCGCAGGACCGCGCCGCTCGGGTCGGCGTGCGTGGTCGTCGCCCTGGGGGCCGGGCTGATGCTCAAGGGGGCGGCAGCGGCGCTGGGCTGAGCGATGGCCGAGGGGTCCCGGAGTCTCGGCCCGGGGGCGGGCCGGCGCGGCGGAGACCCCGGCGTGCGGGGTCTCCGCTTCGGGCGCGAAGAGGGCCTGGTGGTGACGGTGGGTCAGGCCGCCTTGGTGAGCACCGGGAGGTAGCCACCGGAGTGGCCGGCCGCCGTCGGGTGGTAGGACTCGCCGACGCTCAGCCAGTTGACGCTGTGCAGCCAGGAGCTGCCGGAGCAGATCTCGTGGCCGGTGAAGGTGGAGCGGACGTCGCCGAAGACGAAGCCGTGGTTGGCGGCGATCTTGGCGGTGGCGGCGTCGATGTAGTCGGCGGCGCCGTTGATGGCGGAGCGCTTGGCCTCGCTGAGGCCCAGGCAGAGCTGTCCGAGCAGGTAGAAGCGGGGGTAGCCGATGACGACCACGCGCGCGTTGGGAGCCTTGCTGCGGATCGTCGAGTAGAGGTTGTTCAGCTTGCCGGGCAGCGTCGAGTCGATGTACGCCCTGGCGGTGTTGATGCGCGAGATGCAGTCGTTGTCGGACTGGAGCACACAGGTCGTCATGACGTCGGAGAAACCGGCGTCGTTGCCGCCGGCGGTGATCGAGACGAGGGCGGTGGCGGAGTTGAGCGGGCCGAGCTGGTTGGCCAGTACGTCGTCGGTCCTGGCACCCGAGCAGGCGGTGAAGGAGAACGACGACGGGGAGTTGGCGGCGTTCCACAGGTAGGGGTACGCGTTCGTGCTGCGGTTGCAGCTGCCGCTGGAGCTGATGTAGCTGCCGGCGCCCACCCCGGAGGAGTAGGAGTCGCCGAGGGCCACATACGGGCCGTTCGCTGCCAGTTGGGCCGCCTGCGCCGTCGTCGCCCCGCTCAGGGCGAGGCCGATGGCCAGGAGGAGGGAACCGATATAGGCGGAAATTCGGGAACTTCGTCTCATGGAACCTCCCTTTAGCAGGATCTCTGCCGTAACCGTGGTAGCAGCTACGCGTGTTGACAGGGAAGTGTCCATGTCAAAACTTTTCAGCAAGCAACGAAATCCGTTGTGGCACAAGAGGCTTGGGAGGTCGGGAACCGGCCACTCGAAAGGGGGACGCAAGCAGGCGAGAACCCGTACGGGCGGCTTCCGCATCTTGACGGGCGCCGCGGGCTGCGCGACATTGAAGCCCGGCATCCGGCGCTTCGGGGGGCAAAGTCGCCAATGCAGACCATACGCATCAAGACAGCTTCAACAGCGGGCACACAGCGGGCGCGGCCAGGGCCGGGGAGGGACCTGTCACCGCTGCTCGCGGGCGCCGCGACGGCAATCGGGGGGATCGGTGCGCTGCTCGCGCTCACCGGCTCCAACTCCCCTCTGCGTGGCCCGTTGACGCTGTTCTTCCTGCTCGCGGCGCCGGCCGCGGCCATCGCCGCCGCGCTGCGCGGGCTGGATCCTTTCGGCCGCGCCCTCGTCTCGGTGGCGGGCGCGGTCGTCCTCGACATGCTGGTGGCCCAGGGGATGCTGGCCGTGCACCGATGGTCCGTCAGCGGCGGACTGCTGGCCGTCACCGCGTTCAGCTCCCTCGTTCTCCTGCTGGTTCTGGTGCGGCGGCAGCGCGGCCGCACGGCGAGAAGACAGGGCTCCTGACGTGGACATCAGCGTGTACCGCCCCGGCGAGCTGAGCGCCGCCGACCGGGCGGCGTGGACCGCGATGCAGTCCAAGGCTCATCTGCACGGTGCGGAGGAACTGGCGAACCCCTTCCTGTCCGCCGAGTTCACGCTCGCGGTGGGCCGGTGCAGACGCGGGGTGCGGATCGCGGTGGTCCGCGAGGACGGCGAGCCCGTCGCGTTCTTCCCGTTCCAGAGATCGGCCACCGGCGTCGGCCGGGCCGTCGGGCTCGGCGTCTCCGACTGCCAGGGCCTGGTGCACCGGCCCGGCTTCACCTGGGACGCCCGTGAGCTGCTGCGGGCCTGCTCACTGGCCGTCTGGGAGTTCGACCACCTGGTGGCGGGCCAGGAGCCGTTCGAGGCGGGAGCCTCCGGCAGCTTCCCGTCCCCGGTCATGGACGTCGACCAGGGCTACGACACGTATGTGCGCGAACTGCGCGCCCGGTCGCCCAAGTTCACCCGGACCACGCTCGCCAAGGACCGCAGGCTGGGCCGTGACGCGGGCCCGGTGCGATACGTCCACGACGAGCGCGACCCCGCCGCGCTGCGCAGGCTGATGGCCTGGAAGTCCGCCCAGTACCGGCGGACCGGGCGCAGCGACCGCTTCGCGCACGAGTGGATCACCCGCCTGGTGACACAGCTGTTCCACACCCGTTCCGACTCCTTCGCGGGGATCCTGTCGGTGCTGTACGCGGACGGCCGGCCGGTCGCAGCCCACTTCGGGCTGCGCTCCGAACGGGTGCTGGCCTGCTGGTTCCCGGCCTACGACCCGGCGTACGCGAAGTTCTCCCCGGGGCTGATCCTGCATCTGCGCATGGCCGAGGCGGCCGCCGCCGACGGCATCGCGTACCTGGACCTCGGCCGGGGTCAGAAGGAGTACAAGGACTCCCTGAAGACGCGCGAACTCAGCGTGTGCGAAGGGTGGGTGACACGACGTCACCCGGTGGCGGTCGGGCATCGGGCGCGCCGCGCCCCGGTCCGGGCGCTGCGCAACGCGGTGCTGTCGCGGCCGGAACTGTTCGAGCCCGCGGACAGGATCCTCAAACGCATGGGACAAATCCGTTCCAGGCGCTGAACAGTACGTACAGGGTTGCGTTACGGCAAAACCAACAAAAACGTGAGGCCTCGTTCCAGGTCTTGCCATACTGGTTCAATCATCAATACCGTCGTACATCTCACCCGCATCGGTCCGTCGGCAAGCGGCTCAAGGGGAGGGCTCGGGGCCGAGACGTTCCGGCGCGGAGCGCGGTAGGGGGGTGCCGTGCTCGGTGACCGCAGGTGTGACCGAGCCGTGCCGCGCGACCGGCTGCCGTTCTTCCGGCAGGCCGGACAGCTTTGCCAGCTCACCCGGTGTGTTCGGACAGCCGTTCCGGCGCGCCCCGGGTGATCAACCCCCCTTTCGAACCGGATACACAGCCGGGCCGCCCGAGGGGCGGGCGGTCCGCCGGACGAGAGGGAACACGACTCATGAGCTCCGTTCTGCACTCGCCTTCGTCGGAACAGGATCCGACGCTCGCCGCGGAATACCGGCCCATTTCCTCGCACTTGGCCATCACACCGCCGGTGAGCGTGGTGATTCCCGCCATGAACGAGGCCGAGAATCTGCCCTACGTCTTCAAGACACTTCCGGACTGGATTCACGAAGTAGTCCTCGTGGACGGCAATTCCACCGACGACACCGTCGAAGTGGCCCGGGAACTGTGGCCCAAGGTGAAGGTCGTCGGCCAGCGCGGCAAGGGCAAGGGGGATGCCCTGATCACCGGTTTCGAGGAGTGCACCGGCGACATCATCGTGATGGTCGACGCGGACGGCTCGGCCGACGGCGGCGAGATCGTCTCGTACGTCTCGGCCCTGGTCTCGGGCGCGGACTTCGCCAAGGGCTCCCGGTTCGCCAACGGCGGCGGCACCGACGACATGACCTTCATCCGCAAGCTCGGCAACCGGGCCCTGTGCGCCGTGGTCAACCGCAAGTTCGGCGCCCGCTACACCGACCTGTGCTACGGGTACAACGCGTTCTGGCGGCACTGCCTGGACAAGATCGAGCTGGACTGCACCGGCTTCGAGGTCGAGACGCTGATGAACATCAGAGTGGTCAAGGCCGGACTGAAGGTGCAGGAGATCCCCAGCCACGAGTACCTGCGCATCCACGGCGCCAGCAATCTGCGCGCCGTACGGGACGGGCTGCGGGTGCTGAAGGTGATCCTCAAGGAGCGCTCCAACCGGCGAGAACTGCGCCGCCAGGGCCGCCAGGCCCGCCGGTCACCGATGCTCGACGCGGTACGGGGAGAGGCGTCTTGAGCAGTCTCGGCATCTCCGTCGTGATCTGCGTCTACACCGAGGACCGCTGGGAGGACATCCTCGCGGCGGTCTCCTCGGTGCGGGCGCAGTCCCGGCCGGCCCTGGAGACCCTCCTGGTGGTGGACCACAACGCGGCGCTGCTGGAGAGGCTGGCCAAGGAGTACAAGGAGTACGGGAACGGCGGCGAGGTGCGGGTGCTCGCCAACGCGGGCCCGCGCGGCCTGTCCGCCGGCCGCAACACGGGCATCGCCGCCTCCCGCGGCGAGATCGTCGCCTTCCTCGACGACGACGCCGTGGCCGAGCGGGACTGGCTGCGGCACTTCGCCGAGGGGTACGCGGACCCGCGGGTCATGGCCGTCGGCGGCCGGACGGTCCCGGTCTGGGCGTCGGGCCGCCGGCCGGCCTGGTTCCCGGAGGAGTTCGACTGGGTGGTGGGCTGCACGTACAAGGGGCTGCCGCCCGGCCGGGTCCGGGTGCGCAACGTGCTCGGCGGCAACGCCTCCTTCCGGCGCACGGCGTTCGACGCGGCGGGCGGCTTCGCGACCGGCATCGGCCGCGACGGCGACAAGCGTCCGCTGGGCTGCGAGGAGACGGAGCTGTGCATCCGGCTCACCCGGGCCCGGCCGGACGCGGTCCTCCTGATCGACGACCGGGCGGTCATCCACCACCGGGTGCCCGAGGCGCGCGAGCACTTCCGCTACTTCCGCACCCGGGTCTACGCGGAGGGCCTGTCGAAGGCGCTGGTCGCGCGGAGCGTCGGCGCGCAGAAGGGCCTCGAGTCCGAGCGCCGGTACACCACCCGGGTGCTGCCCGCGGGGGTGGCCCGCGGGCTGCGGGACGCGCTGCTGGCCCGGCCGGGCGGCGCGGGCCGGGCCGGCGCGATCGTCGCCGGGGTGCTGACGGCCGCGGGCGGCTACGCCGTCGGCAGTGCCAGGGCCCGGCGGGGCGGCACGGCGTTCTCGGTGGTCTCGGTGTCATCGGTGTCATCGGTGGCCGGGATCGCGCACGCCCCGCGGGACGGAAGGACCGGGCAGGCCCCGAAGACCGGGGGGACCGGGCAGGACGAGGGGGGACGCACCACATGAACGGCCGTACCAGCGCACCCGTGCCGGTGCTCATGTACCACGCGGTCGCGCCGGAGCCCAACGAGGCCACCCGGGAACTGTCCGTGACGCCCGAGGCGTTCGCGGAGCAGATGGCCGTGCTCAAGGACCGGGGCTTCCAGCCGGTCACCACGGCGCGGCTGGCCGGGCACTGGCGGGGCACGGGCCTGCCGCCGCTGCCCGCGAACCCCGTCCTGATCACCTTCGACGACGGCTACGAGGGCGTGCACCGCTACGCCCTGCCGACGTTGGACCACTACGGCTTCCCCGCCACGCTGTTCGTCTCCACGGGCTGGATCCGCGGCGCCCACGACACCGGCGGGGGCCTGGACACCATGCTCGACTGGGACCAGGTGCGCGAGCTCGCGGCCGGCGGGGTCGAGATCGGCGGGCACAGCCACACCCACCCGCAGCTCGACCAGCTCGACGACGACACCCTGTGGTCGGAACTGATCCGCTGCAAGCAGATCGTCGCCGGTGAACTGGGCACCGTGCCCGCCTCGTTCGCCTACCCCTACGGCTACTCCAGCCGCCGGGTGCGGGCTCTGGTGCGGGCGGCGGGCTTCGCCCAGGCCCTCGCCGTCGGCAACGCCATGGCCCGCCGACGGCAGGGCCCGTACGCGCTGCACCGGCTCACGGTGCGCCGCAGCACGACCACCGAGGAGTTCGAGCGGATCGTCCAGGGCCGCGCGATCACCCGGAACTTCGCCAGGGACCGCGCCCTCACCAAGGGCTACGCCATGGTCCGCAGAGCCCGACAGGTCCGCCGGAAGGCCATCCGTACCCGTGTCTGACACGACCACCACCACCGAGGCATCGGCCACCGGGCCCGAGGCGCCCGAGCAGCCGGGGCGCCGTCTGCGGCTGCCCGGACGGGGCCGGTCCCCCGGCGGCAATCCGCTGTTCCGCAACGCCTACGCACTGATGCTCAACACCGGGATCTCCGCGGTGCTGGGCCTCGGCTACTGGCTGGTCGCGGCCCGCTACTACTCCGACGACGCGGTCGGCCAGGGCTCGGCCGCCATCGCCGCCATGAAGCTCCTCGCCGGGCTGACCGCGGTCACGCTCACCGGGGCCCTGGCCCGCTTCATCCCGATCTCCGGCCGCGCCACCGGACGGCTCATCGCCCGTACGTACGTGGGCAGTTCGCTGATCGTGGCGTGCGCGGCCGGGTTGTTCCTGCTCACCCTCGACGTGTGGGGGCCTTCGTACCGCTTCCTGCACGGGCTCGCCCACGGCCTCGGCTTCGTCGTCGCCGTCATGGCGTGGAACCTGCTCACCCTCCAGGACGGGGTGCTGACCGGGCTGCGCAGCGCGCCCTGGGTCCCGGTGGGCAACACCGTGTTCTCGGCGGTGAAGCTGGCCCTGCTGGTGGGGCTCGCCGTCGCGATCCCGACGACCGGCGTCTTCGTCTCCTGGGTCGCGGCGATCGCCTTCTCCATCGTTCCGCTGGGCTGGCTGGTGTTCCGGCGCCTGGTGCCCCGGCACGTACTCGCGACCGAGGACCACGCCAGGCCGCCGACGGCGAAGGAACTCGGGCGGTTCCTGGCGGGTGACTACACCGGCTCGCTGTTCTCCCTCGCGGTCGTCTACCTGGTGCCGGTGATCATCGCCGCGCAGGTCAGCTCCGCGGACAACGCGTACTTCTACATCACGACCACCATCGGCGGCACGGTCAACCTGCTGGCCATCAACATGGGTGCCTCACTGACCGTCGAGGGGTCGCACGACCCGGCCCGGCTGGCCGCCAACACCCGCGCGGCGCTGAAGCGGATGGCCCGCATCATGCTGCCCATCTGCGGGCTGCTGTTCCTGCTGGCCCCGTACATCCTGCACGTCTTCGGCGAGGGCTACGCGCACGCGGCCACCCCGCTGCTGCGCTGGTTCGCCGTCGGCGCCCTGCTGCGGGTCGTGATGGAGACGTACTTCGCGGTGCTGCGCGCCCAGAGCCGTACTGCCGGACTGGCTTGGCTCCAGGGCCTGTTGTGCGCGCTGGTGCTGGGTCTGACGCTGCTGCTGCTCCCCCGGATGGGGCTGACCGGCGCCGGTGTCGCGGAGATCTCCAGTCTCGCCGTGATCGTCGCGATCGCCGCGCCGAGGCTGTACCGGACCGTCAGGGCCGTGTCCGCCGCCGACGTCCCCGACGACGCCGCACCCGACGGGGACCTCGCCGACCTGGGGGCGCGCGAGGTCCCCGCCGGGACCGCACCGCACCGGCGGCCCGCCTGGGCCGTGGAGTCCGACACCCTCGCCCTGGGCATCCACGTCGACTTCGACCACGTGGAGCGTCGGCCGGACGTACGGCCCGGACCGGGCACCCCGCCCGCCGGCACCGCCGCGATGGACCCCGACCGGCCGCCGGCCGGGCCGCACGGTCCCGAGGCGCTGGGGCTGCCGGTGGAGGAGCTGAAGCCGGTCTCGCCGTCCTCGCCGGGACCGGCCGGGCGGGAGGTGGACGCCCCGTTCGAACCGGAGGACCGAGCCGTCGTACCGGACGGCCCCTACTCCGCCGGAGAGCGAGCCGTCGTACCCGGCGGTCCCAACACCACCGGAGAGCAAGCCGCAGTACCCGGCGGTCCCAACACCACCGGAGAGCGAGCCGCAGTGACGGACGGCCCCTACTCCACCGGAGAGCGAGCCGTCGTACCCGGCGGTCCGTACACCCCCGGCGAGCGGGCCGTCGTACCGGAGGCGGACTTCGCGGCC
The DNA here is from genome assembly GCF_042896885.1 of Streptomyces sp. NPDC001231. Taxonomy (NCBI): domain Bacteria; kingdom Bacillati; phylum Actinomycetota; class Actinomycetes; order Kitasatosporales; family Streptomycetaceae; genus Streptomyces; species Streptomyces sp. NPDC001231. The sequence continues at coordinate 86,178 of NZ_JBIAXS010000024.1, forward strand.
GGGGCCCGGGTCGTCGTGCCGAAGGTGGGGACCTCGCCGCGGGAGGCCGCGGCGGAGGAGGACCCTCTCGCCCGGAGCGGGCCCGAACCGTCCTGGCGGGAGCGTCTCGCGCCCACCCGGGCCGGCGTCCTGCTCGGTTGTCTGCTGACCGCGGCACTGCTGCTGTACTGGGTGCCCGCGCTGCGCCTGGACGACGCCGACCTGGACCGGATGGGCGGCCTCGGCCTCGTCTCGGTGCTGCCGCTGCCGACCCTGGCCGGCGCCGCGCTGCTGATCGGGGTGTTCGCCGCGCTGCTGTGGCTGCGCCGCGAACACCGAGTGCTGCTGCTGGTCACCCTGGTCGCCACCGTCGTCTCCCTGCACGCGCTGCCCGCGGTGATCGAGAGCGAGCCGCGCTTCGCCACCGCCTGGCAGCACCTCGGCTTCATCGACTTCATCGACCGCACCGGATCGGCCGTGCCGGACCTGGACGCGCGGTGGAGCTGGCCCGGGTTCTTCGCGGTGGCCGCCTTCGTCGCCCGCGCGTGCGGTCTGAGCGACTTCACCGAGGTCATCCGCTGGTGGCCGTTGACCGTCCAACTGCTCTACCTGCCCCCCATGTTCCTGCTGACCCGTTCGCTGCGGGCGAGCTGGCGGGCCAGGTGGACCGGCGTGTGGATCTTCGTGCTCAGCGGCTGGGTGGGCCAGGACTACTTCTCCCCACAGGGCTTCACCTATCTGCTGTACCTGGCCTTCGTGGCGATCCTCCTCGTCTGGTTCCGGGCGCCGCGGATGCTGTGGACCAAGGCCCGGCCGGGCGAGGCGGAGGTGGAGCCGGCCGACCGGCGGCAGCGGGCGGTGCTGCTCCTGGTGGTGATCGGCCTGTTCGCCGCCAGCGTCCCGGCGCACCAGCTCACCCCGTTCGTGATGCTGGGCGTGCTGGCCGTGCTGGTCCTGGTCCGCAGATCCGAACTGCGCGGCCTGCCCGTGCTGTTCGCGGTGCTGGCGGCGTTCTGGCTGGGCTTCATGGCCGAGCCGTACTGGTCCGGGCACTTCGACGAGCTGTTCGGCGGGGTCGGCGGCGTCGGCAGCAACGTCTCGACGTCCGTCTCGGGCCGGATCCAGGGCGGCGACTCGACCCACCAACTCGTGCTGTACGCGCGCGTGCTGCTGGCCGGCTCCGTGATGGCCTTCGCCTGCTGGGGCTGGTGGCGGCGGCGCGAGCACAAGTACCGCGAGCGGTCGCTGCTGGTGCTCACCTTCGTGCCGTTCCTCGGCTTCGGCATGCAGTCCTACGGCGGCGAGATGGCGCTGCGGGTCTTCATGTTCGCCCTGCCCGGGGCCGCCCTGCTCGCCGCGCTCGCGCTCTTCCCGCGCACCGGCGCCACCGTGGGGGAACGGGACAAGGACCGGGTGAGCCTGGCGCCGCTGGCCGCGCTGATGGCGGGCCTGCTGCTCATGGGCGGCTTCCTGGTCGCCCGGTGGGGCAACGAGACCTTCGAGCGGATCCGGCCCGGCGAGGTCGCGGCCATGGACTATGTGTACGCCCACGACAGGCCGACGGTACGGCTGCTGTGGCTGAGCAACGACCCGGCCACCAACGTCACTCCGGCCATGCCGTGGGGAGCGCGGGACATGGAGCGCGTCGACTACGTGCCCACCCTGGCACCGGCCGACCCGGTGCTGGTCTCCGGCCTGGTCAAGTCGCTCAAGGACGCGGGTCCGAACGCGTACCTGATGATCAACCGCAGTCAGGTGACGTATCTGCGGATGGACGTGGGCTACTCGGCCACCTGGGAGTCGCGGCTGGTGCGCCACCTCGACGACCGGCGGGAGCTGAGGAAGGTCCTCGGCAACGACGACGTGACCCTGTACGAGCTGCGCGAGCAGCCCTCCGGTCCCGTGCCCGAGCCGAATCCGGGGCCGATCGGGCCGAGGGTGACGTGGACGCCGTGGTCGGTGGTCGGCGGAGTCGCGGCGCTGGCGCTGACCGTGCTGCTGACGGCGCGGGAGGTCGTCCGGGTCGCGATGCGGCCCAGTGTGCGCCGGCTGCGGTGGCTCCAGGGCAGCTTCTGGTTCTCGCTGCCGCTGCTGGCGGTGCTGTTCGCCTCGCTGGTGCAGCGGTTCCTGACCATGGGAGGCGGCTGAGCGGACGGCGGGTGGAGCGGCTCCGGCGGGTTACCGCTGGAGCCACTTCACCTCGTACGCCTTCATGTCGAAGCGCCTGCCGTCGATCCGCGCGCTGATCGTGCGGTTCAGGGTGTTGACCACCAGGACCGTCCGGTCGTCGGCCAGCACGCGCACGTTGGGCACGTCGTCCGGGGCGACGGACACCGTCCGGTACCCGGTCCCCGGCGGGAACGCCCGGTTGAACCGGGAGACCAGGTCGTACATGGGAAGCGCCCGGCCGCCGCCGGAGGAGTCGGTCGGGGTCCACAGGCAGCCGGGGCAGTCGCCCGTGCGGTTCTCCGGGTTCCAGTAGAAGCCGGTGGAGGCGCCGCCCTTGGCCATGGCGATCAGGCCGGCGGCCTGGACGGCGACGCGGTGCTGTTCGGACCAGTCCTTGCGGTCGTCGTTGCGGTCGGCGGGCTCGACGTAGTACTCGGCCCACCACAGCGGCAGGCCGCCCGTCTGCGACCGCACCCACCGGCCGACGTCCGTCAGCTTGTCGGTGGCGCGGAACTCGTCGGGCAATAGGTCGTCGTCCTTGGTGTAGCTGGAGCCGTCCACGACGACGAAGTCGGCGCCCGCCTTGTGCTGGTTCCAGTAGGCGAAGGCGTCCAGGACCCGCTGGTCCAAGGCTCCCCAGGGGCCGCGCAGGACGGTGGAGGCGTCCAGCTTCTGCCGCGGGTCGACGCTGTCCATGACCAGGTACGGTCCCCCCACCATGATCTTGGGGTCGACCTGCTTGAGCGCCTTGTGAACCAGGTTGTAGAGCTCGGTGTAGCCCTCGTAGTCCCAGCGGCCCTCGGCGTTGTTCCAGAAGCCCTTGAACTCGTTCCAGACGATGAAGTGGCGCACGTCCGGATAGCGTTCGGCGACGGTCGCGGCGAGTGCGGCGTAGTCCTTGTAGTGGTCGCGGGTCGGCGCGGTCTCCAGGGCGTCCTGGCTCCAGTCAGTGTTGTCCACGCCGGCCCGGCCGCCCTTCATCCAGTCGGGCGCACAACACAGCGTGATCACCGGAGTGCCGCCCGAGGCACGGACGAAGTCGATCCGCCGGTCCAGCGCCTCGAAGTCGTAACGCCCCTTGACCGGCTCGGGGTTGTCTGCGCCCCAGCCCATGATCGCCTGGTTCTGCGGCAGGCCGCCGTCCTTCGACAGCAGCGCCTCGGCCCGGCCGGTCGCGGCCGCGCTGCCCTCGTCGGCGCTGAACTGGGTGTGGGTGAAGCCCCAGCCGACGTCCGGCTCGTCCGCGTTCCGCGGAGTCGCCGGTGTCCCGTGCACCTTGCCGCCGTCGCGTGTGGTGCCCTCGGTGCTCGCGCCGCCGGGCAGCGTGCTGAGCAGGGCCACGAGCAGGGCCACCGCCGTCACTCCCACGCCGAGCAGCGCGGTGAGCCGCCACCGCCCCGCCTCCGGATTCCCCCCATGACGTCTCATCAAGGACAACAGTAAGGGCGGAAATCATCCGCGGGACAGGGTTCCGGCAGGCTCGGCCCGCGACGGGCTCCGTCCGGGCGCCGGCACGGGACGCGCGGGGGAAACCGGGTGCGCGCGGCGCCCGCGTGACAGATCATGGCGGCATGCCCGCGAACCCGCACGACGCTCTGCCGATCCGGCTCACCGTCGACGACTCCGACTCGCCGTCCGACGTCGTCGACGCGCTGTTCCTCGGCCGCTTCGCGACGGGCGAGCAGCCGTACTCGCACGCGGCGAACATCGACCGCGTGCGCCCCGGCGCCACCCTGCTGCCCAAGGACGCCCGGGTGCTGCGCGCGGCCCGCGACGACGACCGCAGCGCGACCCTCGCCGAGGGCGAGGGCTGGACGCTGCTGATCTCCCGGTGGAACCGGGGAGCCGACGTCACGGTCACCGCGACCAGCGCCGAGCTGGCCGCGAAGGTGCTGGAGCAGGCGACGGACGGCGCCGCGGACGAGCCGGAGCCGCAGCCGGAGAACGTGACGATGGGCTTCTGGTACGTCTCGCCCCGCCGCGGCCCGCACCGCACCACCCGGCAGATCTCGGCGGGCACCTGGGACGAGCTCCGGCCGAACTACACCGCCCCGGTCGCGGACGCCATGGACCGGCTGATGAAGACGACCCCCGAGGACATCGCGGGCCGGCTGCTCCTGCTGCACGGCCCGCCGGGCACGGGCAAGACCTCGGCGCTGCGGACCCTGGCCCGGTCCTGGCGCGACTGGTGCCAGGTGGACTGCGTGCTGGACCCGGAGCGGCTGTTCAGCGACGTCGGCTACCTCATGGACATCGCCATCGGCGAGGAGGACACGGCGGGCAAGGGGCGCTGGCGGCTGCTCCTGCTGGAGGACTGCGACGAGCTGATCCGCGGCGAGGCCAAGCACACCGCGGGCCAGGCGCTGTCGCGGCTGCTGAACCTCACCGACGGACTGCTCGGCCAGGGGCGCAACGTGCTGGTCGGGGTGACGACCAACGAGGACCTCGAGCGCCTGCACCCGGCCGTGGTGCGTCCGGGCCGGTGCCTGGCCCGCATCGAGGTGGGCCGGCTGACCCGCCGGGAGGCGGTGAACTGGCTGGGCACCGAGGAAGGGGTGGGCCGCGACGGGGCGACCCTCGCCGAGCTGTACGCGCTGCGGCGGGGCACGTCGCCGACGGCGCTGCCGGAGCCGCGCGAGGGGGCCGACGCGGGTCTGTACCTGTGACGGGCCCCCGTGCGGGCACCGGTGCTTTGATGGGCGTATGACCCTGTTCGTCGGGACGTCGGGCTGGCAGTACAAGGACTGGCGGGGCGTGCTGTACCCGCAGGGGTGCCCCACACGGCTGTGGCTGGAGGAGTACGCCGCGGCCTTCGCCACCCTGGAGGTCAACAACGCCTTCTACCGGCTGCCCGCCCGGGAGACCTTCGAGGCCTGGCGGGAGCGGGTCCCGGCGGACTTCGTGGTCGCGGTGAAGGCGAGCCGGTACCTCACCCACATCAAGCGGCTGAAGGACCCCGGGGAGCCGGTGCACCGCCTGATGGCGCACGCGGCGGGCCTCGGCGACCGGCTGGGCCCGGTGCTGCTCCAGCTCCCGCCGACCCTGCGCGCGGATCCGGGACTGCTGGACGCCTGCCTGGCGTGCTTCCCGTCCGGCACCCGGGTCGCGGTCGAGCCGCGCCACGAGTCGTGGTGGACTCCGGAGGTGCGCGAGGTCCTCCGGGCCCGGGGCGCCGCCCTGTGCTGGGCCGACGCCTACGCCCGCCCGGTCACGCCGCTGTGGCGGACGGCCGGCTGGGGGTACGTCCGCTTCCACGTGGGCCGCGCCCGGGCCTGGCCGCACTACGGCCGGCGGTCGCTGGAGACCTGGGTCGACCGGATCGCCACGACCTGGCCGGACACGCGGGACGTGTACGCCTACTTCAACAACGACCCGACGGGGGCGGCGGTCCAGGACGCGGTGGTGTTCGCACGGGCGGCCAGGAGCGCGGGCCTGACGGTGACCCGCACTCCCGCGCTCACGGGTGACCGGCAGAAGGTCCCGCCGAGCCGGTGACTTCGCGGGGCCGCCGCTCCCCTACCGCTCCCCGTAGACCGCCCGCAGGGCGTCCCGCACGGCGGTGAGCGCGTCGTCCTCGGTGAGCCCGAGCCGTCGCACCCGCTCGGCGTACGCCTGGGCGGCGGCCGCGGTCTCCCGCGCCGCCGCCGAGTCCGCGGCGGCGACGAACGTGCCGTTGCGCCCACGCGTCTCGATCACGCCGTCCGCCTCCAGTGCCCGGTAGGCCTTGGCGACCGTGTTCGCCGCGAGCCCGAGCGACTCGGCCAGCCCGCGCACCGTGGGCAGCCGGTACCCCACCGGCAGCACCCCCGACCGCGCCTGCTCGGAGATCTGCGCCCGCACCTGCTCGTAGGGAGGTGCGCCGTCCTCGATGTGGATCTTCAAGGTCACGGGGTGATTGTCCCGCACCCGCACGCGTACGGCCCAGCGGAAAATGGGAGGCACCCCGCCCGGTCTCCGCCGTAGCGTGCCCCTCCATGACCGTGATCATCCGTGACCTCCGCCCCGACGCGCCGGCCGACCTCGAGGGCTTCGCCCGCGTCCGGCACCTCGCGCTGCCGTTCATACTGTTCACCCCCGGCTCACTCGTCCACGACCTCACCCACCTGCACCCCGACGCCCACTACCGGCCGCTGGTCGCCGTGGCGGACGGCGAGGTGATCGGCACCGCGCAGGTGCACCTGTCCCACGAGAGCACCGAGCCCGGCCAGGGCAACATCAACGTGTACGTGCATCCCGAGCACACCCGCCGCGGCGCCGGCACGCTCCTCGTACGGGCCGCCGAGGAACATCTGGCCGCGCACGGGGCGACCAGGCTGCACTCCTGGGTCCTGGACGAGCCGGGCAACCGCGCCTTCGCCGAGCGGCACGGCTACCGCGCGAGCCGGAGCGCTCATTTCCTTCGCCTGGACCTGGCGGGCGGCACCCTGCCGCCGCGGCAGGACCCGCCGCCGGGCGTGGAACTGCGCCGGGGCACGGACTTCGCCGACGACCCGCGCCCCCTGTTCGAGCTGGACGCGGAGACCACGGCGGACGAACCCGGCGACGTGGACCACGAGTTCACCGACTACGCGGCCTGGCTGGCGGAGTCCTGGCGGCACCCGCTGCTCAGCCTCGAACTGACGTCGGTGGCGGTGGTCGACGGCCGTCCCGCCGCCTTCACCGCGGCCCGTACGGACGGCCGCACCCGCTACTCCACCGCCATGACGGGCACCGCCCGCGCCTTCCGCGGCCGGGGCCTGGCCAAGCTCGCCAAGAACGACTCGCTGCACCGCGCCCGGGCCGCCGGGTACACGGAGGCGTTCACGGGCAACGACACCGGCAACGCGCCGATGATCGCGATCAACGAGTGGTTCGGGTACGCGGTCTGTGGGACGGAGGTGCGCCATGTCCGCGAACTCGGCTGAGGCCGGCGGCCGGCCGCCGGCGCCGACGGAGGTGGACGTCGTCCTCGTCAAGGGCGGCCGCACCAAGATCCGCTACCGGGGCGTGCTCGTGTCCGACGACGGCACCCGCCTCACCGTCCGGGCCGCGTGGGCGGGCGAGGGGGCCCGCGACTTCGGCTTCGTACGTTTCGAGCCGGGCGACGTCTTCACCGAGCACTACTGGCGGGACCGCTGGTACTCGGTGAAGGAGGTCCGCGACGCCGGCGGCGCGCTGAAGGGCTGGTACTGCGACATCACCCGCCCCGCCACCCGCTCCGGCACGGACCTCGTCGTCGAGGACCTCGACCTGGACCTGTGGCGCTCCGCCGACGGCACGGACGTACGGCGCCTGGACGAGGACGAGTTCGCGGCGAGCGGCCTGGCACGCACCGACCCCGGGGCAGCGGCCGCCGCCCTGGCCGCCCTCGACGAACTGGAGGGACTGGCCCGCGAGGGCGGCTTCCGGGCGCTGCTGTCCTGATTCCCGGCCCGGCTCGCGCGCTCAGTTCGAGGCCACCACCGCGTACCGCTCGTCGTCCACCTCCCGGCCCCACAGCCGCGCGTCCTCCGACAGTGACTCCAGGTGGATGTGGGAGACGAGTGGCCGCAGAAGCATGGTCAGCCGGTCCGGGGGTATGCCGACGGGGGTGAGCGTGCCCCAGACACCCTCGACCAGGACCAGCCGTCCGTCCGGCCGCAGCAGCCCCTGCCAGTGCCGCAGCGCGCGGGCGGGGTCGGGCAGTGTCCACAGGACGTGCCGGACCAGGACGGCGTCGAAGCGCTGCCCGCCCACCGGCGGGTTCGCCGCGTCACCGGCCAGGAACACCGCGTCGTGGCCGGCGAGCTTCGCCCGGGCCCGCTCCACCATCGCCGGGGACAGGTCGACGCCGGTCACCCGGTGCCCCTGCTCGGCCGCGAGGAGCGACAGGCTGCCGGTGCCGCAGCCGAGGTCGAGGATCTCGGCGGGGCGCCCGGGCAGCCAGCCGCGCAGCCGTTCGGCCCAGGCGGCGCGCACCCCCGGGTCGCGCAGCCCGTGATCCGGCTCCTCGTCGAAGACGGCGGCCTGGGCGTCCCAGTCCACCCCGGCCCCGCCCGCCCCGTCACCGTCGGTCGTCGTATGCGCACTCATGCACCCCAGAGTGACACCGGCCACTGACAAACCGAATCGTGACAGCCGCCACAGACAGACCCGCACCGATAAGCGACTCTCGCCCGAAAGGTCCTACCTCCGTACGAAGACGGACCCGGTAGGCCTCGAAGGAGGCAGCCATGCGCCGAGTGACAGTGCAGAAGCCCCTGAGGAAGACGGACACCCGCCGCGTCCGCGAGGAAGCCGACGAGCGTCCCGCCGGGCGGCCCGAGGTCCGCAAGGACATCGCGCGCACGTGGTGGCCGGACACATGACCGGCGGCCGGGCCATGAGACGTCAGACCAGCCGCTTGCGGTAGTGGACGCGGTCGTAGGGCCCGTCCACACGGCGCTCGACGACCTCGTAGCCGAACCGCGGATAGATCCGCTGGTTCTCCCACATCAGCGCGTTCGTGTAGAGCCTGACCTCGGGCAGGCCCAGCGCACGCGCGCGCGTGTCCACGAACTCCAGCAGCCGCCGTCCCACCCCCGTGCCGTGCGCGTCGGGGTGGACGGCGATGCTGTCGAGGAAGAGATGGTCCGCGCGCGCCTCGATCACGACGAGCCCCGTCACCCGGCCTCCTTCGGGCTCCCGGACGACGAACACCTTCCCCGCCGTCACGTTCGCCGCGTGGTCCGCCTCCATGGGCGCCGGGACGACTCCGATGCGCTCGATGTAGGGGCGGTAGGCCGCGTCGGTCACCGCCTTCACGGCCGGTACGTCGGCGGCGGACGCCGCCCTGATCCCCTCGTCCGCCATGCCCTGCGTGCCCACCGCTCAGCCCCTGCCCCATCGCCACCTGAGCGCAGCCTCAGCGCTCCCTTAACGCGAGCATAAGGATCTCCCCGCACCGCCTCCAACCGGCGTTTTCGCGGTGCGTTGCGGCTAGCTTCTGATCACCCCCACGGGATCCGTCCCGCCCACGGGATCCGCCCCGCCGTGTCAGAACGACCGCCCCGAGGAGTCCCCCGATGCCCGCACGCCGCACGGCCGCCGCTTCCGCCGTCCTCGGCCTGGCCCCGCTGGCCCTGACCGCGCTCGCCGCGGCGCCCGCGGCCGCGCACGGCTCCATGGGGGACCCGGTCAGCCGGGTGGCCCAGTGCTACGCCGAGGGGCCGGAGAGCCCGAAGTCGGCGGCCTGCAAGGCGGCCGTCGCAGTCGGCGGCACCCAGGCGCTGTACGACTGGAACGGCATCCGGATAGGCGACGCGGACGGCCGCCACCGTGAGCTGATCCCGGACGGCAGGCTGTGCAGCGCCGGCAACGAGGAGTTCAGGGGCCTGGACCTGCCCCGCTCGGACTGGCCCGCGACGGGCGTGCACAGCGGCACGTACCCCTTCAGGTACCGCGTGACCGCCCCGCACAAGGGCACTTTCACGGTCTACCTCACCAAGCCCGGCTACGACCCGGCCAAGTCGCCGGCCTGGGACGACCTCGATCTGGCGCATCCGGTGGCGACGGCCACCGACCCGGTCGCCGCGGACGGCTTCTACACCTTCTCCGGCACGCTGCCCGAACGCTCGGGCAGGCACCTGCTGTACGCGGTGTGGCAGCGCTCGGACAGCCCGGAGGCGTTCTACTCCTGCTCGGACGTCACCTTCGGCGGCGGGAGCGGCGGCGCGTCCGGCGGCTCCGCCCCGGCCCCGGCCGCCTCGGCGCCGACCGAGCGGCAGATCGAGGACGGTGCCGGCAGGTCGTCGGTCGAACACCACGGCCACGGGGACGACGACGCCCGGACCACGACGGACCCGGTGGCGCCCGCGTCGGCGGAGCCGGCCGCGAGCCCGGCGTCGGACCCGGCGTCGGAGCCGGCCGTGCGGTCGGCCGGGGACACGGCCGCGGCGGACCGCGCCGCACAGGCCGCCGCCGACCAGCCGAACCGGCCTCGGGCCGCCGGCAGCCCGGTGAACCTGGCCGAGACCGGCGGCGACAGCCGCACGGCGTACCTCGCGGTCGGCGGCGCGGCCGCCCTGGCGCTCGGCTCGGCGGCCCTGTTCGCCTCGGTCCGCCGTCGCGCCGCGGCCGGCGGCGGGCGAGGCCGCTGACGCGGCCCGTCGAACGCGGGGCCTGTCCGGCGGCTCAGGCCGGGCAGGCCCCGAGCCACGTCAGCTGAAGACCGACGCGCAGGTGGTGGCGGTGGCGTGCGCCGGGTCGAGCGCGTTGGCCACCTCGTGGAAGGCGATGCGGTCGATCGTGCCGATCGTCACGTGCTCGGACAGGTCGACCGCGCACAGGTCCTGCAACAGGACGTTGCGCACGTCGGGGCCGGTCAGGTACTGGCTGCGCCACGGCGTGACCACCTCGTCGTACTTGGTGGCGATGACCGTGTAGTGCACGCCGGGCACGGTGTCGCCGCCCTCGTTGAGCTTGGTGAGGAAGGCGGACCCGGCGATCTGGTCGGCGAGGCCGGGGGTGGCGGCCTTGAGCAGGTCGCTCGCGCCCGGGAAGTAGGGCAGGAGGTTGGTGAGGCCGCTGAGGGTGGTGCCGTGGTTGTCGGGCGCGATGCCGACGAGGGCGTTCACCTTGGCGGCTCCGCCGAGGAACTTCAGGTAGTGGCGGGGCATCATCCCGCCCTGTGAGTGGCCGACGAGGTCGGCCTTGGCGGCGCCGGTCGCGGCGAGCACCTTGTCGACGAAGGCGGACAGCTGCTCGGCCGACTTGTCGATGGGGCCGAGGCCGTAGAAGAGCGGGACGCCCGGCAACTGGCCGTAGTCGAGGGAGAAGACGCAGTAGCCGCGGTCCTTGAGGTACGGCGCGAGAGACAGCCAGTTGTCGACGGAGTTGCCGAAGGTGCCGTGGACGAGGACGACCGGACGGGGGTGGGCGGCGGAGGGCTTGCAGCTGTAGTTGTTCCAGCCGCTGCTCGGACCAGTGGCCGCGTGAGCGGTGGCGGCGGGGGCGGTGGCGAGGGCGGCGGCCAGCAGCAGGGCGGCCAGTGGTCTGAGGGCGCGCTTGAAGGGCAGCATCGGGTGATCTCCTTGCGGCTCAAGGGAGGTGCGACGGCACTACGCCCTGTGATCCGGATCACGGGATGCTGTTCACTCGTCAAGTTACGGACGAGTAGTACAACTGTGAAGTTACGCGTCAGTAAAAACTTCGGGCGGCGTCCGGCCACGACCGAGGGCCGTGAGGCAACGCCCCTGACGAACCGTCACCAAGTGGGCCGGATCGGACCGTGCTGCGCGAGACGCGCCAACTGCCCCCACAGTGCGCGCACTTCACTCTCACCGATCGCCTCGCCCCACGCCCGCACCGCGTCGGCGGCCGACTCCTCCGCCGCGCGGGTGCAGGCCCGGCCGCGCTCGGTCAGCACGACCAGGCGGGCCCGCGCGTCCTGGGGATGAGGGAGGCGCTCCGCGTATCCCTTGCGCACGATCTCGTCGACGAGCTGGCTGGCGGCCTGCTTGGTGACCCCCAGATGGGCGGCCAGCTCGGTGACCGTCGCCCCGTCCGGGGCGAGCCGCGCGAACGCGAAGCCGTGCGCCGGCCGGAGCCCCTCGAAGCCGCGGGCGACGACGCCGTCATGGATGCGCTGGGTCAGCTCGCCGGCGACGGCCAGCAGGGTGGCGGACAGGGCCATGGCTTCGGAGTTCTGCACGGAGGCATTGAAACACCCTTGACGAAATGGTCAAGCAGCTTGACCATGACTCCAAGGCACTTGGTCAAGCAGCTTGACCATCACTTCCGAGGAGACACCCATGCCCGTCGTCCGCCCGTCCGACGCCGTGACCCACGAGATCCACGGCGCCCGCTTCGTCTCGTACGCCACCCCGCAGACCGGGTCCAGGCAACTGTGCGCCTGGCGCGGCGAGATCCCCGCCGGCACCAGGGCCCCGGCCCACACCGTCACCCACGAGGAGATCCTCCACCTGCTCGACGGCGAACTCCTGATCACGCTCGACGACCGCACCGAACGCGTCGCCGCGGGCGACACGGTGATCATCAACGCCGGTGCGACACTCACCGTGGAGAACCCCGCGGACCGCACCGCGGTCTCCTGGGTCACCACGTCCATCGGCCTTCGGGCCCGCCTGGCGAACGGCACGGTGCTCACTCCGCCGTGGGCCAACTGACCTCGATTCGACGTGAGTCACGCGGCCAGCGTGCCCGGCATCACCGCCCGCGGGCCGAACCGGGCTCGCGCGCGGTCCGCGACCTCCTCGATACGGCGGACCTTCTCGTCGACGGGGTCGAAGGTGAGCTGGTGGGAGGCCTGTTCGGCGGGCCCGAGGCCTTCGGCGCGCAGAACGAGCGCGCGGACCCGGGCGCGCTGGAGCCCCAGGGCCTCGTACAGGGCGTACGCGACTCCGGTCAACGCGGCCGAGTGCGCGGTCGGTTCGGCCAGCGTGCGGCTGCGGGTGGTGCCGGGGGTCCCCCCGCTCGAGCCCGTTCGAGAGCGGGAGAGGTCGGCGTAGCGCACGGTGAGGGTCAGGGTGCGGCAGACCTTGCCCAGGGCGCGCAGCCGGGAGCCCAGTTCCCCGGCGGCCGACAGCAGCGCCCTGCGGTGCCGGTCGGGGTCCAGTTCGTCCCGGTCGAAGGGGCGTTCCGCCGCGAGCGACCTGGAGACGGCGTTCGGTACGACCCGACTCCGGTCGACACCGTTCGCCTTCTCATGAAGTTCGCGGCCGAACTTGGCGCCGACCAGGCGCTGGAGGGTCGGCAGAGGCGCGGCGGCGACCCGGCCCAGGGTGTCGAGGCCGTACTCGTCCAGGGTGCGGGCCGTCGCCGCGCCGACGCCGGGCAGCACGGTGACGGGCCGCTCGGCCAGGAACCCCGCCACGGCGTCCGGCTCGCCGGGCACCGCGCACGTAAGTCCGGGCCGGGCGTCGCGCAGGGCCATGCGGGCCAGCATCGGGCCCGGCCCGGCGCCGATCACGCAGTCCACGCCGTGCAGCGCGAGGGCGCGGACCCGGATCACCGACGCCAGCTCGACCGCGTCGCGCCCGAAGTACCGTTCGGCGCCCCGCAGATCGGCCAGCGCCCCGTCCGGCGGCAGCGCCTCGACGACCGGGGTGAACTCCTCGAGGAGCCCGAGCAGCCCCGGCAGGGCGGCCTCGTACATCGGCGGCAGCTGGAAACGTACGCAGAGAACCGTCATCCCGCACTCCCTGGACTCTGGTGCCACAACTTCCTTCCACCCGGCGGGCCTTCGCCCGCGGGACGCAGATCGGCCCAGGGGTGCATCTCGTACCCCGTGGACATGCGGATCGTCCGGCCGCGCGCGGGGGCGCCGTCGCCGGACTCCTCCGGTGCCGGTCCGGCCAGGCGCGCCGCCACTTCGTCGAGTCCGCCCTCGGCGCGCAGTTCGGCGAGTTCGGCCAGGTTCCAGGCGGCGGCGCCCACCACGCTGAGGCTGCGCGGGCCGCGCCGCTGCACCACGCCGCGCACCAGCAGCAGCCAGGAGTGGAAGACGGTGTGCGCGCAGGCGTCGTGGGAGTCGTCGAAGAAGGCGAGGTCGACCAGGCCGGTGCCGTCGTCCAGCGTGGTGAAGATGACCCGTTTGCCGGACCGGACCGGCGGGGTCTGGGTGGCCACCTTGGCGCCCGCGACCAGTACCGTCTCGCCGTGCCGGGCCTCGCGCAGCCGGCGCGCCGGGACCACGCCCAGCTCGTCGAGGAACTTCCGGTGGTCGTCCATCAGGTTCCGCGAGACGTCCATGGACAGCACGCCCAGCTCGGCGCTGAGCCGTTCGGCGTCGGACAGGTCGGGGAGCCCGGCCGCGGCCGTCTTCCTCCCGCCGGCCAGCGGCAGTTGGCCGCCGCCCGCGCCGCGGGCGCCGCGGTGCAGCTCGGTCAGGTGCAGTTGCAGGTCGCGGCGGTTGGCGCCGAACGCGTCCAGCGCGCCCACCTGGGCGAGCCGGGCGGCGACCGGACGGCTGGGCCGGGCCCGTTCCCAGAAGTCGAGCAGCGAGGCGTAGGGCTGTCCGTCCGCGATCCGCGCCGCCTCGGCCTCGCTGATGCCGTGCACATCGGAGAGAGCCAGCCGAAGTCCCCACATAACGGAAGAACCAGGCTTCGACTCAGACACCAGTTCGATACGGTGGGCGACTCCCGACCGGTTCACGTCCAGCGGCAGGATCGGCACCCCGCGCCGCCGCGCGTCCGCCAGCAGCAGCCGCTTCGGGTACATCCCGGGGTCGTGCGTGAGCAGCCCGGCGTAGAAGGCGGCCGGGTGATGGGCCTTCAGCCACGCCGACTGGTACGTCGGCACGGCGAAGGCGACCGCGTGCGCCTTGCAGAAGCCGTAGGAGCCGAACGCCTCGACGATCTCCCAGGTACGGTGAATCGTTTCCGCGTCGTACCCCTTCGCCGCCGCGTGCTGCGCGAACCACACCTTGATCCGCCCCTGCGCCTCCGGGTCGGACAGCCCGCGCCGCACCCGGTCCGCCTCGTCGCGTCCACAGCCGGTCATGAGGTGCAGGATGTGGATGATCTGCTCGTGGAAGACGACGACCCCGTACGTCTCCTCCAGTGGTTCCCGGAGGTCGGGGTGCGGATAGCGCACCGGTGCCCGCCCGTGCCGGGCCTCGATGAACGGCCGCACCATGTCGGCGGCGACCGGACCGGGCCGGAACAGGGAGATGTCGACGACCAGGTCGTGGAAGCCGGCCGGCTGGAGACGCCCGACCAGGTCGCGCTGGCCCGGGGACTCGATCTGGAAGCAGCCGAGGGTCTCGGCGGAGCGGATGAGCCGGTACGTCGCCGGGTCGCCGTCCGGCAGGGAGTCCAGGTCGATCCGCTCCCCCGTGGTCCGCTCCACCTCCGCGACCGCGTGCGCCATCGCCGACTGCATCCGCACGCCCAGCACGTCCAGCTTGAGCAGCCCGAGGTCCTCCACGTCGTCCTTGTCGAACTGGGACATGGGGAAGCCCTCGCCGCTGGTGGGCACGACCGGTGTGCGGGACGGCAGGGAGGCGTCGGAGAGCAGGACCCCGCAGGGGTGCATGGCGACCCCGCGCGGAAGGGCGTCCAGGGCCTCGACCAGCTCCCACAGCCTGCCGTACCTGTCCCGCTCCCCCGCCAGCGCCCTGAGTTCGGGCAGTTCGTCGAGCGCCGCGCGGGCGTCGCGGGCGCGGATGTGCGGGAAGGACTTGGCGATGCGGTCGATGTCGGCGGGGTCCATGGACAGGGCGGCCCCGACATCGCGGATGGCATGCCGTACGCGGTACGTCTCCGGCATGGCGACGGTCGCGACCCGTTCGGTGCCGAACCGGCCGATGATCTCGCGGTAGACCTCCAGCCGGCGCGCGGACTCCACGTCGATGTCGATGTCGGGCAGGGCCGTGCGCCGCTTGGACAGGAAGCGCTCCATCAGCAGCCCGTGCTCGACCGGGTCGGCGTGGGCGATGCCGAGGAGGTGGTTGACGAGGGAGCCGGCGCCGGAGCCGCGGGCGGCGACCCGGATGCCCATCTTCCGCACGTCGTCGACGACTTGGGCGACGGTGAGGAAGTAGGTGGCGAAGCCGTGGTGGGCGATGATGTCCAGCTCCTGGTGCATCCGCTCCCAGTAGTCCCGGCGGCCGGCGTAGCCGCGCAGCACCATGCCCGCCGCCGCCCGGGAGGCGAGTACGCGCTGGGCGGTGCGGCGGCCGGCGCCGACGAGGTGCGGCTCGGGGAAGTGGACGGTGCCCAGACCGAGGTCGTCCTCGGGGTCGACCAGGCACTCGGCGGCCGTCGCCCGGGTCTGCTCCAGCAGGCGGTGGGCGGCCTCGGTGCGGAAGCCGGCGGCCTCCACGATCCGTTCGGCAGCGCGCAGCATGGCGTCCGGTTCCTTCAGCCAGGCCTCGCCGGAGTCCAGCTCCTTGGCCGGGTCGATGGGGACGAGCCGGCGGGCGGCGTCCAGCACGTCGGCGACCGGGCCCTGGCCCGGGTCGGCGTACCGGACGGCGTTGCTGAGCACGGGCCGGATCCGCTGCTCGGCGGCGAAGCCGACGGTGCGGGCGGCCAGGCGCAACGAGCCGGGCCCGGTGCCCGTTCGGCCGTGCCAGACGGCCTCCAGGCGCAGGGCGTCGCCGTAGGTCTCACGCCAGGGCACGAGGAGTCTCGCGGCGCGGTCGGGGCGGCCGGCGGCGAGGGCGCGGCCGACGTCGGAGTCGGGCCCGAGCAGGACGGTCAGGCCGTCGGCGTGGTTGCCGGGCCAGGGCAGCAGCGGGGTGCACGGAGACGGGGGTCCCCCCTGTTCGCGCGCAGCCGTGAGCCCGGAGTGGGCGGCGGTGACCAGGCGGCACAGATCGGCCCAGCCGCGGGCGCCGGCGCGGGCGAGGAAGGTGGCCCGGTGGGCCGACTCGTCGACGAAGGCGCCTCCGCGCACGGGGGTGCGGCGCCGCTCCCGCCGTACGGGCTCCGCGGTCTCCACCGCCAGCTCCACACCGAACAGCGGGCGGACGCCCGCTGCGGCGCAGGCCTTGGCGAAGCGGACCGAGCCGGCCAGGGTGTCGCGGTCGGTGAGCGCGAGCGCCTCCATGCCCCGTTCCGCGGCGCGCTCGGCCAGCCGCTCCGGGTGCGAGGCGCCGTAGCGCAGGGAGAACCCGGAGGCGGTGTGCAGATGCGTGAAGTCCGGCATCCGCACCTCCCGCACTCGTGAGCCATGACCGCCCTCGAACATCAGTTCCTATCTCTCTCACCCCCACCATAAACCAATTTCCGAACGTCTGTGCGACATCCGTTCGAGCGTGTTCCACCTGCGCAAACGCCCGGCACCCGGAGCGCGAGGGACGTGACAGCCATACGAAAGCCCCGCCCTCGTGAAGGCGGGGCTTTCGCGGCTGCGTGAAGGCCGGGGCCGGGATCAGCCGATCCGGGCGCCGGTCGCCGACAGGGCCTCGGTGACCGGCTGGAAGAAGGTCACACCGCCCGAGGTGCAGTCGCCGCTGCCACCGGAGGTGAGGCCGATCGCGGTGTCGCCGTCGAACAGGGAGCCGCCGCTGTCACCGGGCTCGGCGCACACATCGGTCTGGATCAGACCGCTGACCGTGCCCTCGGAGTAGTTCACGGTGGCGTTCAGACCGGTGACCGTGCCGCTGTGCACCTGGGTCGTCGAGCCGCTGCGGGTCACCTTCTCGCCGACGGTCGCCTCGCCCGCCCTGGCGATCGCCCGCGTCGAGCCGTCGTAGAGGTTCACCGCGCTCGGGTGGTCCACGCTCGCGGTGTACCTGACCAGACCGAAGTCGTCGCCCGGGAAGCTGGACCGCTCGTTCTGGCCGATCACCGTGCCCCCGGCGTCCGACCAGGTGGAGATGGCCTCCGTGCAGTGGCCGGCGGTGAGGAAGTACGGCCGGCCGTCCTTGACCACGTTGAAGCCGAGCGAGCAGCGGCCGCCGGAGCCGGTGATCGCGTCACCACCCGCGACGAAGGGCTTGAACTCCCCCTTCGACCGCCTGAGTTCGGCCTTGGCGCCGAGCCCGTCGACGACCTCGCTCAGCGTGGTCCACTCGGCCCCGGAGACCGTGCTGTCGGCGGTGACGACGACCTTGTTGGTCACGGGGTCCGTCGCCCACGAGGTGCCGGGGATGGCCGCGTTCTTCTCCAGCGTGGTACGGGCGCCGGTCAGTTCGGCGAGGGAGTTCCGTACGACTCTGGCCTTGGCGCCCGCCTGCTCGACGGTCTCGGCGGTACTCGCGTCGAGCACGTTCACCACGAGGCTCTTCGTCGTGGCGTCGTAGTACGTGCCCGCGGTGTCGGCGCCGAGGTCCCGCACGAGCGTCGAGGCGAGCTTTCCGGCCGCCGCGGACGAAAGGGTCCGGATCTCGGGGACCTTCGCGGGTTCACTGGCGTTCGCACTCTGGAAGGTGACTCCGGCGACGAGCAGGGCTGCGATGCCCGCACCCGCCACGGCCGCACGGCGTCCGGGTATGCGTCGATGCTTCAACTGACGTCCTCCTGTGGGGGACCGGCCCGTGAGGTAGTGGGGACCCGACGAGCCGGAAGGCGGTTGAACGGCGCCCACTATTCCGACGCCCCCCGGGGACACACAAGGTCGAGTTCTGGACGCGTGTAGGTCAACCGGCGTATGTCCCCTGCGTATCGGCCTGCCCTCCGAGGCCACCACAGAGGCGTTCACGCAACATTCACGGCGCAAACACCAAGTGCCGATGATCGGCCCACATTCCGCGAGGTCTAGCCCTGGCTCGAATTCGGCCCCTCGGGCGCGGGATCCACCCGGGGCGCGGGCGCCGGAGCCGCCGCGGGAAGTTGCTGCTGCGCCCTCTCCAGGAACCGCAGCAGCTCGACCGGGAAGGGCAGGACCAGAGTGGAGTTCTTCTCGGCGGCGACCGCCGTCACCGTCTGGAGCAGCCGCAGTTGCAGCGCGGCGGGCGTGTCCGCCATCTGCTGGGCCGCCTCGGCCAGCTTCTTCGACGCCTGGAGCTCCGCGTCCGCGTTGATGACCCGCGCCCGGCGCTCACGGTCGGCCTCCGCCTGCCGGGGCCATGGACCGCTTCATCGTCTCGGGCAGCGACACGTCCTTGATCTCCACCCGGTCGATCGTGACGCCCCACTCCACGGCCGGGCTGTCGATCATCAACTCCAGCCCCTGGTTCAGCTTCTCGCGGTCGGACAGCAGATCGTCCAGTTCGCTCTTGCCGATGATGGACCTCAGCGAGGTCTGCGCCATCTGCGAGACCGCGAAGCGGTAGTCCTCCACCTGGACCAGCGCCTCGGCCGGCGAGGTCACCTTGAAGTAGACGACGGCGTCCACACGCACCGTCACGTTGTCCCGGGTGATGCCCTCCTGCGCCGGCACGGGCATGGTCACGATCTGCATGCTGACCTTGTGGAGCCGGTCCACGAACGGGACGATCAGCGTGAGTCCGGGGCCGCGCACCTGTGGGCGCAGCCTGCCGAGGCGGAACACCACGCCCCGCTCGTACTGCTTGACGACCCGCGCCGCCGCCATCAGGCCCACCGCTCCGGCGGACGCGAGCGCCGCCCCCGCCGTCACCAGTTCCTCGACCATCACGGCCCCCCAATCCGGCACGGGCGCGCCGGCTCACCGTCCTTCGACCGTAACCCGCGCCGCGCCCAAGGGCGAGCCCCCGCACGCCGGTTGCGTACGGGGGCTCTTCGCTGTCGAGCGCGGGGCGGGCACCGGGCCGCGCACTCCGCGGCCCGGCGACAGGGGGACGTCAGCCGACGTGGACCCCGTAGGCGCTCAGCGCCTTGGTGACCGGCTGGAAGAAGGTCGTACCGCCGGAGGTACAGTTGCCGCTGCCCCCGGAGGTCAGACCGTAGGCGATGCCGCTGTTGGAGTAGAGCGGGCCGCCGGAGTCACCGGGCTCGGCGCAGACCGTGGTCTGGATGAGTCCGGAGACGATGTCGCCGCCGCCGTAGTTGACCGTCGCGTTGAGCGCCGTGACGCGGCCGCTGTAGGTGCCGGTCGTCGAACCCCGCCGGTAGACGGTGGTGCCGACGGACGGCGTGGCCGCGCTGGTGATGGTCACGCTGCCCACGGCGCTCGGCTTGGCCACCGAGGTGTTGGTGTAGCGGACGATGCCGTAGTCGTTGCCGGGGAAGGAGGAGCCGGCGGTGGTGCCGAGCGTGGTGGTGTGGGAGGAGTTCGACCACCAGGTGCCCGCGCCGTCGGTGCAGTGACCGGCGGTCAGGAAGTAGGAGTTGCCGCTGTTGTCCTTGACGTTGAAGCCCAGCGAGCACCGCCAGCTACTCGCATAGATGGCGTCGCCGCCGGAGATCAGCTTGTTGAACTTGCCCGCGGTGTGCTTGATGGTCAGGGCGCCGGAGTTGCCCCCCGCCTGCTGCTTGATCCGGGTGATGTCGGCCTGGGAGACCGTGCTGTCGACGGTGACGACGACCCGGTTGGTCTTGCTGTCGACGACCCAGGCGGTGCCCGGGATGTCGGCCTTGAGCACGGAGTCGCTCGCGGTGGTGA
This sequence comes from Streptomyces sp. NPDC001231, assembly GCF_042896885.1. Taxonomy (NCBI): domain Bacteria; kingdom Bacillati; phylum Actinomycetota; class Actinomycetes; order Kitasatosporales; family Streptomycetaceae; genus Streptomyces; species Streptomyces sp. NPDC001231. Next base: position 106,260 of record NZ_JBIAXS010000024.1, read on the forward strand.
GCTGGGACGCGCTGAAGGTGGTGGGAGTGTCGGCCGCGTTCGCATGGGGGACCGCGAACGCGGCTGCGGCCACGAAACCGGAGGCGATGGCGATCAGCCGGGTCCGTCTCGTCACGCCGTGGGGAGTGGTGCGCTTGATCCTCACTTGTCGTTCCTCCACAAAGGAAGTCGGGGGCCCGCGTGGGGTCGGGGCCCGTGAGGCGCAGTCAGCGGACGACTGTTCGGATTCCGAACATGCCGTGCCCCTGACAAGCGCTGTGGGGGAGTATTCGGCCGAACGACCGGTCGGCGCAAGGGCGCCTTTCGGCCGCGCGACCATGTGCGATTCGAGTGAACTATGTGCGATCAGGCCGAATTGACGTGTGGCCAGCAGCGCGAAGGCGACCCCGGGCAGGGCCCGTGTCCTGCGCCGCTGTCACGACCCCGGGGTCCACGCACCCCATATGCCCTCACGGCGCCGTCCGGCCGGGCGCTCGCGCAGGTCGACCCGGGAGGCCCGCTCCGGTCCGGCGCCGGCGGCGAGCCGCACCCGGCCGCCGAAGGGCCGTCCGTCGAAGGCCGGTTCGTCCGCCTCGGCAGCGGTGACCGCGACCGCTGCGCCCTCGGCCGTCCAGGCTCGAGGGATGTCCGGAACTCGATGCTCCGGATAGTCCCCGGGCCCGGACGCGCCGGTCCGGGCGAGCGGGTCGCGGGGCGCCGGCACCGTCTCGGCACGGTGCCGGCGCCCCTGCTTCCGCTGGTCGGATGGGTCCATCATGAGATGAGCCCTTCCATGCGCGGCCCGGCGGCCAAACCCCGCCGCCGCCCACCGTCCGGGCCCGGAGCCCGTGGACGCGGTGTACGGCCGGCCGCGGCGGCGGTCAGCAGTCGCAGCACGAGCAGCCGTCACAGCAATCGCAGCCGTCACAGCAGCAGTCGCACCCGTCACAGCACGAGCAGTCGCAGTAGCTGCGGCAGCCCGAACGCTTCTTGCCCGACCACGGACCCTCGAACTCGTCGGCGCAGCACACCTTGCAGGTGCAGCACAGCCCGACGGCCACCGCGCACCCGGCCCAGAACCCGCGCCCGCCGGGCCGCGGCGGCTCACCGCCCCCGGCGTACGGGAGGTTCGGATGGTTCGGGTCGTACGGAGCCTGCGGGGCGTACGGTCCCTGCGGTGGGCCGAAGGCCCCCTCGGGCGCGTGCCCGCAGGACTCGGTACCGAAGGCGCGGTCGACGGAGCGCCGGAGTTCGTGCACGAGCAGTCGATGGGCGAGCCGTCCGTCGCCGAACTCCACCTCGCTCAGGGCGAGCCGGATGCCGTGCACCGCGTCGTCCGCGAGCCGGCGTGCCTCGCCGAGCGACGTTCCGGTGGCGGTGAGCGGATTCCAGGCGCCGGTGGCGGCGTCGGACTCGCGGTCCTCCACGGCGTCCAGGAGGTGTGCCAGCCGTCCGAACAGGCGCCCGGCCTCGGCGAGCGGGGCGGCGTTGCCCGGCCGCCCGGCAAGGACCGCGGTGTGCGCGAAGGCCGCGGCGGTCGCGGTCTCGGTGGGCTCGGTGACGGCCAGGAGCGGCGTCCCGGGACCGGCGAGCGCCTCGACGCCCGTCTGCCGGTCCACCGCGTCCAGGAGCACCGCGGTGTCGAATCCGACACCGGCCCCCGTACGGGCCCCCGCCCGGCTCCAGTTGTCGGCGACCCGGCGCGCGGCGAGCGCCACCGGCCGGCGCGCCAGCAGTCCGTCGCCGTCGGCGACGTGGTCGCGCACCTTGGCCGAGGCCAGCACCAGTGAGACGGCCGCCGCCAGTCGCGGCCCCTCGCCGAGGGCGACGGACGCGGTGCGCATCCCGCGCAGCGGGCACGGCCCGGCGGTACGCCGCAGGCCCCCGGCCCGCCCGGTCTTCTCCGCCTGAGCCTCCGTCAGGACCGAGACGAGCAGCCCGTCGTAGTTCGTCACGATCCGCGCGAACTGCCCGTGGTCACCGCGCAGAGCCAGACACAGTCCGCACAAGTGGGCCATCCACTCGGCGCCGAGTCCTTCCCCGAGCCGGTGACGGCAGGGCCTGACGATTCCGAACACGACCATCCCCCTTGGTGTGCAGGACGTTGAGTCGCGGCATCGTACCGACCCCTTCGTTCACCCGTACGCCCCGACCGTCACCCATATGCTGAGAACAATCATATTTCACTCTCAGTCAGCAGTCGTGTAGGGCAAAACCCTTGGGGCATACGGGCTCTCGACGTATTCGTCGTGCACCAGTACCGTCACAAACCCCCCGTGCGCCGCCTGTTCACTTGGCGCGTTGTCAGCATCATGGATGACCATAGGGATGCGGAATGCAGGAAAGACCGCTGTGAGAGGAGGCGTCCATGGGATCGGTACGCAAGGCGAGTGCGTGGCTCGGCCTCGTCGACGACAACGATGACGAGCGCTACTACGACGACGACTACACGGAGGGGACCGAGTCCGGGGACGCCTGGGTCACCGATCCCCGGGTGAAGGTGGCCACGGACACGGCTGAGGACAAGGGCCGCCGGATCGGCACGGTGACACCGGACAGCTTCCGGGACGCCCGCGCCATCGGCGAGCTGTTCCGGGAGGGCGTGCCCGTCATCATGAACCTGACGGCCATGGAAGCCTCCGACGCCAAGCGCGTGGTCGACTTCGCGGCCGGCCTCGTCTTCGGGCTGCGCGGCTCCATCGACCGCGTGTCCACCCGGGTGTTCCTGCTGTCCCCCGCCGACACCGAGATCGTCAACGGGGACCCGGCGGTGCACCGCGCGGACGGGTTCTTCAACCAGAGCTGAGGCAGGGCCGTACACCGGCCCTGCCCCGTTCGGGCTCACCGGAAGGCGTCGAACCCGGTGAGCGCCTTGCCCAGCACGAGCTGGTGCATCTCGACGGTGCCCTCGTAGGTGAGCACCGACTCGAGGTTGGTCGCGTGCCGCATCACGGGGTACTCCAGGGAGATCCCGTTCGCCCCGAGAATCGTCCGCGCCGTACGGCAGATCTCGATCGCCTCTCGTACGTTGTTGAGCTTGCCGAAGCTGACCTGCTCGGGACGCAGCCGGCCGGCGTCCATGCGCCGCCCCAGATGGTGGGCGAGCAGAATCCCCTTGTGCAGTTCGACCGCCATGTCGGCGAGCTTGGCCTGGGTGAGCTGGAAGCCGCCGATGGGCCTGCCGAACTGCTCGCGCGACTTGGCGTAGTCGAGGGCGGCCTCGAAGCTGGTGCGGGCCGCGCCCATGGCGCCCCAGACGATGCCGTAGCGGGCGTGCGAGAGACAGCCGAGCGGTCCGCGCAGCCCGGTGGCCTCCGGCAGTACGGCGTCGGCGGGCAGCCGTACGTCGTCCATGACCAGCTCGCTGGTGACGCTCGCCCGCAGGGACCACTTGTGCTTGATCTCCGGGGCGGAGAACCCGGGGGTGCCGGCCGGCACGAGGAAGCCGCGGATGCCGTCCTCGGTCTGCGCCCAGACGACGGCGACACCGGCCACGGAGCCGTTGGTGATCCACATCTTGCGGCCGTTGAGGACCCAGTCGGTGCCGTCACGCTTGGCATGGGTGCGCATGGAGCCGGGGTCGGAGCCGTGGTCGGGCTCGGTGAGCCCGAAGCAGCCGATCACCTCGCCGGCGGCCATCGGAGGCAGCCACCTCTGCTTCTGCTCCTCGCTTCCGAACCGGTGGATGGCGTACATGGCGAGCGAGCCCTGCACCGAGACCAGGGACCGGATGCCGGAGTCGGCGGCCTCGAGCTCGAGGCAGGCGAGCCCGTACTGGACGGCGGTGGCGCCCGCACAGCCGTATCCGGTCAGGGACATGCCGAGGGCGCCGATACTGCCGAGCTCGCGGGACAGTTCCCGGATGACGGGCAGCTCGCCCTTCTCGTACCACTCGGTGACATGGGGCAGGACGCGGTCGGCGGCCCACTGCCGCATGGTGTCGCGGACGGCCAGGTCCTCCGGGTCCAGCAGGTCGTCGATCCCCAGCGGGTCGGCGGGGTCGAACGAGGGCACCGGGGACGACGAGGACAATGGGGACGACTGCGAGGACATGAGGACACCCTCCGGCAATTGAAACCTAGCACCGCTAGTTGTGCGACTCCGGCCCGACGTTACGACGCGGAGCGGCGCACGTCCAGCGTGCTCCTCCCCCGCCGCGGCGCCGACCGCGGGAACGGGAGAGCGCTCATGCCGAGACGCGGGGCCTCTCCGCCTCCCGCTGCGCGGGCAGTTCGACCGCCGGCTCCTCACAGTGCATCACCCGCGGCAGCCGCAGCGCCATCACCGCCCCCAGCAGCAACAGCCCCGCGCTCACCAGCAGCGTCACATGCAGCCCGTGCACGAAGGCATCCCGGGCGGCCCGCCGCAGGGCGGCCCCGACCGGCCCGCCGAGCTGTTCGGAGATCTCGTACGCCTCCCCCAGCGAGTGCGCCGCGGCTCCGGACTCCTTCGCCGGCACCCCCGGCACATCGGCGAGTCCGGGCGCGTACGCCGCGTTCATCACCGTGCCCAGCAGGGCGATGCCCATCCCCGCGCCCAACTGGTAGGACGTCTCCCCGATCGCCGCCGCTCCGCCCGCCTGCGCCGGCGGCGCCTCGCTCAGCATCGACTCGTACGCCCCGAACAGCGTCGTCTCCAGGCCGAAGCCGAGCAGCGCGAAGCCGGCGAGGAGCAGCCCCGGGTTGTCCCGGCCGCCCATCCCTGTGAGCACCACCACCGCGGCGGCGGTCACACAGAACCCGAAGCACACCATCCGCCGTGGCCCGAGCCGCCGCAGCATCCGCGCCCCGGCCAGCCCGGCCGCCATCGCGGCGAACGTCAGCGGCAGCAGCCGCAGCCCCGTGGCGAGCGGCGACAGCCCGAGCACCAGTTGCAGGTACTGCGCCGCGATCAGTTCGAGCCCGACCAGTGCCAGCATGGCCAGCACGATGCAGCCCACCGAGGTGCTGAACGCCGGGCGCGCGAACATCCTGAGGTCCACCAGCGGTTGCGTCCGCCGACGCTGCCGTCGTACGAACGTCACCAGCAGCGCCGCGCCGACCACCAGCGGCCCCACGGTGAGCGCGCTCAGCGCCGTCTCCCCGCCGCCGAGCCGCTTCACGCCCAGCACCACACCGAACAGTCCGGCCGCCGCCAGCAACGCGCCGACCACGTCCCAGGGCCCGTTCCCGTCGCCGGTCGACTCGGGCAGCAGCAGCCGGCCCACCGGCAGGCTGACCAGCATCAGCGGGATGTTGACGAGGAAGACCGACCCCCACCAGAAGTGCTCGAGCAGGAAGCCGCCGAGCAGCGGCCCGACCGCCGCGCCCACCGCGGCGACCGCGCTCCAGATCCCGATCGCCAGCGCCCGCTCGCGCCGGTCCGGGAACACCTGCCGCAGAAGTGACAGCGTGGCCGGCATGATCATGGCGCCGCCGACGCCGAGCAGCGCCCGCGCGAAGATCAGCATCTGGGGGTTGGGGGCGAAGGCCGCCACGCCGGAGGCGATGCCGAAGAGGGCATAGCCCAGCAGCAGGATCCGTCTGCGGCCCACCCGGTCGCCCAGCGTGCCGAACAGGATCAGCAGCGAGGCGCAGACAAGGGGATAGGTGTCGACGATCCAGAGCAGTTCGATGGCGCCGGGCTTGAGATCCTCGGTGACCGCGGGCACCGCCACGTGCAGCACGGTCGCGTCCACCGCCACCAGCAGCAGGCTGACGCAGAGGACGACCAGGACGACCCAGCGGTTGGCACCGGCACCCGCCGCCCGACGGCGCAGCCGGTCGGCGGCCGCGGTCGTCCCGGACATGTACATACCTCCCAGATGAGCCCTCGCGTTCGGCGGCCCGCGGGGTGGGGACTCCCCGTGGCCCGGCCGGAGCGGAGCGGCCCCCGACCTGCGCGACGACGTGCGAGTGACACGTCAGAGTACGCTCATTCGCCCGGATGGCACGTGGCTCACCTCTCAGAGCAGGTGCTCAACCCGTGTGGCGTACGCCACTCCGCTTCCCCGCGAGTCCCCCGTAAGTCCCCGGTGAGCGCCCCGTGGGCGTGCCCCCGGTGGCCGCTCCGGTTCCCGGCAGCGCCGATAATCGAGTCCGTGAGCGATCTCGCGACGCGCGTGGCAGTGGTCCGCGCCGGGGCCCTGCGCAGGGCCGCCCCGGCGCTCCTCGGGTACGCCGCCGTGCGCGCTCTGGGCCTGATCACCCTGGCACTGTGGAGTGCCGAGCGCGGCAAGAGCGCCTACACGCTGCTGACCGCCCGCTGGGACTCGCTCTGGTACGCCGGGGTGGCCGGGCTCGGCTACGGATACGAGGTGCGCCTGCCGAACGGGGACGTGCACTCGAACCTGGCCTTCTTCCCGCTGCTGCCCTGGCTGGAGCGGCTGCTCGCCGCGGTGAGCCCGCTGTCGTACGCCGACGCGGGCTTCGCGGTCAGCCTGTCGGCCTCCCTCGCCGCGGCCTGGGGGATCTTCGCGGTCGCCGATCACGTGTACGGCCGCGAGACCGGCGTCGCGGCCGTGCTGCTGTGGGCGGTGCTGCCGGTCGGGATCGTGCAGTCCATGGCCTACAGCGAGTCGCTGTTCACGGCACTCGCCGCCTGGGCGCTGTACGCCGTGCTCACCGGCCGCTGGGTGACGGCGGGCACCCTGGCCCTGCTGTCGGGACTGACCCGGCCGGTGGGTCTCGCGGTGGTCGCGGCGGTGTGGGCGGCGGCGCTTGCCTCGTTCGTGGGAGACCGGAGCGCGACGGCGGCGGACGGCGCACGGGACACGCACCGCGCCCCGGCCGCCACCGGGCACGCCACCGCCCGCCGCCTGCTCGGCATGGCGCTCGCCCCGCTCGGCGCCGCCGGATACGTCCTGTGGGTCGGCCACCGCACCGGCAAGGGCCCTTTCGGCTACCTCCACGTCCAGGCCGGCTGGCGCAACGGCTTCGACGGCGGGTACGCCTTCGCCCGCTTCGTCGCCGACAAGTTCACGTCCTTCCCCTCGGCCCTCGCCGGGGCCGGGCTGATCCTCGGGGTCGCCGGGGTCATCTGGCTGTACGTCACCGGCGTACGGCAGCGGCAGCCGCTCGCGCTGCTGGTGTACTCGGGCGTCGTGACCGCACTCGCCCTGTGCGCGTCGAGCTACTTCGGCTCCAAGCCGCGCCTGCTGCTGCCCGCCTTCCCACTGCTGCTGCCGCTCGCGTCGGCGCTCGCCCGGACGCGCGTGGCCCGGTCGGCGCTGATCGTGGGCGGCGTCGCGGTGGCTTCGGCGGTCTACGGGGCGTTCTGGCTGAACGGCTCCGGTCCCCCGTGACCGGCCGGCTCCGATCGGCCGAGGGCGCAGGGAATTTCATCCGGGCGTTCGGTCAACGCATTCATAAGCACCGCATAAGCGTCCGCCGGAATGATCAAAGGAAATGCGGGACGGGTTCGTTCGTGATTGCGGATTCCGTGGATATAAAGCCCCGTTGAGAGCAATCCCACATCACGTGGTCATCACAAATCACGTGCTTCGTCAGGGAACACACCTCACTCGCTGTAACGTCGATTGGGTGCGTACCGAACGAACCCTCACCCGCCTGGACCGGGTGTTCGCCAGGCTGGACCGTGAGCCGCAACGGCCGGCGCACATCGACATGCCGCGAATGAGCCGCCACCGGTTCGTGCTCTTCTCGGCGACGCTCGCCTTCTACCTGGCGATCGTCTGGGCCGTGGTCACCACCTCGTGGCTGGTCCGGCTCGACTGGCAGGTCATGTTCTTCCGGCCGTACCAGCAGTGGCCGCAGATCCACGCGTTCCTCGACTACTACGTGGTGCTCGGCCAGCGTGGCCCCACCGCCGTGATGGTCTGCGCTTGGCTGGGCTGGCGATCCTGGCGGCAGCACACGCTGCGCCCGCTGCTGACCCTCGCCGCCTCGCTGCTGCTGCTCAACGCCACTGTCGGCGCCGCGAAGATCGGCATGGGGCGTCTGGGACCCCACTACGCGACTGTCATCGGCTCGAACGAGATGGGCCTGGGCGGCGATATATTCCCCAGCGGCCACACCGCCAACGCCGTGGTGACCTGGGGCATCCTGGCCTATCTGGCCTCCACCCCGAGAGCGCGCCGCTGGCTGTCGGCACTGTCCGCGGTGACGGCGCTCGGCGTCGGTCTGACCACGGTCTACCTGGGGACGCACTGGCTGAGCGACGTGCTCCTCGGCTGGGCCGCGGGGCTGCTGATCCTGCTGGCGCTGCCGTGGTGCGAGCCGCTGATCGCCAGGACCGAGGTCGCCCTGTTCGACCTGCGCGACCGCTGGCGTGCCCGTCGCGGCCGCCCGGCACCCGTGCCCGCGCCCGCGCCCGCCGCACCCGTCGGCGCGCCCGTCGTGTTCACCCCACGGGCCCCAGCCTCGGACGAGACCCCGGTGGCCCACGAGACGGTCGGCGCCGGACGCACGTCCCGGACACCGGCCCACCTCGCGCCGGGCCGGCACACGGGCCGCTCCGAGCGCACGACGGTCACCCCGGCCGGCAGCCGCAGACCGCCGCACCCCGACCGCGTCCCGCGCGGCACGGCCTCGGCGGCCCGCCCCCTGACGGGCAGTTGACGACGGACCGCCGCGGGATCCGGTAGCGCCGGCGGCGGTTCAGCCCTTCCAGGCCCGTGCCACGCGACCGTCCCGGACCTCGAAGTTCAGCCGTCCGAACCGGTACTCCATGGTGATGATCGCGCCTGGCGGCAGTGACCGCACCGGGCTCCAGCCCCGTTCACGTGCGAGCCGTTCGGCCTGTCCTGCCTCGAGGCCGACGTATGCGTCGGGGTTGTCCTGGGGTTCCGCCGGCGGAGTGGGAATCGGTGCCATACCGCCACGCTAGGTGCCGGCTCGCGGTGGGGAAAGCCCACCCCGGCACGCGGGTCACTCGATCCCCTCCTGTCACACTTGTGTCACAGGCCCCAGCCTCCGGAACGGTCTCGCTCCGTCACACGTACGGGCGGTTCCGTCCCTCTTCCGCAGTCCCGCGAACGCAATTCCCAGCGGCCGGGACAGCGCCCGGAAAAGTCCGGCCGAATGCGCCGCGAGAAGCGTTCCCGAACCGCACCGGGACGCCCTCGCATTCCGAATGCGCGGCCGTTCCCGGAAGCTGACACGGCATGGGAATTCCACCGTTCCGCTGCCGGAGCGAGCGCCCCGCCGGACGGCGGAAGGCCCCGCCCGGTCGGTGGACCGGACGGAGCCTGGCGCCCGTGGTGGGAGCCGGAGCGGCTCAGAGTTCGAGGCGCTGACCGGGCACGATCAGATCGGGATCGCCCCCGATGACGGACCTGTTGACGGAGTGGAGCCACTGCCAGGTGGTCCCGTGCCGGGCGGCGATGCCGCTCAGCGTGTCGCCCGCGCGCACGGTGTACGCGCCGTGGGAGGCGCCGCGGGTCGGGTGGCCCGCCTCGCGCGCCGGCGCCGTCGACGGCCGCCGCGGCGGGACCGCGTCCCGTGTCTGCTGCCGGCCGCCCTCCTGGACCGGCCTGTTCGCCGACTTGTGTGTGCTGTGCGCCGATTCGGTCGTCGCCCCCGCCCCGGATCCGGCCGCGGGTGCGCTGCCGTACGCCCCGGCCCGGGCCGAACAGACCGGCCAGGCGCCCCAGCCCTGGGCCTGCTGGACCCTGGTGGCGACGGCGATCTGCTGGGCCCTGGAGGCCCGGTCGGCGGTGGGCGCGTAGGCCGTGCCGCCGTAGGCGCGCCAGGTGCCGGCGGCGAACTGGAGCCCGCCGTAGTAGCCGTTTCCGGTGTTGATGTGCCAGTTGCCTCCGCTCTCGCACCGGGCGATGCGGTCCCACACGCCGCCGTCCGCCGCGTGGGCGTTGCCGGTGGCGGCCAGCAGCCCGAGCGGGGCGAGCAGGGCCGCTCCGGCGAGAGCCGCCGTCGTCCGTGCCCTGCGGGCGTTGTCGCGCGTGGTGTCGTGGCTCTTATCGGCACATTCGGACATGTGGATCCCTCTCGAAGCACTCGGGGTCCCCCAAGGCGGGCGCGGCCACCGCGCATGGACGCGGTCGGCGCGCTCGCCCCGTCCGCCGCACGAGGTCGTGCCGAGCCGTGCTCGGCCCGGTGCGGTCGGCGGACGTACCCGAGTGGTGCTCGTTGCACACGGCTGAGGAATGTAAGGAGCGGGCGGAGCCCGGATCAACCAACTGCCTGTTCTGGCAGGCCAGTTCGCCGTTACCGGCGGTATCGACTTTTTTTCCGCCACCCACTTCATTCGCTTATTTCCTGATTTTTCGACCATCGGCACCGTCGATCTGTGACTCACTTCACCGACCCAACCCCCTTGCACAGGCGACGAGTTGACCGTGAGTGCCGGATTCCGTACCGGCCGTCACCCTCCGCACGGGGTGGTTCGATTCCGTTCGCCGGAGGGCGTGACTCCCGCCACAGATCACCCGTTGTCTTCTTCATGAGCCGGGTCCCTCCCGGTTCATGGGCCGGGAGCCACCCGGCTCCGCCACGCACCGCATCCCGAGGGAGCCACCCGTGCCGCGCATGCTCGACGTCAGCGACGCCGTACGCGCCGAGATCGGCGACGAAGAAGCCGACCGGCTGCTCGCCGGACAGAACGCCCCGGGCAGTTACGACTGCACGTCCTGCCGCACCCCCGGCGACTCCGAACAGGAGCGCACCAGCACCGTCCTGTTCATCGGGGACGAGACCGCCGTCCTCGCCTTCGCCCACGCCACCTGCCTGCCCTCGCAGGTCGTCCAGGTCACCGAGGAGCAACTGCGGGGCGCGGTCCGCTCCATCAACGGGAACACGGGCCCCTCCAGCAGGGTGCCGGAGCAGACTCCGCCCCAGTGGAGCGCGCCCGAGCAGGCCGTGCCCCAGAAGGTGATGCCGGAGCAGGCCGTGCTCGGGATCACCAGCGGACTCGTCCTGATCGCCGGGGAGTTGCACCCCGCCCTGGTCGTCGAGCCGACCGCGCCCATCGTGCGTCCGGGCTCGCTGGGCGGCGCCGACGAGTTCCTGCCGCTGCTCATCGAGCAGGGCTACGCCCCGGTGACCGAACTCGCCGCCGTGCCGCCGGTACTGCACGGCTGGTCGGTGCTGCTCGCCGTGGGCCAGCTGCACGCCGTCCTCCAGCCCCAGGCCAACGGCGGCCAGCCGGTGGCCTGGTGGCAGGCGCACCAGCCGCTCCAGGTCACCGACGGCTGGCGGGCGGCCGCCAACAAGCACCAGCAGGTGATCATGTTCGCCGCGCCGGTCGGGTCCATCGGGCGGCAGCCGCGGGAGGACCTGCTCCGGGACGCGCTGGACAAGGCCGCGGCGGGCGGAAGGCTGGTCGCGGCGACGCTGCCGCTCGCCGGGACCTGAGCCGCATCCCTTCCGGTTCGGGGTCGTTTGGAGATACGTGCACGCATATGACGTTCCCCGCCGCCAGCCCTACCCGCCCATCCCCTCCGCGCGGACGCCCCAGGATCCTCACGGCGGCCCATCGGCCACGCCGATCTACGACGCGCTCTACGCCGAGTACGTCAAGTCCTACCGGACCCTGCCGGGTGACCGCAGCGGCGAGGAGGATCTGGGTTTTGTAGCGTTCGGGAACCTGCCGCACGATACGGGCTCCACCGTGTACGGCGCCTACAGCCTGGGGGCCTACAGCACCCGCCATGGCACGGGCCGGCAGCAGACGCAGTGGCAGCGGGTCGGGACGATCGGGCGGCAGGAGACCGGGATGCACCACGTTCCCGCGGCCCTGCCACCGGCTCCGCGGCGCGGAGTCTGATCCGCCGACGGCGAAGGGGCGGCCCCCGTTCGGGGCCGCCCCTTCGCCGTTGCCGCTGTTCTTCTTCGCCGCTACTTCTTCTTCGCGCCGCGCTTCTCGCGCACGCGCACCGAGATGTGGATCGGCGTGCCCTCGAAGCCGAACTCCTCGCGCAGCCGTCGCTCGATGAACCGCCGGTAGCCGGCCTCGATGAACCCGGAGGCGAACAGCACGAACCGCGGCGGCTTGGTGCCGGCCTGGGTGCCGAACAGGATGCGCGGCTGCTTGCCGCCCCGGATCGGGTGCGGATGGGCGGCGACCAGCTCGCCGAGGAAGGCGTTCAGGCGGCCGGTCGGAACCCGGGTCTCCCAGCCGGCCAGCGCCGTCTCGATCGCCGGGACCAGCTTCTCCACGTGCCGTCCGGTGTACGCCGAGACGTTGACGCGCGGGGCCCACGCGATCTGCGCGAGCTCGGTCTCGATCTCCCGCTCCAGGTAGTAGCGGCGCTCCTCGTCGAGGGTGTCCCACTTGTTGTAGGCGATGACGAGCGCGCGGCCCGCCTCCACGGCCATGGTGATGATCCGCTGGTCCTGCACCGAGACGGACTCGGAGGCGTCGATCAGGATGACGGCGACCTCGGCCTTCTCGACGGCGGCCGCGGTGCGCAGCGAGGCGTAGTAGTCGGCGCCCTGCTGGAGGTGGACACGCTTGCGGATACCCGCGGTGTCGACGAACTTCCAGGTCTTGCCGCCCAGTTCGATCAGCTCGTCGACCGGGTCCCGGGTGGTGCCGGCCAGCTCGTTGACGACGACGCGCTCCTCGCCCGCCACCTTGTTCAGCAGCGAGGACTTGCCGACGTTCGGGCGGCCGATGAGGGCCACCCGGCGCGGGCCGCCGATGCCGCCCCCGCCGAACATCTCGCGCGGCGCCTCGGGGAGCGCCTCCAGGACGCGGTCCAGCATGTCGCCGGTGCCGCGGCCGTGCAGGGCCGAGACCGGGTGCGGCTCGCCGAGGCCGAGCGACCACAGGTACGTGGCGTCCGCCTCGCCGCTCGGGCCGTCGACCTTGTTGGCGCACAGCACGACCGGCTTGCCCGCCTTGCGCAGGAGCCGTACGACGGCCTCGTCGGTGTCGGTGGCGCCGACCTTGGCGTCGACGACGAACACCACGGCGTCGGCGGCCTCGATGGCGTACTCGGCCTGCGCGGCCACGGAGGCGTCGATGCCGAGGACGTCCTGCTCCCAGCCGCCGGTGTCGACGACCTTGAAGCGGCGGCCCGCCCACTCGGCCTCGTAGGTGACGCGGTCGCGGGTGACGCCCGGCTTGTCCTCGACGACCGCCTCACGGCGGCCGATGATGCGGTTCACCAGAGTCGACTTGCCGACATTGGGGCGGCCGACGACGGCGAGGACGGGCAGCGGGCCGTGTCCGGCGGCCTCGATGGCGCCCTCGACGTCCTCGATGTCGAAGCCCTCTTCCGCGGCGAGCTCCATGAACTCCGCGTACTCGGCCTCGCCGAGCGACCCGTGCTCGTACTCGTGCTCGGCCGAGCCGTCGGGCTGGATGTCGTCGTTCATGAAGTCCGTACCTCGTCGTTCATCGTGGTGATCGGTGGAACACCACCGGTTCGCGGTGATCCACTACTCAAGTGTCGCCCAGGGCCTGTCCGGCGGACAGGCCCTGGCGCCCGGTCAGTCGCCGGGCGTTCTCCAGGTGGTCGGTGAGCTGCTTCTGGATCCGCTCGGTCGCCTCGTCCAGGGCCCGGCGCGTACGCCGCCCGCCCTCGTCGCCCGCTTCGAACGGGTCGCCGAAGACGACGTCGACCCGGTGGCGCAGCGGAGGCAGCCCCTTTATCAACCGTCCGCGCCTCTCGGAACTTCCCAGCACGGCCACCGGGACGATCGGGGCGCCGCTGCGGACCGCGAAGTAGGCGAGCCCGGCCCGCAGGGAGGCGAAGTCGCCCTCGCCGCGGGTGCCCTCGGGGAAGATCCCGAGGGCTCCGCCCTGCTTCAGGACGCCGAGCGCCCGTGTGATCGCCGAACGGTCGGCGGAGTGCCGGTCCACCTGAAGCTGGCCGATGCCGGTCAGGAAGGGGCCCAGCGGGCCGACGAACGCCTCCTTCTTGATCAGGAAGTGCACCGGCCGGGGTGCCACGCCCATGACCATCGGGCCGTCGACGTTGTGCGCGTGGTTGACCGCGAGGATCACCGGGCCAGTGGCGGGCACCTTCCAGGCGCCCAGCACGCGCGGGCGCCACAGCCCGTACATCAGCCCGACGCCGATCCGCCGGCCGACGTCGGCACCGCGCTCCGACGGAGGGCCCGCCGCACGCTCCGGCGGACGGCTCACTTCGCGGCCCGCTTCTCCTCGACGAGGGTGACCACGCACTCGATGACCTGTGCCAGCGTCAGCTCGGTGGTGTCCACCTCGACCGCGTCGACGGCCTTGGCCAGCGGGGAGGTCTTGCGGCTGGAGTCGGCCGCGTCGCGCTTGATCAGGGCCTCGCGGGTGGCGTGGACGTCGGCGCCCTTGAGCTCGCCGCTGCGCCGGGCGGCGCGGGCCTCCGGGGAGGCGGTGAGGAAGATCTTCAGATCGGCGTCCGGCAGCACGGTGGTGCCGATGTCGCGGCCCTCGACGACGATCCCGGCCGCGGTGGACACGGCCAGCGAGCGCTGGAGCTCGGTGATCCGGGTCCGCACCTCCGGTACGGCGCTGACCGCGCTGACCTTGGCGGTGACCTCCTGGGTGCGGATCGGACCGGCCACGTCCACGCCGTCGACGGTGATCGTCGGGTGGGCGGGGTCGGTGCCGGAGACGATCTCGGGCTTGCCGGCCACCGCGGCGATCGCGGTGGGGTCGTCCATGTCGATCCCGTTGGTCACCATCCACCACGTGATCGCCCGGTACTGGGCGCCGGTGTCCAGGTAGCTCAGGCCGAGCTGTGCGGCCACGGCCTTCGATGTGCTCGACTTGCCCGTGCCGGAAGGACCGTCGATGGCGACGATCACGGGCTGGGCGGTCCGGGCGGCGCCGTATTCCACAGCGGGGCACCTTCCTGGTGAAGGGTGGTGGGTGGTGTGCGGGACGCGAGAGCGCCCCGCACAAGGTTACTGGCTTCCCGGACGCCCTCTTACTGGCGGATGTCCCAGCCCCGCTCCCGCAGGGCGGAGGTGAGGACCGGTGCCGCCTTCGGCTCGACCATGAGCTGCACCAGACCGGCCTGCTGCCCGGTGGCGTGCTCGATGCGCACGTCCTCGACGTTGACCCCGGCCAGTCCCGCGTCCGCGAAGATGCGGGCCAGTTGGCCGGGCTGGTCGTCGATGAGGACCGCGACGACCTCGTACACCCGCGGCGCGGACCCGTGCTTGCCGGGGACCCGGACCTGGCCGGCGTTGCCCCGCCGCAGCACGTCCTCGATGCCGGCGGCGCCCTCGCGGCGCTTGGCCTCGTCGGAGGACTGGAGGGCGCGCAGGGCTTGCACGGCCTCCTCCAGGTCGATGGAGATGTCGGAGAGCAGGTCGGCGACCGGTCCCGGGTTGGCGGACAGGATGTCGATCCACATCCGCGGGTCGGAGGCCGCGATCCGGGTCACGTCCCTGATGCCCTGCCCGCACAGCCGTACGGCCGCGTCCTCGGCGTTCTTCAGACGCGCGGCGACCAGGCTGGAGACCAGGTGGGGCATGTGGGAGACGAGGGCCACGGCACGGTCGTGGGCGTCGGCGTCCATGACGACCGGGACCGCCCGGCAGTGCGAGACGAGCTCCAGGGCGAGGTTGAGGACCTCGGTGTCGGTGTCCCGGGTGGGCGTGAGCACCCAGGGGCGGCCCTCGAAGAGGTCACCGGTCGCCGCCAGCGGACCCGACTGCTCGCGGCCCGACATGGGGTGCGTGCCGATGTAGCCGGTCAGGTCCAGGCCCATCGACTCCAGCTCACGGCGCGGGCCGCCCTTGACGCTGGCCACGTCCAGGTAGCCGCGGGCCGCGCCCCGGCGCATGGCGTCCGCGAGCACTCCCGCCACGTGCGCCGGCGGCGCGGCGACGATGGCGAGGTCGACCGGCCCGTCCGGGGCCTCGTCCGTGCCGGCGCCGAGCGCCGCGGCCGTACGGGCCTGCTCCGGGTCGTGGTCGGCGAGGTGCACGACCACCCCGCGCTGGGCGAGAGCCAGGGCGGCGGAGGTGCCGATCAGCCCGGTGCCGATCACGAGTGCGTTTCTCACTGGGCGATGTCCTTGCGCAGGGCGGCCGCCGCGCCGAGATAGACGTGGGCGATCTCGTCGCGCGGCCGGTCGGACTCGATGTGCGCGAGGACGCGGACGACGCGGGGCATGGCGCCCTCGATGTCCAGTTCCTGGGCGCAGATCAGCGGTACGTCGACGATGCCGAGCTTGCGGGCCGCGGCGGCCGGGAAGTCGCTGTGCAGGTCGGGGGTGGCCGTGAACCAGATGCTGATCAGGTCGTCCGCGGTCAGGCCGTTCCGCTCCAGGACGGCGGTGAGCAGCGCCCCGACCTGCTCGTCCATGTGCCCGGCCTCGTCCCGCTCGAGTTGGACGGCCCCCCGGACCGCTCGTACCGCCACGGCGCTGCTCCTTGCTGAGGTGAATCGGGTCTCGTGTCCAGCCTAGTCAGACCGCGTGGGACGGGTGACCGGCGCCCGCCCGCTGAGACGACCGGGGAAACGGGTGGTTTATTACGCGCTGTCACGATGTGCTTCGACTTGACCGTATTCGATGCGAAGATGCTGATGCTCCGCTCGGAGCTCTTCCCTCCCTCCCCCGGAATCCCGGAGTGACGACATGACCCAGGGCTCGACGCGGCGCACGGTTCTGGCCACGAGTGCGGTGGCGCTCGCGGCGGCGGGCTGCGGCACCAAAGGCAGCAGCACATCCGAGACGTCACCTTCCACGGAGGCGGCCTCCCCCTCGGGCGGGACGACGTCCCACCCTTCGGCGGCCTCCGGCGCCACGGAGGGGTCCGCCACCGGACCGGAACTGGCGAGCACGGCCGACATCCCGGAAGGCGGCGGCAAGGTCTTCGCCGAGCAGAAGGTCGTGGTCACCCAGCCGAAGAAGGGCGAGTTCAAGGCCTTCTCGGCGATCTGCTCGCACCAGGGCTGCACGGTGAGCAAGATCGCCAACGGCATGATCGACTGCCCCTGCCACGGCAGCAGGTTCCGCATCGCCGACGGCTCGGTGGCCAACGGGCCGGCGGTCAGCCCGCTGGACGCCAAGCAGATCAAGGTGGAGGGAAATTCCATCCACCTGCTGTGAGGATCCGCGTACGCTCCCGGGCATGCAGCCCGAGGACCTGGTGCGTGACCACACCATCTACGCCTGTGTCATGGGGTCGCGGGCCTTCGGGCTGGCGACGGACGACAGCGACACGGACCGCAGGGGCGTGTTCGTCGCGCCCACTCCCCTGTTCTGGCGCTTCGAGAAGCCGCCGACGCATGTGGAGGGACCCCTCGACGAGCAGTTCAGCTGGGAGCTGGAGCGCTTCTGCGCGCTGGCGCTGCGCGCGAACCCCAACATCCTGGAGTGCCTGCACTCGCCACTGGTGGAGTACGTGGACGACACCGGCCGCGAACTGCTGTCCCTGCGCGGCGCGTTCCTCTCCCGGCAGGTGTGCGGGACGTTCACCCGCTACGCGCTGAGTCAGCGCGGGAAGCTCGAAGCCGATGTCCGCACGCACGGCGCCCCGCGCTGGAAGCACGCGATGCACCTGCTGCGCCTGCTGACCAGCGCCCGCGACCTGCTGCGCACCGGCACGCTGACGGTCGACGTCGGCGACCGGCGCGAACCGCTCCTGGAGGTGCGGCGGGGTGAGGTCCCGTGGCCCGAGGTCGAGTCCCGGATGGCCCGCCTGGCCGCCGAGACCGAACAGGCCGCCGACCGCACCCCGCTCCCTTCGGAGCCCGATCACCGACGCGTGGCGGACTTCCTGCGCCGTGTCCGCCACGCGTCGGCCTGCCGGGGAGACGTCTGAGCCGGCCTGATCCAGACGGAGGACCCTAGAGGTCGACCTCGTTCATCAGCATGCCGACCTCGGTGTTCGACAGGCGGCGGAGCCAGCCGGACTTCTGGTCGCCCAGGGTGATGGGGCCGAAGGCGGTGCGGACGAGCTTGTCGACCGGGAAGCCCGCGGCGGCGAGCATACGGCGCACGATGTGCTTGCGGCCCTCGTGGAGGGTGACCTCCACGAGGTAGTTCTTGCCGGTCTGCTCGACGACCCGGAAGTGGTCCGCGCGCGCGTAGCCGTCCTCCAGTTGGATGCCGTCCTTGAGCTTCTTGCCCAGGTCCCGCGGGATGGGACCGACGATGTGCGCGAGGTAGGTCTTGCGCACGCCGTACTTCGGGTGGGTCAGCCGGTGCGCCAGCTCGCCGTGGTTGGTGAGCAGGATCACACCCTCGGTCTCGGTGTCGAGCCGGCCGACGTGGAAGAGGCGCGTCTCGCGGTTGGTGACGTAGTCACCGAGGCACTGGCGGCCCTCCGGGTCCTCCATGGTGGAGACGACACCGGCGGGCTTGTTCAGCGAGAAGAACTGGTACGACTGCGTGGCCACGGTCAGGCCGTCGACCTTGACCTCGTCCTTCTCCGGGTCGACCCGGCGGCCCTGCTCCAGGACGATCTCGCCGTTGACCTCGACCCGGGCCTGCTCGATCAGCTCCTCGCAGGCGCGCCGCGAACCGTATCCCGCGCGGGCGAGCACCTTCTGAAGCCGCTCGCCCTCCTGCTCGGCGCCCGGGAAGGTCTTGGGCAGCTTGACGTCCTTCTTGCCCGCGTACCGCTCGCGGTTGCGCTCCTCCATCCGCGTCTCGTACTCGCGGGAGCGGGCCGGAGCCGTACGGCCGCCCTGCTGGGGCTGCCTGGGGCCGCCCTTGGCGCCACCGCGCGCGGATCCGCCGCGCCCGGCCTTGGGGCCGTCCTTGGTCGCGCCGGGGCCGACGTCGTAGCGGCGCTCCTCGGGTCGGGGCTTGCGGGGGCGGTCCTGCCCCTGCCGCTCGTCCCTGTTGTTGCCGGCACCGCGGTAGTTGCCGCGCCCGCCGTTCCTGCCGCTGCCGCTGCTTCGCATCAAAGTTCCGTCGTCGTGTTCGTCGTGTGGTCGCCGTCTGCGCCCGGCGCGTCATCGGGAGCGTCCGGGTCGAACGACGGTACGCCCTCCTGGGTCTCGGCCTCGATCGCCTCCGCCTCGGGGAGGAAGGGCGCGAGTTCCGGGAGCTCGTCCAGACCGCGCAGGCCCATCCGCTCCAGGAAGTAGTTCGTCGTCCTGTACAGGATCGCACCTGTTTCGGGTTCCGCGCCCGCCTCCTCGACCAGACCGCGTTGGAGCAGCGTACGCATGACTCCGTCGCAGTTGACTCCGCGGACGGCGGAGACGCGGCTGCGGCTGACCGGCTGGCGGTAGGCGACCACGGCGAGGGTCTCCAGGGCGGCCTGGGTGAGCCGGGCCTGCTGGCCGTCCAGGACGAAGCCCTCGACGGCGGCCGCGTACTCGGGGCGGGTGTAGAAACGCCAGCCGCCGGCGATCAGCCGCAGCTCGAAGCCGCGGCGCTGCACGGTGTACTCGTCGGCCAGTTCGCGCAACGCGTCCGCGATCTGCCGGCGGGGCCGTTGCAGGATCTTCGCCAGGTGCTCCTCGGTCGCGGGCTCGTCCACGACCATGAGGACGGCCTCCAGGGCAGGCTTGAGGTCGAGGTCGGCGACGGTGCTCGGACCCGCGGACGGGTCGGTGGTCTCCTCGTTCACGCCTTCTCCTCCTTGGGCTCCTCGGGCACCTCGGGATCCTTGGGCTCCTCGGGCGGACGGTCGAACTCGTCCGTCACGGTGGGCGTCTCGTCCCCGTCACCGCCGGTCCAGCGCACGATCAGCTCGCCGAGGGCGGTCTCCTGGTCCAGGGCCACGGCCTTCTCGCGGTACAGCTCCAGCAGGGCGAGGAAGCGGGCCACGACGGTGAGCGTGTCGTCGGTGTCGGCCACCAGTTCCCGGAAGCCGGCCTCACCCAGCTCCCGCAGCCGCGCGATCACGATCCCCGCCTGCTCCTGCACGCTGACCAGCGGCGCGTGGATGTGGTCGACGTACACCTGTGGCTTGGGCTTGGGCTGCATCGCCTTGACCGCGAGTTCGGCGAAGCGCGCCGCGCCGATGCTGATGACGACCTCGGGCAGCAGTTCGGCGTGGTGGGGTTCCAGCCCGACGGTACGGGGGTGGCGCCGGCCCTCCTCGTCCAGTCGGCGGCTGAAGATGTCGGCGATCTGCTTGTACGCGCGGTACTGGAGCAGTCGGGCGAACAGCAGGTCGCGTGCTTCGAGCAGCGCCAGGTCGGCCTCGTCCTCGATCTCGGCCGCGGGCAGCAGCCGGGCCGCCTTGAGGTCGAGCAGGGTGGCGGCCACGACCAGGAACTCGGTCGTCTGGTCCAGGTCCCAGTCGGGTCCCATGGCCCGGATGTGCGCCATGAACTCGTCGGTGACCTTGGACAGGGCCACCTCGGTGACGTCCAGCTTGTGCCTTGAGATCAGCTGGAGCAGCAGGTCGAACGGCCCCTCGAAGTTGGCCAGCCGAACCTTGAACACCCCGTCGCCGACAGCACCGTCCCCGTCGCCGGCCCCCTCGGACGACGGCCCGGCCTCGGCCCCCATGCCGGAAACAGCCCTGGGCACCGAGGAGGCCTCGGCCTGGTGCCGCCCATCGATCTCCGATCCGAGGGCAACGCGGACCTCCACCCGCGCATCGGGGGCGAACGCCGACTGCGCCGAAGCCCCGGAGTCCGGCGTGGCTTCCGCCCGGCGCCCCTCATCAGCTTCCGCTTCGGAAGCAGCACGAGCCTCCGCCCGGGAACCGCCCGCGACCGCCGGCTCCGAAACGTCCCCCGGCTCCAGCACGGCCTCCACCCGGCGCCCCGCGTCAGCCTTTGGTCCGAGGACGCCACGAGCCTCCGCCCGGGAACCGCCCGCGACCGCCGGCTGCGAGACATCCCCGGCCCCCGGCCCGGCCGTCGTGTCGGAACCGGCGCGGGGCACGGTCGAGCCGCCTGGCCCGGCCGCCGCAGTCTCGGCAACGCCGATCGCCGGCTCGGCCGGCTGCCCGGCGGCCGGGCCCACCGGGCCGTCCCCTGAGAGGTCCACCGGAGGCTCAGGAGCCCGTACCGACGGCTCGGAAGGCTGCTCGGCGGCCCCGGGTGCGGACATGGGCTCCGGAGGCGCGGCCGGCGGTTCGGGGCGCTCGTCCTGGGACGCGGGCGGCTCGGGTGGGTGAGCCGGGGGTGGGGATGCCGTTCCCGGGCCGCGGCCGAGGGCGCGTCTGCGGCCAGTGGGGGTGGGAGCGTCGTTCGAGGTCATGGCCGTCGCAGGCTACCGCTTACCGCCCGCGCGGACGGCTAACGGCCGCGCAGCCGCCGTACCAGGATGCTCGCCTCGCCACGGGACTCCAGGTCGGCCAGCACCACGGCGACCGCCTCGCGGACGATGCGCCCGCGGTCCACGGCGAGCCCGTGCTCGCCGCGGAGCACCAGCCGGGCGTGCTCCAGGTCCATGAGCTCCTCGGCGGACACGTACACGGTGATCTTCTCGTCGTGCCGTTCCCGCCCGCTGGGCCGGCGCGCCGCGCCGCGGCCCCGCTTGCGTGGCTGCGCGGCGGCAGAACCTTCCTGCGCCGCCGCCGAACGCCGTGCGGGGCGCTCCGCGGTCGCGGACCGGCTGCGGGACTCGCCCGCGTCCGTCGGTCCCGCCTCCACCGCCACGTGCTCCGCGCCCTCGCCGTCGCCGCCCTGCGCGGGCACCGACTGCGGCGCGTCCTCCGCCGAGGCGGCCGCGTCGCCCTCCGCCGCGGGGGCGGGCACCCGGGCCTCGCCGCCTGCCTGGCGTCGGGGAGTGGACGGCTGGAGCGCCGTTCCCCCTGTCGTACGGAACAGTTCGTCGGCCCCCGGCAGACTCACTCGGCGTGACACCGGGCGAGCACCTCCCTGGCGAGCTGGCGGTAGGCGGCGGCACCGACGGAGTTGGAGGCGTACGTGGTGATCGGCTCACCGGCGACCGTGGTCTCCGGGAAGCGGACCGTGCGTCCGATGACCGTGTGGTACACGTGGTCGTCGAACGCCTCGACGACACGCGCGAGCACCTCACGGCTGTGCACGGTGCGCGAGTCGTACATCGTGGCCAGGATCCCGTCGAGCTCCAGCTCCGGGTTGAGGCGCTCCTGGACCTTCTCGATGGTCTCGGTCAGCAGCGCCACACCACGCAGCGCGAAGAACTCGCACTCCAGCGGCACGATCACCTTGTGCGCGGCCGTGAGGGCGTTGACGGTGAGCAGGCCGAGCGAGGGCTGGCAGTCGATGACGATGTAGTCGTAGTCGTCCATCAGCGGCTTCAGGGCGCGCTGGAGCGTCGACTCGCGCGCGACCTCGCTCACCAGCTGGACCTCGGCGGCCGACAGGTCGATGTTGCTGGGCAGCAGGTCCATGTTGGGGACCGCCGTCTTCAGCAGGACCTCGTCCGCGGACATGCCCCGCTCCATGAGCAGGTTGTAGACGGTGAGGTCGAGCTCCATGGGGTTGACGCCGAGACCCACCGAGAGCGCGCCCTGCGGGTCGAAGTCCACGAGCAGCACCCGGCGGCCGTACTCCGCGAGCGCGGCACCCAGGTTGATGGTCGACGTGGTCTTGCCGACGCCGCCCTTCTGGTTGCACATCGCGATGATCTTCGCGGGGCCGTGGTCGGTCAGCGGACCCGGGATCGGGAAGTACGGCAGCGGGCGTCCGGTCGGGCCGATGCGCTCACGGCGCTGGCGGGCCGCGTCGGGCGCGAGCGTGGCCGCGTACTCGGGGTCGGGCTCGTACTCGGCGTCGGGGTCGTAGAAGTGCCCCTCGGGCAGTTCGTCGTAGTCGGCGAAGTGGTTGTGGGGCGCGCCACTTCCGTCGCCGGCCATGGCGTTCACGTGATGGCCATCCATGCTTGGGTGTGCTGGCTGAGTCACCCCTGATGTCCGGTGACTCTGGTGGGCTGCGAAGGTGCGCACAGCAACGGAGCCGACAGCCTCGAGCCGCGTGGGGCCCTGGCCCGTCGCAGGCATTCCTGGTTGACCACCCCCGGGAGAAAATGTCGACTCATTCACAAGTCGTCTTACCTCCTTGGTGACCAGGGGACTTCTAGACAGGTCAGCGTGGCACCATGCCGACGATTGGCGACTCTATGGCGTGTCGGCGGTCCGCAGCAACACAATCCGCCGGACCCGGCCCGATGTGTCGGTAATGGAACATCCCTCTGTCAAGGGCGTACGACCGTCGCACGGCAGGTTTCACCGGTGCGTGAATCGGTCGAATGGTTGCGTTCGAGGCGAGTTGACCGAGTGCGGCGAAGTGACCATACACACATCCGGCCGGACCTTGTGGGACAAGGTCCGGCCGGTCGTGCGAGGTTGACGACGCGTGTTGACGTATCGCCTTTCACACCTTGGCGACTTGGCGACCCGCTCAGCCGAGCAGGGACTCCAGCGCGACGTGCTCCAGGCCGAGGGCCTCGGCGACCTCGCGGTAAACGACCTTGCCCTCGTGGGTGTTGAGGCCCTTGGCCAGCGCCGGGTCACGGCGCAGCGCCTCCACCCAGCCGCGGTTGGCGAGTTCGACGATGTACGGCAGCGTGGCGTTGGTCAGCGCGTAGGTGGAGGTGTTGGGCACCGCGCCCGGCATGTTGGCGACGCAGTAGAACACCGACTCGTGGACCTTGAAGGTCGGCTCGGCGTGCGTGGTCGGGTGGGAGTCCTCGAAGCATCCGCCCTGGTCGATCGCGATGTCGACAAGGACACTTCCGGCCTTCATCCGGGACACCAGCTCGTTGCTGACCAGCTTCGGGGCCTTGGCGCCCGGGACGAGCACGGCGCCGACCACGAGGTCGGCCTCCACGCAGGCCTTCTCCAGCTCGAAGGCGTTGGAGACGACGGTCTTGATCTTCGTACCGAAGATCTTGTCCGCCTCCTTGAGCTTGTTGATGTCCTTGTCCAGGAGGGTCACGTGGAAGCCCAGACCGATGGCGATCTGCGCGGCGTTCCAGCCGGAGACGCCACCGCCGATGATGACGGCCTCGCCGGCCGGCACGCCCGGGACGCCGCCCGGCAGCACACCGCGGCCGCCCGCGGCGCGCATCAGGTGGTAGGCGCCGACCTGCGGCGCGAGGCGGCCCGCGACCTCGGACATCGGGGCGAGCAGCGGCAGCGCGCGGTTCGGGAGCTCGACGGTCTCGTAGGCGATCGCCGTGGTGCCGGACTCCAGCAGGGCGTCCGTGCACTCCTTGGAGGCGGCCAGGTGCAGGTAGGTGAAGAGGATCTGGTCCTTGCGGAGGCGGTGGTACTCCTCGGCGATGGGCTCCTTGACCTTCAGCACCATGTCGGCGGCGGCCCAGACCTCGTCCGCGGTCTCGAGGATCCGGGCGCCGGCGGCCACGTACTCCTCGTCCGGGATCGAGGAGCCGACGCCCGCGTTCCGCTCGACGACGACCTGGTGGCCGTTACGCACGAGCTCGTGCACGCCGGCGGGGGTGATGGCCACCCGGAACTCGTTGTTCTTGACTTCGCGGGGGATGCCGACCTTCACGTCGATCACGGTCCTTGGCTCAGAGAATGTGGGGCAATATCAGACGTACCCCGGCATGCGGGGGCATACCAGGCAGCACCGCAGGAGAACGAGCGGCAGACCCAGTCTAATGAAGGCTTTCTCTCTGTCTAGCCTTTCATTGCATCAATCTTCAGTGGATGCACTGCGGATTTCGCAGGCATTGGCTTCTCCTGCCGTCAATGGGCCCTCCGGACCGCCTTCCACGGCCGCAGGGACCTCGTCGCCGAGCATGCGCCGGGCCGTTCCGCGGTGCAGGGCCGCCGTGACCGTGTCGCCCAGCCGTTCCAGGGTGTCGGCGAGCCGCAGCTGGAGCGCCGCCTGGAGCCGTACGTCCTCGGCGTGGCGGGCCCACTCCACCGCCTCCTGGCAGGTGCGCAGGCAGTCCTCGGGCCGCCCGGCGTACTCCTGGACGCGCGCCAGCTCGCTCAACGCCCGCGCGTGGGCGGCGACATCGCCCGCCTTGCGGTGGGCGGCGGCGGCCGCCCGCCAGTTGCGCAGGGCCTCGCCGTAGCGGCCCGTGTAGGTGTGCGCGGTGGCGATACGGCCGTAGAGGCGGGCGGCGTCCTCGCGCTCCTCGCGCGCGAGCCGCTGCGCCAGGGCGCGGCCGAACCAGTCGGCGGCCCGGTCGTAGTCCCCCAGCTCCTGGTGGGCGCTGCCTACGGATTCCATGGCGCGGCTGATCGCGTACGGGTCGTCGGCCTCCCGTCCGGCGTCCAGCGCCGCCCGGTAGCGGGCCAGCGCCCCCGCCGTACGCCCGGTGCGGGCGTCCAGGTCGGCGAGGTTCAGCAGGGCGGCGGCCTTCTCCCGGGGCAGCCCGCGCCGCTCGGCCACGTCCAGGACGAGCCGGTGGATGCCGTAGAGGTCACCGGCGGCGGCCTGGGTGCCGATGTGCGCCACCATGGCCCGCACCAGCTGGGACATCAAGCGGCGGGCCAGGGTGTCCAGTTCGCCGTCGGCGACGGCGAGTCGGGCCGCGGCGAGCAGGGCGGGCCTGCGGGCGCGCAGCCACTTCTCGGCGGCCCGCGGAGTGGCGAAGCGCAGCCCGGGAGGCAGGCTCTTCAGCCTCTCCCTGGTCTCGGGACTGTCGGTCTCGGTGATCGCCCGGCAGGACTGGAGCAGCCGCACGGTCCGCTCCAGCATCCGGGCGCGGGCGAGCCGCAGCTCGGCGGGGCGGTCCTGGCGCTCGGCGAGGTCCGCCAGCAGCGGGTGCAGGCAGCCGGGGACCTCGTAGCACGGCAGCGGCGAGGGGACGGCGCGCAGCACGCCGAGTTCGGCGAAGTCGTCGAGGAAGCCGCGGGCGGCCTCGACCGAGCAGCCGGCGAGCGCGGAGGCGGTCTGCGGGTCGACGTCACCGGCCGGGGCGAGGGAGAGCAGGCGCAGCAGCCGGGCGGCCGGGCCGGACAGGGTGCCGTGCACGAACCGCAGCACCCGGTCGAGGACGGAGCGCTCGTCGGGATCGGCGCGCAGCTGCTTGGCGAGGTCGGCGACGGCCGCCTGGGGGTGGGCGGCGAGCCAGCCGCCGGCCAGGGTCAGCGCGGCGGGCTGGCCCTGGCAGACCTCGACCAGGCTCTCGGCGGCGCGCGGGTCGACGGTGATGCGCACCGGGTCGATGCGCTGCGCCAGCAGCTCCACGCCGGACTTGGTGTCCAGGCCGCCCAGGGTGCACGGACGGACGTCGGCGATCCCGGTGAGCGGGCCCCGGGCGACGGCGACGAGCAGGCAGTCGGCGTTCTCCGGCAGCAGCGCGTCGACCTGGTCCGCGCCGGCCGCGTCGTCGAGCAGGAGCAGCGCCCGGCGCTCGGCGAGGGCGGTGCGCAGGGCCTCGGTCAGGTCGTCCTCGGCGGCGCCGGGCGGGGTCGGCAGATCGAGGGCGGTGAGCAGGTCGCGGGCGACGGCCTCGACGGGTACGGGGGTGCCGTCGGGCTCGGTGAGCCTGGCGCGCAGCACACCGCCGGGGTAACGCTGCGCGACCTGCCCCACCAGTTCCTCGGCGAGCGCCGTACGGCCGGAGCCGGGCCTGCCCGCGATCAACAGGACGCGTGCGCGTGGCTCCTTGCGGCCGGCCAGGGTGTCGAGGCCGGCCCGCTCGATGTCGGCGCACAGCTCCTTCAACTCCCGTGTGCGGCCCAGGAAGAGACTCTTCGCGGCCGCGGCGAACCGGTCCCCGCCGGACAGGTTCACGCCACCTGCGTCCACCGCCTGATCCGTCACGGGCCACACTCCCGTCCCACGCACGTGCAAGCCCGCCGGGACTCCGGTTCGGGCGTTTCCAGAGCCTAGTTCACGCTCTGCGACGAACCGTGAGGAGCACGGCGGACACGTCGCCCGATCGGATCAGGCGATCGTCACACCGCAGGGGTCGACAGTGTGTTCAGGACGCGAAGGGGCGCGCCGGCCAGGGCGCCTCGGCCGGGCGCAGAGCGTCCAGTCCGTCCCCCCGGCGCGCGGCGACCAGCGACAGGACGCCCACCACCAGACAGTTGTTGTGCAGTTCGCCCGCGAGCACGCCCCGTACCAGTTCGTCCACCGGCATCCGCGCGTGCTCCATGTCGGTCTCCTCGTGCTCCGCCGCGAAGCGCTCGCCGACCGCCTCGGACAGGCCCCGGGCGAGGAAGATCCGCACGGACTCGTCGCAGCCGCCCGGGGTGGTGTAGACGTCGGTCAGCACCCGCCAGTCCTCGGCCTTGACGTGGGCCTCCTCGTACAGCTCGCGCTGGGCGGCGTGCAGCGGGTTCTCGCCGGGCACGTCGAGCAGGCCCGCCGGGATCTCCCACAGCCGCTGACGCACCGGGTGGCGGTACTGGCGGATCAGCAGCACCCGGTCCTCCTCGTCGAGGGCGAGGACGGCCACGGAGCCCGGATGCACCTGGTAGTCGCGGGTGACCACGGAGCCGTCGGGCATGACGACGTCGTCGGTGCGGACGGAGGTCTTGCCGCCGACGAACGGGGTGCTGGTGGCCCGGATCTCCCACTCCTCCGGGATGTCCTTGATCGTCATGCCCTGGCCTTTCCGACGTGCGCAAACAGAACGGGGGTGCGCACCTGTGACGGTACGCACCCCCGCAACCGTACAACCGGGTGTGCTACTTGGAGTTCTTCCGCTCGACGGCGGCCTTCACCAGGCCCGCGAACAGCGGGTGCGGACGCGTCGGGCGCGAGCGCAGCTCCGGGTGCGCCTGGGTGGCGACCAGGTAGGGGTGGACCTCGCGCGGGTACTCCACGTACTCGACGAGCTTGCCGTCCGGGGAGGTGCCGGAGAAGACGATGCCCGCCTTCTTCTCCAGCTCCGCGCGGTAGGCGTTGTTCACCTCGTAGCGGTGGCGGTGGCGCTCCTCGACGTACTCCTTGCCGTCGTAGACCTCGCGCACGATCGAGCCCTCGGCCAGCTTCGCCGGGTACATGCCGAGCCGCATCGTGCCGCCCATGTCGCCCTCGCCGGCCACGATGTCCATCTGCTCGGCCATGGTGGAGATCACCGGGTGGCCGGTGGCCGGGTCGAACTCGGTGGAGTTGGCGTCCGCGATGTCGGCGAGGTTGCGCGCGGCCTCGATCACGATGCACTGCAGGCCCAGGCACAGGCCCAGCAGCGGGATCCCGTTCTCACGGGCGTAGCGGATGGCGCCGACCTTGCCGAGCACGCCGCGGTCGCCGAAGCCGCCCGGGATGCAGATGCCGTCGACGCCGGCGAGCTGCTGCTCGGCGCCGGCCGCGGTCTTGCAGTCGTCGGAGGTGACCCACTTGATCTTCACCCGGGCCCTGTTGGCGAAGCCGCCGGCGCGCAGCGCCTCAGTCACCGACAGGTAGGCGTCGGGCAGGTCGATGTACTTGCCGACCAGGGCCAGGGTGATCTCGTGCTCGGGCTTGTGGACGCGGTCCAGCAGGTCGTCCCAGGTCGTCCAGTCCACGTCGCGGAAGGGCAGGTCCAGCTTGCGCACGACATAGGCGTCCAGGCCCTCGGAGTGCACGACCTTCGGGATGTCGTAGATCGACCGGGCGTCGGGGCAGGCGACCACGGCCGCCTCGTCGACGTCGCACATCAGGGAGATCTTGCGCTTGATCGCGGTGGGCACCTCGCGGTCGCAGCGCAGCACGATCGCGTCCGGCTGGATGCCGATGTTGCGCAGCGCGGCGACCGAGTGCTGGGTCGGCTTGGTCTTCAGCTCCCCGGAGGGGCCGATGTAGGGAAGCAGCGAGATGTGCACGACGAAGACGTTGTCCCGGCCGACCTCGTGGCGGACCTGGCGGACGGTCTCCAGGAACGGCAGCGACTCGATGTCGCCGACCGTGCCGCCGACCTCGGTGATGACGACGTCCACCTCGTCGGTGGCCATGCGCCGGATGCGGTGCTTGATCTCGTTGGTGATGTGCGGGATGACCTGCACCGTGTCGCCCAGGTACTCGCCGCGCCGCTCCTTGGCGATGACCGTGGAGTACACCTGACCGGTGGTGACGTTGGCGGAGCCGTCCAGGTCGCGGTCGAGGAAGCGCTCGTAGTGGCCGATGTCCAGGTCGGTCTCGGCGCCGTCGTTGGTGACGAACACCTCACCGTGCTGGAAGGGGTTCATCGTGCCCGGGTCGACGTTGAGGTACGGGTCCAGCTTCTGCATCACGACGCGCAGGCCCCGGGCCTTCAGCAGCATGCCCAGGCTGGAGGCGGTGAGGCCCTTGCCGAGCGAGGAGGCGACACCCCCGGTGACGAAGATGTGCTTGGTCGTCGTGGCTTTGCTGTTTCGGAAAGCAGCGGGCGGCATGGCCAAGAGGGGGCTCCCGTGGTCGCGGTTTGTCGTGCGGTACGGCTGGCCGGTCCGGGGAACCCGGGTGTCCGGCTGAGGCGCCGTCGCTGCGGTTCGGGGGTTTCGAGCCCACCGGTCCACGGGCTACCAGGGTATCAGCGCCTGACGGGCATGGCTCCCGGCCACGCTCCGCGCACGCCCCGACACGTGCGCGTACCACTCACAGGTCCCTCACCCATGGCTCACTCGTTCGGCGCACCCGGGTTGCCCGGAGCGGCACGCAGATCATCTACGTGCGTCGTATCCTGCTCGGACACTCGCTGAGGAGCCCGGCCGGCAAAACGGCACCACCCCGTCCGTATGACCCGGAACAACAAGAGCTCGTCAGTTCGTTGAGCAAGGGTTGTCGTTCTGCCCCCACGGCCGACCGGCGGTTCCCCCCACCGCTCGACGACGCATTACAACCACCCCTTGACCGCACTAGCGACAGCCCCTTCGCGGGGTGTGACGTGGCCGTTCGACTGGAGTTGCACGTGGCCGGGCGCATCGAAGACTACGCACTCATCGGAGACATGCAGACCGCTGCCCTGGTCTGCCGGGACGGGACAGTCGACTGGCTGTGCCTGCCCCGCTTCGACTCCCATGCCATCTTCGCCGGCCTGCTGGGCACCGACGAGCACGGTTTCTGGCGGATCGGCCCGGCGCACGCGGCCGGCACACAGCCGCCCACGGCGGCCCGGCGCAGCTACCGCGGCGACTCGCTGATCCTGGAATCCGAGTGGGACACCCCGCGCGGCACGGTCCGCGTGACCGATTTCATGCCCCCGCGCGACGGCGCCCCGCAGCTGATCCGCATCGTGGAGGGCGTCACCGGCCGGGTGCCGATGCGCTCGACGCTGCGCATGCGCTTCTCCTACGGCCGGGTCGTGCCGTGGGTGCACCGGCACGAGGGCCGCACGGTGGCGGTGGCGGGTCCGGACTCCGTGTGGTTCGACACATCGGTGAAGACCTACGGCAAGGAGCTGACCACGTACGCGGACTTCACCGTCGCTCCCGGTGACCGGATCGCGTTCACCATCTCCTGGCAGGCGTCGCACAAGGAGCCGCCGCCGCTGCCGGAGCCGGAGCAGTCGCTGGAGGCGGCGGAGGAGTTCTGGCGCGAGTGGGTCGGGCACTGCACGTACCACGGCCCCTATCGCGAGGCCGTGGTCCGCAGCCTGATCACGCTCAAGGCCCTGACCTACGCCCCGACCGGCGGCATCGTGGCGGCCCCCACCACGTCCCTGCCCGAGGACATCGGCGGCGTACGCAACTGGGACTACCGCTACACCTGGCTGCGCGACGCGGCGATCACCCTGTCCTCGCTGCTGCGCACCGGCTACCGCGAGGAGGCCCGCGCCTGGCGCGAGTGGCTGCTGCGGGCCGTCGCCGGCGACCCTGACAACCTCCAGATCATGTACGGCATCGCCGGCGAGCGCGAGCTGGGCGAGGCGGAGCTGGACTGGCTGCCCGGCTACGAGAACTCCGCGCCGGTCCGGGTGGGCAACGGCGCAGCGCACCAGCTCCAGCTGGACGTCTACGGCGAGGTCACCGAGGCCCTGCACCTGGCCCACATGACGGGCCTGGCCCGCAACGACTACGCCTCACTGCTCCAGCTCAAGCTGATCCAGTACCTGGAGAAGCACTGGCAGGAGCCGGACGAGGGCATCTGGGAGGTGCGCGGGCCGCGCCGCCACTTCGTGCACTCCAAGGTCATGGCCTGGGTCGCCGTCGACCGCACCATCAAGCTCATCGAGTCCGGGGAGGCCGACGGCCCGCTGGAGCGCTGGAAGGTGCTGCGGGACGACATCCACCGCGAGGTGTGCGAGAAGGGTTACGACAAGGAGCGCAACACCTTCACGCAGTCCTACGGTTCGCGGGAGCTGGACGCGTCCTTGCTGCTCATCCCGCAGATGGGCTTCCTGCCGCCGGACGACAAGCGGGTCATCGGCACCATCGAGGCGATCCAGCGCGAGCTGTCCACCACGGACGGGTTCATCCTGCGCTACCCCACCGACGGCGACCACGCGGGCGTCGACGGCCTGCCCGGCGACGAGGGCGCCTTCCTCGCCTGCTCCTTCTGGATGGCCGACGACCTGGCGATGATCGGCCGCGTGGACGAGGCGCGCAAGCTCTTCGACAAGCTCCTCTCGCTCCGCAACGATTTGGGCCTCCTCGCCGAGGAGTGGGACCCGCGCCGCCAGCGCCAGGTGGGCAACTTCCCCCAGGCCTTCAGCCATGTGCCGCTGATCGACACGGCCCTGCGCCTGACGGCGAGCGGCGCCTACGGAGGCTGACCCGGCGCCGGGCGGGCGAGCGCGCCCGCCCGGCGGTCAGCCCAGCTCAGGGTGGTCGGACCGCTCCGGCCACCCGGCGCTGCCGCCGCGTCGCGGGCAGAGGTAGCGTCCGCTTCATGGACCGCAGATTCGACACCGAGGGCACCGGCATCACCGTCCGGCGCGCCCTCGAACTGCCCGGCCTGCGCAGCGGCCTCCCCGAGGTCCTCGCCGGCGCCGACAAGCTGACCCGCACCGTCCGCTGGGTGCACGCCGGCGAGGTCCCCAACATCGCCTCCCTCCTCAAGGGCGGCGAACTCCTGCTGACCACCGGCTACGGACTCGGCACCCGCCCCGCCGACCAGCGGGCCTTCGTCCGCACCCTCGCCGACCGCGGCATCGCGGCCCTGGTGGTGGAGCTGGGCCCGCGCTTCACCCGGCTGCCCACCGCCCTCGTCGAGACCGCGCGGTCCGCCGGCCTCCCCCTCGTCCAGCTGCACCGCGAGGTGCCGTTCGTGGCGGTCACCGAGGAGATCCACACGGAGATCGTCAACGGCCACTACGCGCTGCTCCAGCGGGCCGAGGAGGTGCACCGCCGCTGCACTCAGGCACTGCTCGGCGGCGGCGGGGTGCCGCAGGTGCTCGGCATCCTGGCCGACTTCGGCGGCAACCCGGTCTTCCTGGAGACCCCGGACGGGCAGTTGTTGTACGCGGCCGGCTCCGGTCCCGAGGGCGCCGATCCGCTCCAGGTCTGGGAGGGACTGCGCGGCCAGCGCAAGGACGCGGCGCCGACGGCCGGTTCGGTCGTCGTGGACGTGCCCGGCGGCGGACCCGGCACCGGCTCGGTGCGCGCCCGGCTCGTGCTGCTGCCGGTCCGCTCGCCGCTGGCCCCGGTGCACCGCATGGCCGCCGAGCGGGCGGCCGGTCTCCTGGCCGTGGTGCTGATGCAGGCCCGCCAGGAGGAGGAGCTGGCGGCGCGGGGCCGCGGCGACTTCCTCACCGACCTCGCCGAGGGGCGTATCGCCGCGGAGGACGCTCCCGCGCAGGCCCGGGTCCTCGGCTTCAAGCCGGGCAACAGCCCGCTGCTGCCCGTGGTGATGCGGCTCGGCGACGCGCTCGCCTCCACCGGGGACACCGCCCGGCCGAGCGCGGCCGCCGGCGGCGGAGGCTGGGCGGTACTGGCCCGCGCGGTCGCCGAGGAACTCGCCTCGGTGGGCGTGCCGGTGCTGCTGGGCGTGCGGCCGGTCGAGGGCCGGGTGCCGCTGCTGATCGGCCTGCGCGCGGAGGCGGAGCGGCCCACCGTCGCGGACCGGGTCGCGGCGGCCCTGCGGGCGGGTGTGGAGCGGGCCGGGATGCGGCGGCCGGGCGGGCAGCCGGAGGTGGTGGTCGTCGGTGTGGCGGGTGGCTGGGCGGCCGCCTCGGCGGGCCTGCGGCACGCGGCGGAGGCGGCGACGGCGGCGCAGGGGCTGCCGGACCGGCCCTGGTACGACGCCCGCCGCCTGGACATCGACCTGCTGCTGTGGCGGCTGCGCGACCACCCCGACCTGGCGGCCTTCGTGGACCGCGCGATCGGCCCGCTGCGGGACCACGACCGGCGCTCGAAGCCGCCGCTGCTGCCCACCCTTCAGACGTATCTGGCGCACGCGGGCCGCAAGGCGGAGACCGCCCGCGAGCTGCACCTGAACCGGCAGACGCTCTACAACCGCCTGGCCCGGATCGGGGAGTTGCTGGGCACCGACCTCGACGACCCGCAGACGGTCCTGGCTCTGAGTCTGGCCCTGCGGGCCCGCCGGCACGTGTCGTGAGCGTCAGGTCAGCGGCCGGGGCCGGGTCAACTCGTCGTAGACGCTGAGCACCTGGGCGACCGTGTCGTCCTCGGTGGGCCAGGTGGCGGCCTGCCGGGTGCCCATGTCCCGCAGTGCCTCGCGGCGTTCGGGGTCGCCGAGCAGCCGTATGACGGCGCCGGTGAACGCGTCCACGTCCTGGTCCGGTACAAGTTCGGCCGCGTCGCCCACGAGTTCGGGGATGCCGCCGGTCCGCGCGGCGACGAGCGGCACCCGCGCGTGCAGGGCCTCCTGGGCGAGGACGGAGCGGGCCTCCCAGCTCCTGGGCAGCAGCGCCAGGTCGGCGGCGGCGAGCAGCTCGCCGACGTCGTCCCGCCGCCCGAGGAGCCGGACCGGCAGTTCCTCGTCCTCGATCCGCCGCTGGAACTCCGCACGCAGGGGCCCCTCCCCCGCGACGACGAGCAGCGGCACGGGTTCGATGAGGCGCCAGGCGCGGGCCGCGTCCAGCAGCAGCTCGTGGCCGCGGCCCGGGTCCAGGGAGGCTACGGCGATCAGCAACGGCCGGTCGATGGCGCCGAGTTCGGCCCGCACCTTGGAGCATGAACGGTCCGGGTGCTCATATCCGGCGGTCGGCCGGGGCACCGCGACGGCGGCGAGCCGGGCGTCCCGCGCGCCCCTGCCGCGGGCCCGGTCGACGAGTTCGGAGGTGGTGCCGAGCACGACGGTGGCGGCCTTGACCACA
Organism: Streptomyces sp. NPDC001231; assembly: GCF_042896885.1. NCBI lineage: Bacteria > Bacillati > Actinomycetota > Actinomycetes > Kitasatosporales > Streptomycetaceae > Streptomyces > Streptomyces sp. NPDC001231. The sequence continues at coordinate 140,110 of NZ_JBIAXS010000024.1, forward strand.
CGGCGCTCCAGCAGCCGCATCAGGTGCGCGCGGGCCCCTTCGGCGTGCGCGTGGTTGTGCCAGGTCACCACGAGGGGCGTGCTGCGGCCGCTGAGCGCCAGCACGGCGCGGAAGGAGGCGTGCAGCCCGTGCGCGTGCACCAGGTCGGCGTCCGCGCAGACCGTGCGCAGCGCGGCCACGGACACCGGGTCGCTGCTGCGCGGCACGTGCACGTGCTGGGCGCCGACGCCGGTGAAGGAGTAGGCGCGGTCGGCCTCGGCGGGGGCGCACACCGTCACCCGCACGCCCCGGGCGACCAGGCCCGCGGCCAGCGACCGCACGTGCGCGCTGCTGCCGGCGCTGCCTCCGCCCAGCACCTGCACGGTGCGCAGCGTCGACTGACCGTGCGATACGTGGCTGCTCACGGGGCTCACGCGGCCGGGGCTCCTGGGTTCGGCATCGGGAGGGTCACGGGGAAACGTACAGAAGGTATCGAGCCGGGGTACAAAGCCGCACATGCTGTCCCGGCTCACTGCCCCCGGCGTCCAAGGATGCCAGTACGTACGGGTGTTCCGGGTCGGCGCGGGGTGCCGGGCGCCTGCGGGAACGGTTCGACAGCTTGACGCCGGATCACCCGTAAGAGTGAAACCGGCGGGTCGGCATCGCCCTCGGCGCGTTCACTTTCTCCCCATGCGCGGGAGCGGCGGCCACCGCGAGGGCGTACGCGACCGGTCCGCCGCGCCCGTCGCACGCGACGGCGCCACGCCAAGGGCGTGCGCTCCCGTACCACCGCTCACCACCCGCTCCCCGAGCGCGCGGGGCAGCACCGCCGCGGCGACTCCCCCGACGGCGCCCCGTCCACCGCGCGGCGGCGCGAACACCGCGCCGGCCAACCGACCGGGCCGCACGTCCAGGAGGGGTGTGACGACGCACGCGATCGCCACCCCGTCGAGCGGCCTTTCCTTCGGTCGCGCCCCTGCGGCGGGGATCCGCGGTGGCTCGACCGTCCCGCGGGTGACCTCACCGCGCCGCAGGGCGGCAAGGCACGCCCGGAAGCCGCGCCGCGAGCCACCGTCGACGTCGTCGTGGCCCCCGCGACTTCCAACGGCCGACACCGCCAAAGCCACCTCGGGCCGCACGCGCCCAACCCCAACCTCAGCCACAGCCACAGCCACAGCCACCGTCGCCGAACCGGCACACGCAGCCGCCATCCCCAGACCCACCACGGACCACACCCGTCCGACCCCGGACAGGCCGTCGCCGGTCCGGTGTGCCGCCCGATGGGCCGTCCCGCGTGGTGCTTGCGGCACCAACGCTCGCGTCCGGCCGGTGGTGTGGGGGGATGTGTGCGCGAGGTGGCGGCGCGGGAGATCATTTCGCCACCCCATGCACTTCCTAGGCGTCCGCCCGGGCCGCGGCGAGCAGTTCCTCGGCGTGTGCCCGGGCCGTCTGCGAGTCCTCCTGGCCGGCCAGCATCCGGGACAGCTCCCGGACGCGGTCCTCGCCCTCGAGCACCTTCACGCCCGACCGGGTCACCGAGCCGTCGTTGGTCTTCTCCACCAGCAGTTGCCGGTCGGCGAAGGCGGCGACCTGGGGCAGGTGGGTGACGACGACGACCTGGGCGCTCTTCGCCAGCCGGGCCAGGCGCCGCCCGATCTCCACGGCCGCCTTGCCGCCGACGCCCGCGTCGACCTCGTCGAACAGATACGTCGGCACCGGATCCGTCCCGGCGAAGACGACCTCGACGGCCAGCATCACGCGCGACAGCTCACCGCCGGAGGCGCCCTTGGCGATCGGCCGGGGCGGCGCCCCGGGGTGCGGGGCGAGCAGCAGTTCGACCTCGTCGGCGCCGGTCGGCCCGCAGGCGACGGCACGGCCGCCGACCTCGACGCCCTCGGGGTCCTCGGTCTGCCGGATGTCGAACGACACGCGCGCGTGCGGCATGGCCAGGGAGGCCAGCTCCGCCGTCACGGCGGCGGCGAACCGCTCCGCGGCCTCCGTCCGGGCGTCCGTCAACGCCTGGGCCAGACCGCCCAGTTCGATGCGCAGTGCGTCCCGCTCGGCGGTCAGCTCCCCGATCCGCTCGTCGTCGCCGTCCAGCTCGGTGAGGCGGGCGGCGCTCCGCTCGGCCCAGGCGAGTACGGCGGCGACGCCCTTCTCGTACTCGCCGTACTTGCGGGTCAGCGCGCCGAGCGCGGCCCGCCGCTCCTCCACCGCCGCCAGCCGCAGCGGATCGGCGTCCAGGTCGTCGGCGTATCCCGCCAGTTCCCCGGCCACGTCGCCGAGCAGGATGCCGATCTCGCCGATGCGGTCGGCGAGCGCGGCCAGCGCCGGATCGTGCGACCGCACGGCCTCCAGGGCCCGCTGGGCGCCCGCGACGAGCGTGGCCGCGTCGATGCCCTCGGGGTCCTCCGGATTGCCCGCGAGAGCGGCGTGCGCGGCCGTCGCGGCGGCGGACAACGCCTCGGCGTGGCCGAGCCGCTCCGCTTCCTCGGCCAGCTCGGTGTCCTCCCCGGCCCGCGGTTCGACCCCGGCGATCTCGTCGAGGCCGTAGCGCAGCATGTCGGCCTCCTGGGCCCGCTCACGCGCACGCGTGGTGATCTCGTCCAGCTCCGCGGTCACGACGCGGAGCCGGCGGTAGGCCTCGGCGTACTTGGCGAGCGGCACGGCGACGGCGTCGCCCGCGTACCGGTCGAGCGCCTGCCGCTGCCGGGACAGCTTGAGCAGTCCCTGCTGGTCGGTCTGCCCGTGAACGGCCACCAGTTCGTCGGCGAGTTCGGCGAGCAGCCCCACCGGCACGCTCCGTCCGCCCAGGTGCGCCCGGGAGCGGCCCTCGGCCGAGACGGTACGGCTGATCAGCAGCGCCCCGTCGTCGAGCTCGGCGCCGGCCTCCTCGGCCCGTACGGCGGCGGAGGCGTCCGCGGGTACGGTGACCCGCCCCTCCACGACCGCTTTACCCGCGCCGATCCGCACCAGCGCCGGATCCGCGCGTCCGCCCAGCAGCAGTCCCAGACTGGTGACCACCATGGTCTTGCCCGCACCCGTCTCACCGGTGACGGCGGTGAACCCCGGCGACAGCTCGACGACCGCGTCGTCAATCACTCCGAGTGACCGTATCCGCATCTCCTCCAACACGACCACGACCATACGAGGTTTTGGTCGCGTCGTGCGACGCCACCCCACCCATAGAGGGGCACCCGGGGCACGCCCGTCCACCCGTGTCCCGGGACGGCGGTCCTAGTGCGGCGCCCCGCGCCACCCCGAGACCGGCAGCGCGAACTTGGCGACCAGGCGGTCCGTGAACGACGCGTGGTGCAGGCGGGCCAGCCGGACCGGTACCGCTCCGCGGCGCACCTCCACGCGCGCGCCGGGCGGCAGTTCGACCGTGCGCCGCCCGTCGCACCACAGCACGCCCGGCGGGACGTGCGGCAGCACCTCGACGGCCAGCACGGAGTCGGGCGACGTCACCAGGGGCTTGGCGAACAGCGCGTGCGCGGAGATCGGCACCACCAGCAGCGCCTCCACCTCCGGCCACACCACGGGCCCGCCGGCGGAGAAGGCGTACGCGGTGGACCCGGTGGGGGTGGCGCAGACGATGCCGTCGCAGCCGAACCCGGTCACCGGACGCCCGTCGATCTCGAGCACGATCTCCAGCATCCGCTCGGCGGACACCTTCTGCACGGCCGCCTCGTTCAGCGCCCAGTCGGTGTGCACGATGTCCCCGTTGCGGTGCACGACCACGTCGACGGTCATGCGCTCCTCGACCTCGTACGCCTTGCTGACCACCCGGTCGACGACCTTGTCGAGGTCGTCCCGCTCGGCCTCGGCGAGGAAGCCGACCCGCCCGAGGTTGACCCCGAGCATCGGCACGCCCGAGGCGCGGGCGAACTCCGCGCCGCGCAGCAGGGTGCCGTCACCGCCCAGCACTATGAGCAGCTCGCACCCGTCGAGACACTGCGGGGTGGCCTCCTTGACGAGCTCCACCTCGTCCGGCAGCGGCAGGTCGCGTGCCTCGGCCTCCAGGACGCGTACGCCGATGCCGGACAGCAGCAGCCCTTTGACCACGAGCTCGGCACTGCGGATGGCGGCCGACCGGCCGGTGTGGGCCAGCAGGAAAACGGTTCGAGCTTGGGTCTGTGTCAACGCGGCCCCTCCGCCACTGCGCGGTCAACATCGGCCGGGTCCAGGGCGGGCGCCCCGGCACGCAGCCACAGAAAGTATTCGACGTTCCCGGAGGGTCCGGGCAGCGGACTGGCGGTGACGCCCTCGGCCCCCAGTCCCAGTTCCCACGCCTTCCCGGCCACGGTCCGCACGGCCTCGGCCCGCAGCTGCGGACTCCGTACGACGCCCCCGCTGCCCAGCCGTTCCTTCCCCACCTCGAACTGCGGCTTGACCATCATCACCAGATCGGCGTCCGGCTTCGCGCACCGCACCAGGGCGGGCAGCACCAGGCCGAGCGGGATGAAGGACAGATCCCCCACGACAAGATCCACAGGCTCCCCATCGATCGCTTCGAGCGTCAACTCGCGTACGTTCGTACGGTCCTTGACGGTGACGCGTTCATCGCTCTGCAAAGTCCAGGCGAGTTGTCCGTATCCGACGTCGACGGCGACGACGTGTGCGGCGCCCGCGCGCAGCAGCACGTCGGTGAAGCCTCCGGTGGACGCGCCGGCGTCCAGTGCCCGCCGGCCCTCGACGACCAGCCCGCGTGGTACGAAGGCCTTCAGCGCGCCGGCCAGCTTGTGCCCGCCCCGGGAGACGTAGTCGGGGTCACTGTCGTCGGCGGCGACGACGATGGCGGCGGCGGTCTCCACCTGGGTGGCGGACTTGGTCGCGACGGTCCTGCCGACGGTGACCCGCCCTGCGGCGATCAGCTGGCCGGCGTGCTCGCGCGAGCGTGCGAGCTTCCGGCGGACCAGCTCCGCGTCGAGACGGCGGCGTGCGACTCCTGCCACGTTCGGTTCAGCTCCTGTGTCGGTACGGCGGTGACTGCGCGGGGGGCGCCGGAGGTGCCGGACGGGCGTCGAGCGCGGTGAGCGCGTCGCGCAGCCCCCCGTGTACATCCTCGTACACCTCGAGGTGTCCGTCCGTGGCGAGGTGATCGGCGTCACCGAGCCGTTCCAGGGCCGCGTCGACACGGGCGTCGCCGGTGGGGGGGCGGGGCACGAGCAGCGGGGCGGGGTCGTGCCCGCCGGTCGCGTCGGCCGCCTCGCCGCCGGGCGGTGGGGCCTCCCCCTCGGGGTCCGCCGCCTCCTCCCGGACCTCCGTCCCGGTCACAGAGTCGCTCATGCCCAGACGCTACCGCGAAGCCCTGGGGTAACGTCGGTGGTGATGGCAACGATCGAGGAGTGCCGCAGCGCACTCGAAAGACTCTCCGACAACATGGCGACAGCGGAAGGGGACGCCCGCGAGGCGGCGGCCCTGGACCGCTCGGTGAGCTGCCACATCAAGGATCTGGACGTCACCTTCCTGGGCCGCCTCGTCGGCGGCCGGATAGAGGTGCGGGACACCGTTCAGGGCCCGCCGCCCCAGAAGGCCGAGATCCGGCTCGCCATGACCGGCGACGACCTGCTCGCGCTGGTCGGCGGGGAGCTGGCGTTCGCCAAGGCCTGGGGATCGGGGCGGGTGAAGCTCCAGGCGAGCCTGTTCGACCTGATGCGGCTCACGAAGCTTCTGTAGCGGCCAGGCCGGCGGCAGCGCCGTGGGCCGCCGCACGCGCGCGGGCCGCGCGCGCCGCCGGCACCACCAGCGGCGTACCGGTCTCCGGGTCCTCGATGACCTGGCAGTGCAGCCCGAACACCTCCTCCACCAGTTCGGCGGTGACGATCTCGTTCGGCGCGCCCTGGGCGATGACCCGGCCGCCGCGCAGGGCGACGAGGTGGGTGGCGTAGCGGGCGGCGTGGTTCAGGTCGTGCAGCACGGCGACGAGGGTGCGCCCCTGCTCCTCGTGCAGTTCGGCGCACAGGTCGAGGACGTCGATCTGGTGCTGGATGTCCAGGTACGTCGTCGGCTCGTCGAGCAGCAGCAGCGGCGTCTGCTGGGCCAGCGCCATGGCGATCCACACGCGCTGCCGCTGGCCGCCCGACAGCTCGTCGACGTACCGCTCGGCGAGCTGGGCGACGCCGGTCCGTTCCATGGACTCGCGCACGACCCGCTCGTCCTCGGCGGACCACTGCCGCAGGATCCCCTGGTGCGGGTAGCGGCCGCGGCCCACGAGGTCGGCGACGGTGATCCCGTCGGGCGCGATCGAGGACTGCGGCAGCAGGCCGAGCGTCCGGGCGACCTTCTTGGCGGGCATCGACTGGATGACCTGCCCGTCGAGCAGCACCCGGCCCCGGCTGGGCCTGAGCATCCGCGACAGTGCCCGCAGCAGTGTGGACTTGCCGCACGCGTTGGGGCCGACGATCACCGTGAAGGAGTTGTCGGGTATCTCCACCGACAGCTGCTCGGCGATGACGCGCTGGTCGTAGGCGAGGGTGACGTTGTCGGCGGACAGGCGGTTCACGGTGCTCCTTCGGTTGCTCACTGCGTTGTTGCGGGCGCTCATATCCGCCCGGCCCTGCGCTCGGTGACCAGCAGCCACAGCAGGTAGACCCCGCCGAGCACGCCGGTGACCACGCCGACCGGCAGCTGGTCGGCGCCGAAGGCCCGCTGCGCGGTCAGGTCGGCGGTGACCAGCAGTGCGGCGCCCATGCACAGGGAGGGCACCAGGTTGGGGCCCGGGGTGGGGGCACCTCCCGCGCCGTTCAGGCAGCGGGGGAGGGTGAGGCGCCGGGCGAGCTGCGGCGCGGTCAGGGCCACGAAGCTCACGGGGCCGGCGGCCGCGGTGGCGGCGGCGACCAGCAGGACGGCACAGCCCATCAGCAGCAGCCGTACGCGTTCGACGCGCACCCCGAGGGCGTAGGAGATGTCGTCGCCCATCTCCAGGATCCGCAGGGCGCGCGCGCCCGCGAGGACGACCGGGAGGACCACGGCGCACAGCACGGCCAGCGGTCCGACCTGGGTCCAGTCGCGCCCGTTCAGCGAACCGGTCATCCAGACCACCGCGCGGGCCGCGTCCACGAAGTCGGCCTTGGTGATCAGGTAGCCGTTGACGGCGGTGACCACCGCGGAGACGCCGATGCCGACCAGGACCAGCCGGTACCCGTGCACGCCCTGCTTCCAGGCCAGCAGGTAGATGGCCACGCCGGTGACCAGGCCGCCCACGAGCGCGCCGAGGGTGACCGCGGTGGCGCTGCCCGAGAACAGGACGATGACGGTGAGCGCGCCTGCGGCCGCGCCCTGGGAAAGGCCGAGCACGTCCGGGCTGCCCAGCGGATTGCGGGAGACGGACTGGAACAGCGCGCCGCCGACGCCGAGGCAGCCGCCGACCAGGAGACCGACGAGGACGCGCGGCAGCCGCAGTTCGCGGACGACGAACTCCTGCCCCGGATCGCCCTGGCCGACGAGCGTCCTGAGCACGTCGGAGGCCGGGATCGGGAAGTCTCCGGTGCCGATCAGCACGACGCTCGCCGTGAGCGCGGCCAGCACCAGGAGGGCGACGACCGCGCACGTGCGAACGTCGATGCGCAGGGACAGCCCGCCGGGGGTGCGCAGGGCCCGTACGGGGCGGGGGGTGCGGGTGGTCTTCACAGCTGGGCCGTCCTCCGCCGCCGTACGAGCAGGATGAACACGGGGCCGCCGATGATCGCGGTGACGACCCCGACCTGGAGCTCGGCGGGCCGGGCGACGATCCGCCCCACGACGTCGGCGCCGAGCAGCAGCACGGGGGACAGGACCGTGGCGTAGGGCAGGATCCAGCGCAGGTCGGGTCCGGTGAAGGAGCGCACGACGTGCGGGACCATCAGCCCGACGAAGACGATCGGCCCGCAGGCGGCGGTCGCGGCCCCGCACAGCACGGTCGCGGCGAGCATGGCGAGCGCCCGGGTGCGGTTCAGGTCGGCGCCCAGGGCGCGGGCGGTGTCGTCGCCCATGGCCATGGCGTTGAGCGGCCGGGCCAGCAACAGGGCGACGACCGTGCCGACCGCGAAGAACGGGAGCACCTGGATGACGGTCGCCGGCGTGGCGGAGGCGAGGGAACCCACGGTCCAGAACCGCATCCTGCCCAGCGCCGCCCCGTCCATGATCATCACGGCCTGGACGTAGCCGTACAGCGCGGCGCCGATCGCGGTTCCGGCGAGCGCGAGGCGTACGGGCGTGGCGCCCCGGCTGCCGCCGAGGAACCACACCAGGGCGCCCACGGCCGCGGCGCCGAGGAAGGCGAACCAGACGTAGCCGCTCAGGCTGGTCACGCCCAGGAAGGTGATGGCGGTGACGACGGCGGCGGACGCGCCCGCGTTGATGCCGAGGATGCCCGGATCGGCGAGCGGGTTGCGGGTCAGCGCCTGGAGCACGGCCCCGGCCAGCCCGAGCGCCGATCCGGCGAGCAGGCCGAGGACGGTGCGGGACAGCCGCTCGCCGACCACGACGTCGCCGTACGTCCCCGAGTCCTGGAACAGGCCGTGCCAGACCTGGACCAAGGACAGCTCCTTCGCTCCGATCGCGATGCTCGCCAAGGCGACGAGCAGCAGTATCGCGACGGAGGCGAGGAGCCCAACGGCCCGCGCGCCTCGATGGGTTGGGGGCGCGGCGGCGGCCGCCGCGCGCTCTTCTGGGGGACTGTCGACCAACACGAGGTTAGGTTAGCCTACCCTCTCCACCGGTTCGACGGTTCCCGGCGCCTCACCGGATTCAGAGCCCCAGTCGCGCCAGCGCCTTCCCCCCGTCCAGCTCGCACGCGTCCTCGCCGCCCGCCGTCCATGCCGCCGCGCACAGCGCGCGCAGCCCGTCCAGCGCCTCCCCGTCGCCGTTCAGCTCAAGACCGGTGTCCGCCGTCGCCGTCCACCCGCCGCACCGAAAACCGTCACCCTCCCGAGTGATTTCCGGCTGCCCGGTGAGCAGCCCCCGCAGGTCAGCGTCGACATACGTCGGCCGGTGCCGAGGGGGCGCGGCGAGCAGCTTCGCGCCGTCGGTCACCCCGGTCAGGACCAGCAGCGAGTCGACCCCGCCGTTGAACGCGCCCTCGATGTCGGTGTCCAGTCGGTCCCCGACCACCAGCGGCCGCTCGGCACCGGTGCGCAGGATCGTCTCGCGGTGCATGGGCGGCAGCGGCTTGCCCGCCACCTGCGGCTCCGCGCCCGTGGCGATCCGGACGACCTCGACCGCCGCCCCGTTGCCCGGCGCGATCCCGCGTGCGCCCGGAATCGTCAGATCGGTGTTGGAGGCGAACCAGGGCACCCCGCGCGCGATGGCGTAGCACGCCTCCGCGAAACGCCCCCACGCCAGCTCCGGACCGCCGTAACCCTGCACCACCGCCGCCGGATCGTCGTCGGCCGACTCGACCGGCTCCAGCCCGCGCTCGCGCAGCGCCGTGCGCAGCCCCTCACCGCCGATCACCAGCACGCGCGCCCCCTGCGGCACCTGGTCCGCGATCAGCCGGGCCACCGCCTGCGCGGAGGTGACCACATCGGCCGCCTCCGCCCGTATGCCCAGCTCGGTGAGGTGCGCGGCCACCGCGTCCGGGGTGCGCAGGGCGTTGTTGGTGACGTACGCCAGATGCATCCCGCCCGCTCGGGCGGTACCCAGCGAGTCGACCGCGTGCGCGATCGCGTGGCCGCCCGCGTAGACCACTCCGTCCAGGTCGAGCAGCGCCGTGTCGTACGCCTCGCTCAGGGCCTGTGCACTGCCTTCGGGCCTCGTCCTGACGCCCTGGGTCATTCCGCATCTCTCCTCATGAAACCCGTTTTCCCCCGATCATCCCCCACGCCCCTGACACACGTACGATGCCGGGATGAACACAGCAGGTCCCCCACCGGCGACACCGCGCCCGGGCCTCGAACTCACCCCGTTCCGCGGGCTGCGCTACGACCCCGACCGGGTCGGCAGCCTGGCCGCCGTGACGTCCCCGCCGTACGACGTCGTCGTCCGGCCCGACGGCCTGCACCACCTCCAGTCGGCCGATCCGTACAACATCGTCCGGCTGATTCTGCCGCAGGCCGAAACGCCCAGCGCCCGCAACAAACAGGCGGCGGAGACCCTGCGCCGCTGGCTCTCCGAGGGCGTCCTGGCCGCCGACCCGGAACCGGCCCTGTACGTCTACGAGCAGCGCGACGGCGACGGCATGCTGCAACGCGGACTGATCGGCGCGCTGCGCGTGTCGGAGCCGGCGGAGGGCGTGGTGCTGCCGCACGAGGACGTCATGCCGCACGTGGTCGCGGACCGCGCCGCCCTGATGCGCGCGACCAGTGCCAATCTCGAACCGCTGCTGCTCACCTACCGCGGCGACGGCTCGACCGCCGCCACCACCATGATCATCGAACGCGTCGCGGAGCGGCCGCCGCTGCTGTCGACGACCACCGAGGACGGCTTCGGCCACCGCCTGTGGGCGCTCACCGACCCCGACGATCTCGCCCGCGTGCAGGGGGACCTGGCCCGGCACCAGGCCCTGATCGCCGACGGCCATCACCGCTGGGCGACCTACCGCCGGCTGCGCGCGGAGCACCCCTCCCCCAGCGCCTGGGACTACGGTCTGGTCCTCCTGGTCGACACGGCCCGCTACCCGCTCCGGGTTCGCGCCATCCACCGCCTGCTGCACGGCCTGCCGGTCGCCGACGCGCTGTCCGCCCTGGAGGGCCTGTTCCGCGTACGGCGTCTGGACCTGCCCCTGGCGGAAGCGCTGGAGGTGCTCGCGGACGCGGCCTGCGAGGGCAACGCCTTCCTGTTCGCCGGCGACGGCAGCTTCCATCTCGTGGACCGCCCGGACCCGGCCCTGCTGGCCCGTACGATCCCGGCGGAGCACCCCGCCGCCTGGCGCACCCTCGACGCGACCGTCCTGCACGCCACGCTCCTCGAGCACGTCTGGCACATCCCCGAGGATTCCCCGGCCCACATCGCGTACATCCACGACACGGTCGCCACCGTGGAGAAGGCCGAACGCGACGGCGGTACGGCCGTCCTGATGCACCCGGTCCGCGAGGAGGTCGTCCGCGACCTGGCCCGCCAGGGTGTCACGATGCCCCGCAAGTCGACGTCGTTCGGCCCCAAGCCGGCGTCGGGACTGGTACTGAGGGCACTGGATCTCTGAAAACGACGAAGGGCGGGCCCCGGTGACCGGGGCCCGCCCTTCTGCCTGTGACGGCCGGCGTGACGGCCTGACGGCCGCTGGTGTCCGTCAGTCCTTGCCGGCCGGGCCGGCGTCACCGCTCTCGCCGGTCACGCCGTTGTCGTCACTCTCGGCGGTCTCGGCGGTCTCGTCGCTCGCTGCGGTCTCGTCGCTCGCGTCGTTCGCGTCGTTCTCGTCGAGGGCGTCGGTGAACTCCACACCGTCCAGCTCGGCCAGCCGGTCGGAGGCGTCGGTGCTGCCGTCCCGGTCGGCCTCGACAGCCTTGGCGAACCACTCCCGTGCCTCGGAGTCCCGGCCGGCGGCGAGCAGCGCGTCGGCGTAGGCGTAGCGCAGGCGCGCGGTCCACGGCTGGACCGAGCCGGAGGCCAGTTCGGGGCTCTGCAGCGTCACGATGGCCGCGTCCAGCTGGCCCATGTCGCGCCGGGCGCCGGCCGCGACGAGCCGCATCTCCACCTGCCCGGCCTTGTCGAGCTTGTGCACATCCGGCGCCCCGGCCATGTCCAGCGTCTTCTCCGGCCGTCCGAGACCGCGCTCGCAGTCCGCCATGACGGGCCACAGGTCCACGTTCCCGGTCATCCGCCGGGCGGCCCGGAACTCGGCGAGCGCCTCGCCGTACTTCTGGCTCGCGTACGCGGCGAACCCGGCCGCCTCCCGTACGGCGGCGACACGGGACGCCAGGCGCAGGGCCACCCTGGAGTAGCCGTAGGCGCCCTCGGGGTCCTCGTCGATGAGCCGGGCGACCATCACCAGGTTCTTGGCGACGTCCTCGGCGAGCGTCTTGGGCAGGCTCTGCAGTTCCTGCCGTACGTCCTTGTCGATCTCCTCGCCCGTGACGTCCTCCGGGATCGGCAGCCGCTTGATCGGCTCACGTTCCCGGTCCCGGTCCCGGTCGTCGCGGAAACGCCCACCGCCGCGCCGGTCGTCACGGCCGCCCCGGAAGCCACCCGGGCGCCCGCCCCGGTCGTCACGACGCGGGCCGCGCCCACCACGGTCGTCACGGCCACGGAAGCCGCCGCGGTCACCGCGGTCGGATTCACGGCGGTCGTCACGACGGTCACCGCGGTCGAAGTCCCGGCGGTCGTCACGGCGGTGATCGCGGCGCTCACCGCGGTCGAAACTACGGCGGTCGTCACGGCGGTCTCCGCGCTCGTCGCGGCGGTCGTCGCGGCGCTCATCACGCCGGTCGTCGCGGCGGTCACCGCGGTCGAAATCACGGCGCTCGTCGCGGCGGTCATCGCGGCGGTAGGTGGGGCGGTCGCCTTCGCGGCGGAAGCCCCGGTCGCGGTCGTCACGACGGCCGTAGCCCCTGCGGTCACCGTCCCGCCGGTCGTCCCGCCGGTCGTCCCGCCGGTCGTCACGTCGGTCGTCGCGGCGGAAGCCGCCACGATCCCCGCGCTCGCCCCGCTCGGGGCGATCGCCCCGCTCGGGCCTGTCGTCACGACGGAAACCACCACGGTCGTCACGCCGCCCGTAACCACCGCTACGGTCGTCGTCACGACGGAAGCCTCGGCGATCGTCACGGCGCTCGCCCCGGTCGTCGCGGCGCTCACCGCGGTCGAAACTACGGCGGTCGTCACGGCGGTCACCGCGGTCGAAATCACGGCGCTCGTCACGCCGGTCGTCACGCCGGTCGTCACGCCGGTCGTCACGCCGGTCATCGCGGCGGTCATCGCGGCGGTAGGTGGGGCGGTCGCCTTCGCGGCGGAAGCCCCGGTCGCGGTCGTCACGACGGCCGTAGCCCCCGCGGTCACCGTCCCGCCGGTCGTCCCGCCGGTCGTCGCGGCGGAAGCCGCCACGATCCCCGCGCTCGCCCCGCTCGGGGCGATCGCCCCGCTCGGGCCTGTCGTCACGACGGAAACCACCACGGTCGTCACGCCGCCCGTAACCACCGCTACGGTCGTCGTCACGACGGAAGCCTCGGCGGTCATCGCGGCGCGGTCCTCCGCGGTACCCGCCACGGTCACCGCGGTCACCACCGTCCCGGCGGTGCTGACCGCGCTCCGGGCGCTCGTCGGGAGAGTTGGCGGACATCGGTGACTCCTGTCTTCTGTACGGGAAATGCGAAAAGGACCCCTGGTCCCAGCTGAACGCTGGTGACCAGGGGTCCTCCAAAGATTGTTCGGCGGCGTCCTACTCTCCCACAGGGTCCCCCCTGCAGTACCATCGGCGCTGTAAGGCTTAGCTTCCGGGTTCGGAATGTAACCGGGCGT
>NZ_JBIAXS010000025.1:0-44211 GCF_042896885.1 Streptomyces sp. NPDC001231
CGGTTACATTCCGAACCCGGAAGCTAAGCCTTACAGCGCCGATGGTACTGCAGGGGGGACCCTGTGGGAGAGTAGGACGCCGCCGAACAAATTTTGAGGAAAACCCCCGTGTCATTCGGCACGGGGGTTTTCTGCGTTTACGCACCGTACCAGGGGCTTACGCCCCCGTCCCCTGCTCTTTTGCTCTCTCTTTCAAAGTCTTCCCGCTGTCTTCAGCGCCAGATAGGCGTCTGCCAGCGCCGGCGCCAGATCGTCCGGTGTGGCGTCGACGACGGTGACTCCGTGGCGGCGGAGTTGCTCCGCGGTGCGGTGGCGCTCGGTCTGCGCCTGGGCCGCGGCGGCGGCTTCGTAGACCGCGTCCACGCTTCCCCGGGACGCGGCCATCTGTGTCACCAGCGGATCCGCCACCGAGGCCACCAGGACCGTGTGGCGCTGGGTGAGTTGAGGGAGCACGGGCAGCAGGCCCTCCTCGACGGGCGCCGCGTCCAGGCTGGTCAGCAGGACGATCAGCGACCGGCGCGGTGCCGTACGCAGGGCTGTGGCCGTAAGGCCCCGGGCGTCCGTCTCGATGAGTTCGGGTTCCAGTGTCGCCATGGCGTCGACCAGGGACGGCAGGACATCGCCTGCGGAGCGGCCCTGGACGAGGGCGCGAAGCCGGCGATCGTAGGCCAGGAGGTCCACGCGGTCGCCGGCGCGGGAGGCTAGGGCCGCGAGGAGCAGGGCGGCGTCCATGGAGGCGTCCAGGCGCGGGGCGTCGCCCACACGGCCCGCGGAGGTGCGGCCGGTGTCCAGGACGAGCAGGATGTGCCGGTCGCGTTCGGGGCGCCAAGTACGGACGGCGACCGAGGACTGGCGGGCGGTGGCGCGCCAGTCGATGGAGCGGGTGTCGTCACCGGGGACGTACTCGCGCAGGCTGTCGAACTCCGTTCCCTCTCCGCGGATGAGCACACTGGTGCGGCCGTCGAGTTCCCGCAGCCGGGCGAGTTTCGAGGGCAGGTGCTTGCGGCTGGTGAACGGCGGCAGCACGCGTACCGTCCAGGGGACCTTGTGGGTGCCCTGGCGGGCGAAGAGCCCGAGGGGGCCGTAAGAGCGGATGGTCACGCGGTCGGCCTGGCGGTCGCCGCGACGGGTGGGGCGCAGGCGTGTGGTGACACGGCGCCGTTCGCCGGGCGGCACGCTCAGGCGATGCCGGGAGGCCGTCATCTCGGTGCCCGACTGCCAGCTGCTGGGGGGCCAGGCGTCACGGAGGCGGGCGCGCAGCAGGCGGCGTGAGGGGTTGGTGACCGTGAGGGTGATGTCGGCGCTCTCTCCCAGGCGCACGGAGGTGTCCCCGGAGCGGGTTAGGCCGAGGCGTCGCACCGGCGCCGCCAGGGCGTAGTCGCAGGCGCAGGCCACGGCCAGGGGCGCGTTCACGGCGAGGATGCCCGACCAGCCCGGGTCCCAGATGCCGACGGGGAGGGAGCCGAGGGCCGCGAGGAGCGCGGCGCGTCCGGTGAGGGGCATCAGCGGGGGACCGGCACGTGAGCGAGGATCGCGTTGATCACCGAGTCGGCGGTCACGCCTTCCATCTCGGCCTCCGGGCGCAGTTGTAGTCGGTGGCGGAGTGTGGACAGGGCCAGAGCCTTGACGTCGTCGGGGATGACGTAGTCGCGGCCGGTCAGCCAGGCCCACGCACGGGACGTCGACAGCAGCGCCGTCGCTCCGCGCGGGGAGACGCCGAGGGCCAGGGACGGTGATTCCCGGGTCGCCCGGCAGATGTCGACGACGTAGGCCGTGATCTCGGGGGAGACGGTCGTCCTGGCGATCGCGGCGCGGGCCGCGTCCAGGTCGGCGCGGCCGGCCACTGGGCGTACGCCGGCGGCGCGCAGGTCGCGCGGGTTGAAGCCGTCGGCGTGGCGGGTCAAGACGTCTATCTCGTCCTGGCGGGAGGGCAGCGGGATGGTCAGCTTGAGGAGGAAGCGGTCCAGTTGGGCCTCGGGGAGGGGGTAGGTGCCCTCGTACTCGACCGGGTTCTGGGTCGCGACGACCAGGAAGGGATCGGGGAGCGGGCGCGGGGTGCCGTCGACGGTGACCTGGCGCTCCTCCATGGCCTCCAGCAGCGACGACTGGGTCTTGGGCGGGGTGCGGTTGATCTCGTCGGCGAGGAGGAGGTTGGTGAAGACCGGGCCGGGCTGGAAGGAGAACTCGGCGGTGCGGGCGTCGTAGACCAGCGAGCCGGTCACGTCGCTCGGCATCAGGTCGGGGGTGAACTGGACGCGCTTGGTGTCGATGTCGAGCGCGGCGGCGAGCGTGCGGACGAGCAGGGTCTTCGCCACTCCGGGGACTCCTTCGAGGAGGACGTGTCCACGGCAGAGGAGGGCGACGACGAGACCGGTCACGGCGGGATCCTGGCCGACCACGGCCTTGGCGATCTCGGCGCGCAGGGCTTCCAGGGAGGACCGGGCGTGGCCCGTGTCCCCGGTGCGCCCGGCGTTGTCAGTGGTCGGGTCCATCATGGACGGCGTACCTCTCTTTCGAGGGCGTCGAGTCGGTCGGCGAGGGTGACGAGGGCCGCGTCGTCGCCGGGCGGCGGGCCGAAGAGCAGGTCGTGCAGGGGCTGTCCCTCGCCGTGGAGGCGGGCGGACAGGGCGGGGAGCAGGGCCTCGGGCGTGTGCGCCTGGGTGACGGGGACGCCGACGAGGGGGGCCAGGCGGGTGCGTGTGGTGGAGCGAAGAGCGGTGGCGGCGCGGTCGCGGGCGTTCGCCTTGCGGTAGAGGCGGGCGCGGCCTTCGACGGTTTCGGAGGCGCGGATCGCCACGGGGAGTTTTTCGGGCACGAGGGGACCGAGCCGGCGTGCCCGCCACAGGGCGGCCAGGGCCGCGGCGATGAAGAGTTGCAGGGTGCCCCAGAGCCAGCCCGAGGGGAGCAGATCGAAGAAGCCGCGGTCGCCGGTGTCGGGGGCCGACGCGTCGGAGAGCGAGGGGAGGTACCAGACCAGATGGGGGCGGGAGCCGAGGAGTTGCAGGGCGAGCGAGGCGTTGCCCTGCTTGGCGAGACGGTTGTTGTAGAGGATGTCGGGGGTGCCGAGGACGACGGTGTCTCCGCCCTTGGTGGTGTGCGGGATGCGCAGCAGGGTGGGCAGGCCGTCGCTGGGGTAGCAGGCGTCCGCGTTCTTGGCGGTGGTGGAGTAGCGGATGCCGCCGCCGGTGTCCGCGATACCGGCGCGGCGGGCGGCGGGCAGGGCGCAGCCGGGGGAGAGGGCGGTGTCGAAACTGGGTGTGTGAGCCGCGGTGACGCCCGGGGCCAGGCCGCTGACGGAGGGAAAGTCGGGGGCGACGAGGACGGTCCGTCCGCCGGTGGCGTCGGTCGCGTGGCGCAGCCGGGACTGCTGTCCGTCCGTCAGCAGGTCGGGGACGGCGACCAGCAGGGTGGTGTCGGGTCCGGCGGCGGCGCGTGCCTGGTCGAGGGTGGCGACCACGCGTGTGGACACGTCGTGGTCGGCGAGGAGCGCGGCGACGGCGCGGCTGCCGTAGGGGTCGGCGGAGCGCGGGTCCAGGCGGCCGTGCTGGGCGCCCGACTGGACCGCGGCGATCGCGACGGCGGCGGCGAGGAGGAGGACGAGGGCGAGCAGGATCCCGCGCGTGCGGGTCCACACCTGGCGGCCGGTGCGCGAGACCGAGGTGGAGGGGAGCGTGGCCTCGGTGGTCATCCGGCGGCTCCCTGGTGGCCGCTGGGCGCCGTGCCGTGGCCGGTGCCGGCGAGTTGGGGCCTGGCGCGTTCGAGGTCGGAGTCGAGTTCGGCGATGCGGTGGTACGCCGCTTTGGTCGCCTGGCGGCCGCCGTATGTGACGTCGTCGAAGTCCCGGGAGGCGGCGCGCAGCCGGTCGGTGTGCGCGGGAAGGGCGCGGCCCGCCTCGGCGGCGGCCTCGTCGGCGGTGCGGCCGGGGCGGACGTCGAGCAGGGCTCGCTCCTCCAGGGAGCGGACGATGGCGCGCATGCGTTCCTGGACGGCCTGGTTCCAGTGGCCCTGGACGGCGTGCGCCTCGGCGGCGGCGCGGTGTTCGGCGGCGCTGCGGGGGCGGTCGTCGAACAGGGCTGCGGAGGAAGTGGGTTCGCGGCGCGGTGTGCCGAGGCGCCACCACAGGGCACCGAGCACGGCGAGGACGGCCACGATGACGACGATCAGTCCGACGCTCCCGCCAGGGGTGGCGACCGAGGCGGAGTCGAACAGTTTGCCGACCCAGTTCCAGAAGGCGTTCAGGGCGCGTTGCAGCAGGCCTGGGTCGTGCTCGTGGTACATCGGCTTGGACAGTTCGCGCCGGGCCTCCTCGCGTGCCGGGTCACGCGGGACGGTCACCGGTGGCTCGGTTGCGGAGCGCGACTGTGCCAGGGCCGTGCCGTGGGTGTGCAGCGCGATCCGCATGGCTTTGTCCGCGGCGCGTGGGAACGCCGGCAGTGCTGCGAGAACTCCCCCCGCCAGACTCACGGCATCAGCTCCCGGAGGCTGGTGCGTCGGATCCGTAGCCCTGGACGCCCGCGGCACGGGCCAGGTCGAGATCGAGAGCCTCGCGGCGGATGCGCTGGTCGATGTAGAGCAGCACGGTGACACCGGCCGTGATCGGGAAGGTGATCGTGGAGCCGAGCACGGCCCCGATCCCGGTGATGATCAGGTAGGCCCAGCCGACGTTCGGGGTGCCGCTGAGGAAGGCGGACATGCCTCCCCCGCCGAAGACCAGGGCGAGGGCGAAGAAGGGGACGGCGATGACCGCGGAGACGAGGCCCGCGATGAGTCCCCCCAGCAGCTGGATGCCGAAGACGCGCCACCAGGAGCCGCGGATCAGCTTGGCGGAGCGGCTCATCGACTTGGCGATGCCCTGCTTCTCCAGCATCAGGGCGGGCGAGGCGAGCGAGAAGCGGACCGCCAGCCACAGGGCGGGTACGCAGGCGACCAGGCCGCCCAGGAAGGCCAGTGCTATGCCCCCCAGGGTCGAGGACGTGGTGGCGACGAGGATGCCGGGCAGCGCGCCGACGGCGATGACGCCGAGGCAGATGATGAGCAGCAGGATGACCAGCCCGAACAGCTTGAGCACCTGGGGGCGGGCGTCCCGCCAGGCCTCCGCGGTGGTGACCGGCTTGCCGAGGACCGCGCGGCTGGTGACCGTGGTGAGCAGTGCGGTGGCCATGACGGTGGCGACCAAGGAGACGATGAGGACGGCGCCGGAGCCGAGCATGGCGTCGCCCATGGCGCGGCCGACTTCGCCGGGGGTGGCGTTCGGGTCGCTGAGGACCTGGTTGCTCGTGCTGTCGAGGACCAGGCGCTGCAGCAGGACGACGATGATCTGGGAGAAGACCGCGACGACCAGGGTGATGCCCAGGACGGTGCGCCAGTGGGCGCGCATGGTGGACACCGTGCCGTCGAGGATCTCGCCCACGCCCAGCGGGCGCAGCGGGATCACGCCGGGCTTGGCCGCGGGGGGCGGGCCGCCCCAGCCGCCGCCGCCCCAGCCGCCGCCGCCCCAGGCGCCGTAGCCGGCCGGACCGCCGTAACCGGGAGCGCCGTAACCACCTGGGCCGCCGTAACCACCAGGGCCTTGCCCGCCGGGGCCGTAGCCGGCCGGGGGCTGTCCGCCCCAGGAGGGGCCGGCGGGTGGCGGTGGTGCCTGACCGGGGGCCGGGGCTCCCGTGGGCGCGGACCACTGGCCCGGCGGCGGCTGCTCCTTGGACCACTTCACGCCGGGGCCCTGCGGCTGCTCGCCCGACTGGTCCGCGGGTGGTGCGGCGTCGGGGCGGCCGGCGGCGTCGGCAGGTCCGGACGCGCCGGTCTCCTGTCCGTCGGACGGGGCGGATCCGGGCGAGGCCCAGCCCGGAGTGTCAGTCATCGTCGCTCCTTCACGGTGCCCGTCCGCCGTCGCGGCGGCAGGTTGGCAGCCATCGTGCCATGGGGTGGTCTTCGGGCGACCGGCGGTGGTGGCGGCTGCGTACCTTCAAATGTCCGCCGGATAGGGGGCACACTGACGGCATGGCTGATCAGTACGCGCAGACCCGCGAGGACGACCGGGCGGTCGGTACCTCGGCGATCCGCTGGGAAGAGCCGCCCGAGGGCCCGGTGCTGGTCCTCCTCGACCAGACCAGGCTTCCCGCCGAGGAGGTCGAGTTGGTGTGCACGGACGCGCCCGCGCTGGTGGAGGCGATCCGGTCGCTGGCCGTGCGCGGGGCGCCGGTGCTCGGCATCGCCGGGGCATACGGCGTCGCGCTCGCCGCCGCGCGCGGCTTCGACGTGGACGAGGCCGCGACCGCGCTGGCGGCCGCCCGGCCCACGGCCGTGAACCTCTCCGTCGGTGTGCGCCGGGCGCGGTCCGCCCATCAGGCGGCGCTCGCCAGGACCGGCGACCCCGGGCAGGCCGCCTCGGCGGCGCTGGCCGCGGCGCGGCAGCTGCACCAGGAGGACGCCCGGGCCAGCGCGCGGATGGCCGAGCACGGGCTGGCGCTGCTGGACGAGCTGCTGCCCGGCGGCGGGCACCGCGTCCTCACTCACTGCAACACCGGGTCGCTGATCTCGGGTGGGGAGGGCACGGCTTTCGCGGTGGCGCTCGCGGCGCATCGAGCCGGACGGCTGCGGCGGCTGTGGGTGGACGAGACCCGGCCGTTGCTCCAGGGCGCCCGTCTGACGGCGTACGAGGCGGCCCGCAACGACATGTCGTACACCCTGCTCACCGACAACGCGGCGGGCTCCCTGTTCGCGGCCGGTGAGGTGGACGCCGTGCTGGTCGGCGCGGACCGTATCGCCGCCGACGGCTCGGTGGCGAACAAGGTGGGCAGCTATCCGCTCGCGGTGCTCGCGCGCTACCACCACGTGCCGTTCATCGTGGTGGCGCCGGTGACGACAGTGGACCCGGCGACCCCGGACGGCGCGGCGATCGAGGTCGAGCAGCGACCGGGCTACGAGGTGACCGAGTTCATCGCGCCCCAGGTCCCGGTCACGGGAGCCGGCGGCGGTCTCCCGGTCGCGCCGCTGGGCACGCAGGCGTACAACCCGGCGTTCGACGTGACCCCGCCGGAGCTGGTGACGGCGATCGTCACCGAGGAGGGAGCCGTCTCGCCGGTGACCGCCAAGGGACTGGCCGAATTGTGCGCCAGGTCGAGGGGGACCACGACAGACTGAGCACCGGCACCCCCGTTCTCGGGCCGCAGGCAGACAGTGACGGCTCCGTACGACTATCGTCACAGGCCAGTGAGCTGTCTCACCTGGATCTTCGCCACCGTTACGAGAATGGGATGATGTCGGTTATGAAGGGACGAGTCCTTGTCGTCGACGACGACACCGCACTGGCCGAGATGCTCGGGATCGTGCTGCGTGGTGAAGGTTTCGAGCCGTCTTTCGTGGCCGACGGCGACAAGGCGCTGGCCGCTTTTCGTGAGACGAAACCCGATCTGGTCCTGCTCGACCTGATGCTGCCCGGCCGTGACGGCATCGAGGTGTGCCGCCTGATCAGGGCGGAGTCCGGCGTGCCGATCGTGATGCTGACGGCCAAGAGCGACACCGTGGACGTCGTCGTGGGCCTGGAGTCCGGCGCCGACGACTACATCGTGAAGCCGTTCAAGCCGAAGGAGCTCGTGGCCCGTATCCGGGCGCGGCTGCGCAGGTCGGAGGAGCCCGCACCGGAGCAGCTCGCCATCGGCGACCTCGTCATCGATGTCGCGGGGCACTCCGTGAAGCGGGACGGGCAGTCGATCGCGCTGACGCCGCTGGAGTTCGACCTGCTGGTCGCGCTGGCCCGCAAGCCGTGGCAGGTGTTCACCCGCGAGGTGCTCCTGGAGCAGGTCTGGGGCTACCGGCACGCGGCCGACACCCGCCTGGTGAACGTGCACGTCCAGCGGCTGCGCTCCAAGGTCGAGAAGGACCCGGAGAAGCCGGAGATCGTGGTGACCGTCCGCGGTGTCGGTTACAAGGCCGGACCGAGCTGACGTGTCGGGGGACAGCGCCGCTTCGGCGCCCGGGGGTTCCGGGGCCGGCGCGGGGCGGCCTGTCGGCCGGACGACCGTCGGCTCCCGCTGGGGACGCCTCCTGGAGGGCGGGCTGCTGCACGGTGGTGTCCAGGGCAGCCCGGTCCTGCGTCTCTTTCTGCGCTGGGTGCGCCGGCCGTTGCTGCCCGTGATGCGGCTGTGGCGGCGCAACATCCAGCTCAGGGTCGTCGCCACCACCCTGCTGATGTCGCTGGGCGTCGTAATGCTGCTGGGTTTCGTCGTCATCGGCCAGGTGCGCAACGGACTGCTCGACGCCAAGGTGAAGGCCTCGCAGAGCCAGGCCACCGGTGGTTTCGCGGCGGCCAAGCAGCGGGCCGACGAGAAGGCGACCGGCCTCGGCGACAACGTCTCCGCCGTGGACGGCCACTCCTCGCAGAACGTCATCCAGTGGATGAGCGACCTGGTGTCGTCGTTGTCCAGCGGCGGTCAGGGCGCCTTCGACGTGGTCACGCTGCCCGCCGGCGACGACAGCGGTGGCGGGCGCGGTCCGCGCGCCTCCGGCGGCGTGGATTGGACGGCGAGCGTTCCGGAGGAGCTGCGCGCCCGCGTCAACAACGGCATGGTGGCCGCCCAGAGTTACGCCCGCATCGTCTACCAGGGCGGCGACAAGGGCTCCCAGCCCGCGCTGGTCATCGGTAAGCAGGTCAATGACCCCAACGGCGATCCGTACCAGCTGTACTACCTCTTCCCGCTCACCCAGGAGGAGAAGTCGCTGAGCCTGGTCAAGGGCACGCTGGCGACGGCCGGTCTCTTCGTCGTCGTACTCCTCGGAGCCATCGCCTGGCTGGTGGTGCGGCAGGTCGTCACGCCCGTGCGGATGGCGGCGGGGATCGCCGAGCGGCTGTCGGCCGGGCGGCTCCAGGAGCGGATGAAGGTCACCGGTGAGGACGACATCGCGCGGCTCGGCGAGGCCTTCAACAAGATGGCGCAGAACCTTCAGCTGAAGATCCAGCAGTTGGAGGAGCTGTCGCGGATGCAGCGCCGGTTCGTCTCCGACGTCTCGCACGAGCTGCGCACGCCGTTGACGACCGTGCGGATGGCCGCCGACGTCATCCATGAGGCGCGCGAGGACTTCGACCCGGTCACCGCCCGCTCCGCGGAACTGCTCGCCGACCAGCTCGACCGGTTCGAGTCGCTGCTCGCGGACCTGCTGGAGATCAGTCGTTTCGACGCGGGCGCGGCGGCGCTGGAGGCCGAGCCGATCGACCTCAGGGAGGTCGTGCACCGGGTCGTCAGCGGCGCCGAGCCGCTCGCCGAACGCAAAGGGACGCGGATACGGGTCGTCGGCGACCAGCAGCCGGTCGTCGCGGAGGCCGACACCCGGCGTGTGGAGCGCATCCTGCGCAATCTGGTCGTCAACGCTGTTGAGCACGGCGACGGCAGGGACGTCGTCGTCAGACTCGCCGCGGCGGGCGGCGCGGTCGCGGTCGCGGTGCGCGACTACGGCGTGGGGCTCAAGCCGGGTGAGGCGACTCGTGTGTTCAGCCGCTTCTGGCGGGCGGATCCGGCGCGTGCCCGCACCACGGGCGGCACCGGTCTGGGGCTGTCGATCGCCTTGGAGGACGCCCGTCTGCACGGTGGCTGGCTTCAGGCGTGGGGCGAGCCGGGCGGCGGCTCGCAGTTCCGCCTGACGCTGCCGAGGACCGCGGACGAGCCGCTGCGGGGCTCGCCCGTCCCACTGGAGCCGAAGGACTCGCGCCGCAACCGCGGGCTCGACGACGCCGGTCTGCCGAGCGGGAAGCGTGCCACCGTGCCGGTCCAGGCGACGGGTGAGCGGATGGCGTCCTCACGGGACCCGATCGCGTCCCGGTCGGCGGGGGCGGCCCCGACGGCCGATCCGACGGCGCTGCCCGGCAACGGCGCGCGTGTGGTGCCCCGGCCGGCCGCGGGCGGGCGACGTCAGGAGGCGACGTCCGCCGTGGACGCCGCAGGGGAGGGGCCTGCGGACTCCGCTGCTGCCGAGGAAGCCGGGCCGCGGGACAACGTGACACAGCAAGGGGAGGCATTTCGTGGGCGCTGACCGCGTGGGGGGCGTGCGGCGGCCGGTGCGCGCGGTGGCGTACGCCGCTTGCGGGGTCGTACTGCTGGCGGGGTGCGCCTCGATGCCGGACAGCGGGGATCTGCGGGACGTGGAGTCCACCCCGCGCCAGGACAGCCAGTTGCGGGTGTTCGCCATGCCGCCCCGGGAGGATGCCCCGCCGGCGGAGATCGTGCAGGGCTTTCTGGAGGCCCTGACCAGCGACGATCCGCAGTATGCGACGGCGCGTCAGTATCTGACGGGGACGGCGTCGGGGCACTGGCGGCCGGAGCAGTCCACGACCGTGCTCGCGGGCGGCCCGGACATCCAGGTCGATCGCACCACGGGACACGACACCAGCCACGACAACAGCGACGACTACGCGTTCATGCTGACCGGTACGAAGGTGGCCCGGGTGGACGTGCAGCAGTCGTACACGCCGATGGGCGGCGATTACAGTCAGCCGGTTCATCTGACGCGGGACAAGAAGAGTGGGCAGTGGCGCATCGACGTGCTGCCGCAGGGCGTCGTCATGGGGCAGTCGGACTTCCAGCGCAACTACATGTCCGTCAACAAGTACTACTTCGCCTCCAACACCTGGGCGGATTCGGCCACATCGGCGACCGCCGTCTCCGACCCCGTCTTCGTGCGCCGGCGCGTGGACGCGATGACGCAGGTGGTGCGCTCCGTGCTGAGCGGGCCCACGCACTGGCTCGAGCCGGCGGTCAGTTCGAGCTTCCCGGCCGGGACGGAGCTGCGCCGCGGGGTCACCTCGCTGGCGCCCGACGACCAGAACCGGCTGACGGTGCCGCTGAACGAGAAGGCCTCCGGGGTCGGGCGCGAGAAGTGCCGGGAGATGGCGACCCAGCTGCTGTTCACGCTGCAGAACCTGACACCCACCGTGGACAGCGTCACGCTCCAGCGCGCCGACGGCGGCACACTGTGCTCGCTCGATGAGGAACAGGCCGAGGCCGTCGCCACGCGCGGGTCGGTGAAGCGGCCCGACTACCTGTACTACGTCGTTGACAAGCAACGGCTGGTGCGGATCGCCGGCGGCGGCACCGCCACGAGCGCCGAACCCGTGCCGGGGGCGCTGGGTGAGGGCGTCCAGAAGCTCCAGGCGGCGGCGGTGTCGTGGGACGAGCGCACCGCGGCCGGGGTCGGCGACGACGGCAAGTCGCTGTTCGTGGGCTCCCTCGTGGCGGGCGGCGCCCTCGACGCGCCGGTCCTGCAGAGCCAGGGCAAGGCCGAGGGCGACCGGCTGACGGTACCGAGCTGGGACGCGCGAGGTGACCTGTGGGTGGCCGACCGCGATCCCGCCCGACCGCGGCTGGTGGTGTTGGAGCAGGGCGGGGGCCAGCCGCTCGACGTGCGAGTCCCCGGGCTGAAGGGGCGTGTCCACGCGGTGCGGGTGGCCGCCGACGGGGTGCGGATCGCCCTGGTCGTGCGGGCGGAGAACGGCAGCAAATCCCTGTTCGTCGGGCGGATCGAACGCGACGACAAGGCCGGGGACCGGCCGGTGGTGTCGGTGCGCGAGTTGCGTTCGGCGGCTCCGGAGCTGGAGGACGTCACCGCCATGTCGTGGGCCGGCGACAGCCGCCTCGTGGTGGCCGGGCGGGAGAAAGGGGGCGTGCAGACGATGCGGTACGTCCAGGTCGACGGCTCCACGCCGGAGGGCCCGCCACCGGCGGCGCTCACGGGGGTGCAGTCGCTCGCCGCGGCCGAGGACGACCGGTCGCCGCTGGTGGCGTACTCCTCGGAGGACGGGATCGTCCGGCTGCCGTCCGGGGCGCAGTGGCAGAAGGTGCCCAAGGACGGGTTGGCGCCGGTCTACCCGGGCTGAGCGGCCTTCCGTCCCGACCGGGCCGAGCCTCTTTCCTCCTGAGCGGGTCGAGAGCTCTTCTCCCTCCCGAGCGGGCCGAGAGTCTTCCTCCCTCCCGACCGGGCCGGGGGCATCCGTCGGTCGCCCGTGTGGGGGAAGCCCCGGGGCCGGTTGGGGGGAGTTGTCCACAGGGGGTTGTCCACAGGGCTGGCCGGGACGGTGCGCCGTAGGCACAGTGGAAGTCATGCACGGGTGGTGGCAGGACCTCACCGACCTGGTGCTGCCGACCGAGTGCGGCGGCTGTGGCAGGCCTCGCGCGGTGCTCTGTCCTCGGTGCCGTGCCGCTCTGAGCCGGGGCGCACCACGCCGGGTGCGACCGGTGCCGGAGCCGTCCGGACTGCCGGTGGTGTACGCGGCGGCGGCGTACGCGGACGCGGCGCGGGCGGCCCTGCTCGCCCACAAGGAGCGGGGCGCACTGGCTCTCGCGCGCCCGCTGGGTACGGCGCTGGCGGGTGCGGTACGGGCCGGGCTGCGGGCGGCGGCGACGGGAGCGGGGAGAACGGGAGCGGGAGCCGGGGCGGCTGAGGTGGCGGGTGGGGCCGTGCTGCTCGTCCCCGTGCCGTCCGCGCGGCGTGCGGTGCGGGCCCGGGGGCACGATCCCGCGCGGCGGATCGCGCTCGCGGCGGCCGGTGGGCTGCGGCGGTCCGGGACTCCGGCCCGGGCCCTGGCGGTGCTGCGCCAGCGGCGCGTCGTGGCGGACCAGTCGGGGCTGACCTCCCGGCAGCGGCTCGAGAACCTCGCGGGCGCGCTGGAGGTGGCCGCGGGCGGTGCGCGGTTGCTGCTGAGCGGTCCGGTGGTGCTGGTCGACGACGTCATGACGACGGGAGCCTCGTTGGCGGAGGCGGCGCGGGCGGTCAGGACGGCCGTGTACACGGCGCGGGGCCGGGAAGGGATGAGGAAACAGAAGTCGAGATCAAGGCAGAACGAGCAGAAGGAGGGGGACTCGATGTATGGCACACCGGAAATGGTGAGGCTGTACGGCGCCGGTGATGTGGTCTGCGCGGCGGTCGTCGCGGCCTCTCCGGATTCCTTCGGAATAGACCGGAACTGACTGAGAACTTGCATCGTTGCAGGTAATGAGCGGGTCAATTCACCTGAACGGAGGTACGCCGCAGTAGAGGGTGACGTCATCCGTCCGGGCGAGATATGTTCGGGTTGTGAGGGAAAGGCGCAGGCCATCCCCGTCATATCCGAACGCCGTGCTGCGGGTTTTCGCTATCACCCGTACCGGCCGGGTGGACATCTCGCCCGCGGGGCAGGAGGAGGTGGACGTCACCGAGTCCGAGGTTCCGGAGCTCACCGGAACCGGGTGCACAAGGGAGATGCTCCGCCGTCGGAGCGGAGCGATCCGGGAACGGAGTTCTGCGTGGACATCGTCGTCAAGGGCCGCAAGACCGAGGTGCCCGAGCGGTTCCGCAAGCACGTGGCCGAGAAGCTGAACCTGGAGAAGATCCAGAAGCTCGATGGCAAGGTGATCAGCCTCGACGTCGAGGTGTCCAAGGAGCCCAACCCCCGACAAGCCGACCGCTGCGACCGGGTGGAGATCACGCTCCGCTCCCGCGGTCCGGTGATCCGGGCGGAGGCAGCGGCCAGCGATCCGTACGCCGCGCTCGACCTGGCGGCGGAGAAGCTCGGTGCCCGGCTGCGCAAGCAGCACGACAAGCGTTTCTCGCGGCGTGGCGCACGACGGATCTCGGCCGCCGAGGTCCCCGACCACGTTCCCGGTGCGGCGACCCTGAACGGCAGCGGTCAGACCGTCACGGAAGCGGACGCGGGCCAGGTGCCCACCAAGAAGGTCGGCTCGCTGGAGGTGCAGGGGGAGGGGCCCCTCGTCGTCCGCGAGAAGACCCACCTCGCCTCCCCGATGACCCTCGACCAGGCCCTCTACGAGATGGAGCTGGTCGGGCACGACTTCTATCTCTTCGTCGACTCCGAGACCAAGGAACCCAGCGTCGTCTACCGGCGGCATGCCTATGACTACGGAGTGATCCACCTCCGGACGGACACGATGGTCACTCAGGCGCCCGAGGCGGGCGGCACACTGGGCGGTTGAGCCACCCCGGCGACAACAACAGCTGCGACGGTGCCCCTGGAGCGCGGTGTGCGCCCCCAGGGGCACCGGTGTGCGCCCCCTTCACACGCCGCTTGGTCACCGCAGTGTCGGCCGGGCATGGAATCATGGCGGCAACGGCCCAACCGATGGGCCGTTGCCTTGGGTTGGCCACCGCACCACAGACCGGGCCACAGCCTCAGGGGGAGGAACAACGATGGCGGACAGCTTCGGACCGATGAGGGACGCGGACGCCGACGGTGGCGTCGTCGGCGTGGCACCGGAGGCGGGCACTGCGCGCAAGGAGCCGATCAGAGTCCTTGTCGTGGACGACCACGCGCTCTTCCGTCGCGGCCTGGAGATCGTGCTCGCCGCCGAGGAGGACATCCAGGTGGTCGGCGAGGCGGGTGACGGGGCCGAAGCCGTCGACAAGGCCGCCGACCTGCTGCCCGACATCGTGCTGATGGACGTGCGCATGCCCAAGCGCGGCGGGATCGAGGCGTGCACGTCCATCAAGGAGGTCGCGCCCAGCGCCAAGATCATCATGCTGACGATCAGCGACGAGGAGGCCGACCTCTACGAGGCGATCAAGGCCGGCGCCACCGGCTACCTCCTCAAGGAGATCTCCACGGACGAGGTGTCCACCGCCATTCGCGCCGTGGCCGACGGGCAGTCGCAGATCAGCCCCTCCATGGCGTCGAAGCTGCTTACCGAGTTCAAGTCGATGATCCAGCGGACCGATGAACGCCGCCTCGTCCCCGCCCCCCGGCTGACCGACCGTGAGCTGGAGGTCCTCAAGCTCGTCGCCACGGGGATGAACAACAAGGACATCGCCAAGGAGCTGTTCATCTCCGAGAACACGGTGAAGAACCACGTCCGCAACATCCTGGAGAAGCTCCAGCTGCACTCCAGGATGGAGGCCGTGGTCTACGCGATGCGGGAGAAGATCCTCGAGATCCGGTAGGGCCCGGTAAGGCCCGGCGGGGCTGCCCGGAAGGTCAGCCGTCGGCGCGGGAGAGTTCCAGCACGAGGGGCTCGCGCAGCTTGGGCGGTTCCACCCGTTCCACGCGTACGTCCGTGCAGTCCACCCAGCCCGCCGCCTCGACGAGCGCCTGGGCGACGGCGGGTACGGACCGGACGCCGTCCAGGGTGACCTGCTTGGCCACGAGGGTGCGGCCCTCCCGGGCGGGGTCCACGCGGCCGACGAGGCGGCCGCCGGCGAGCACGGGCATCGCGAAGTAGCCGTGGACCCGCTTGGGCTTGGGGACGTAGGCCTCCAGGCGGTGGGTGAAGCCGAAGATCCGCTCGGTGCGCGCCCGCTCCCAGACCAGCGAGTCGAAGGGCGACAGCAGAGTGGTGCGGTGGCGGCCGCGCAGGGGTGTGGCCAGCGCCTCCGGGTCCGTCCAGGCCGGCTTGCCCCAGCCCTCGACCGTGACCGGGACCAGCCCCGAGTCCCCGATCACCGCGTCGACCTGCTCGCCCTTGAGGCGGTGGTAGTCCGCGATGTCCGCGCGGGTGCCCACGCCCAGGGACTGGCCGGCCAGGCGGACCAGCCGGCGCAGGCACTCGGTGTCGTCCAGCTCGTCGTGCAGCAGTTCCTCGGGGACGGCGCGCTCGGCGAGGTCGTACACCCGCTTCCAGCCCCGGCGCTCCACGCAGACCACCTCGCCGTACATCAGGGCGCGCTCGACGGCGACCTTGGCGCCCGACCAGTCCCACCACTCGCTGGTCCTCTTGGCCCCGCCCAGCTCCGTCGCCGTCAGCGGGCCCTCGGCGTGCAGCTGCTTGACGACCTGGTCGTACGCCCCGTCGGGCAGTTCGTGGTTCCAGTGCGGGCGGTTGCGGTAGGCGCGGCGGCGGAAGGCGAAGTGGGGCCACTCCTCGATGGGCAGGATGCAGGCGGCGTGCGACCAGTACTCGAAGGCGTGCGGGCGCGCCGACGAGGAGCCGGTGGACGCGGCCGTCCAGTAGGCCCGCTCGACGGTCCTGCGGCCGACCGCGCCGAGGCGGGCGTAGGGCACGAGCTCGTGGGAGCGGGCGAGCACCGAGATGGTGTCGAGCTGGACCGCGCCGAGGTGCCGGAGGACACCGCGCACACCGGACCGCCGGTCGGGTGCGCCGAGGAAACCCTGGGCACGCAGGGCGATGCGGCGGGCTTCGTCCGCCGAGAGATCGGTGCTGGGACGCGGGAGCGAGGTCATGGCATCGCACGATAAGGGGCGGCACCGACAACGCGGGCCGAGCTGCGCTTTCGCCGACGGCTCCTAGGCGGGAGCGGGCAGGTAGGGCGCCGCCGAGGGCAGGCTCAGGTCCGACGGCAGCAGGGAACCCACCCAGCAGTCCCGTCGTACGCCCTTGTTGTTGAGCCCCGAGCGCAGGGTGCCCTCCACGGTGAAGCCGACCCGTTCGGCGACCGCGCGGGAGGCGTGGTTCCCGACCTCGGCACGCCATTCCAGGCGGTCGACGGCGAGGTGGGTGAAGGCCCAGCGGGCGGCGGTGAGGGAGGCCTCGGTCACATAGCCGTTGCCGCGGTGCTCCTTCGTGGCCCAGTAGCCGATCTCGGCCTCGCCGAGCGAACGCATCGTTATGCCGAGCGTGCCCACGAGGTCTCCTCCGGAGCCGGGGAGGAAGAGGCCGAAGGTGAACATCGAACCGTTGGCCCAGCCCAGGGGGACCATGTCCCCGGTGAAGCTCTGCGCGTGCTCGGGCAGGTAGGGCGAAGGAAGCTGGGAGAGCCAGCGCTGTATGTCGGGGTCCTGCACGGCCGCGTACACCGCGTCGGAGTCCTGGGGGCCGAGCGTGCGCAGGAGCAGACGGTCGGTGGTGAGCGTCACGGGTTCCATCGCCCGATTCTGCTCGGGGGCCGCGGGAGGCGCCATCCCTTTTCCCGGTGTGTGAGGAGTTGATCGCATTTCTCGGTGCATGAGGAAGTGATCACAATTCGCGCAAATCGCCGCCGGAACACGGCACCATTCGCGACCCCCGGACGTTGTTCACGTTGAGGCCCCCGTGAAGCAGCGGACGGGTGGCCTTGCGGCAGGCCCTCCCGGCTTGGCTGTGTCCTCGCATACGATGGCCGTTGCTCAGTACGTCAGGAAACCGACCGTCCCAGGCCCGACCGGCAAGGAGACCAACCCCCGTGTCCGTCCTCTCGAAGATCATGCGTGCAGGCGAAGGCAAGATCCTGCGCAAGCTGCACCGCATCGCGGGCCAGGTCAACTCCATCGAAGAGGACTTCGTCGCCCTCTCCGACGCCGATCTGCGTGCCCTCACCGATGAGTACAAGCAGCGGTACGCGGACGGCGAGAGCCTGGACGACCTGCTGCCCGAGGCGTTCGCCACGGTGCGCGAGGCGGCACGGCGCGTCCTCGGCCAGCGGCACTACGACGTCCAGCTGATGGGTGGCGCCGCCCTGCACCTGGGCTATGTCGCCGAGATGAAGACCGGCGAGGGCAAGACCCTGGTCGGCACCCTGCCCGCCTATCTGAACGCGATCTCGGGCGACGGCGTCCACATCGTCACGGTCAACGACTACCTGGCCGAGCGCGACTCGGAGATGATGGGCCGCGTCCACAAGTTCCTGGGCCTGTCCGTCGGCTGCATCCTCGCCAACATGACGCCGGCCCAGCGCCGCGAGCAGTACGGCTGCGACATCACCTACGGCACGAACAACGAGTTCGGCTTCGACTACCTCCGCGACAACATGGCGTGGTCCCAGGACGAGCTCGTCCAGCGCGGCCACAACTTCGCGATCGTCGACGAGGTCGACTCCATCCTCGTCGACGAGGCCCGTACGCCGCTGATCATCTCCGGCCCGGCCGACCAGGCCACCAAGTGGTACGGCGACTTCGCCAAGCTGGTCACCCGCCTGAAGAAGGGCGAGGCGGGCAACCCGCTCAAGGGCGTCGAGGAGACCGGCGACTACGACGTCGACGAGAAGAAGCGCACGGTCGCCATCCACGAGGCCGGTGTCTCCAAGGTCGAGGACTGGCTGGGCATCGACAACCTCTACGAGTCGGTGAACACCCCGCTCGTGGGCTACCTGAACAACGCCATCAAGGCCAAGGAGCTCTTCAAGCGCGACAAGGACTACGTCGTCATCGACGGCGAAGTCATGATCGTCGACGAGCACACCGGCCGTATCCTCGCCGGCCGCCGCTACAACGAGGGCATGCACCAGGCGATCGAGGCGAAGGAGGGGGTGGACATCAAGGACGAGAACCAGACGCTCGCCACGATCACCCTGCAGAACTTCTTCCGCCTCTACAACAAGCTCTCCGGCATGACCGGTACGGCGATGACCGAGGCCGCCGAGTTCCACCAGATCTACAAGCTCGGCGTGGTCCCGATCCCGACCAACAGGCCGATGGTCCGCAAGGACCAGGCGGACCTGATCTACCGCACCGAGGTCGCCAAGTTCGAGGCGGTCGTCGACGACATCTCCGAGAAGCACGAGAAGGGCCAGCCGATCCTGGTCGGCACCACCTCGGTGGAGAAGTCGGAGTACCTCTCGCAGCAGCTCAGCAAGCGCGGCGTCCAGCACGAGGTGCTCAACGCCAAGCACCATGAGCGCGAGGCGTCGATCGTCGCCCAGGCCGGCCGCAAGGGTGCGGTGACCGTGGCGACGAACATGGCCGGCCGCGGTACGGACATCAAGCTCGGCGGCAACCCCGAGGACCTCGCCGAGGCGGAGCTGCGCCAGCGCGGCCTCGACCCCGAGGAGCACATCGAGGAGTGGGCCGCGGCCCTGCCGGACGCGCTGCAGCGCGCCGAGGCGGCGGTCAAGACCGAGAAGGACGAGGTCGAGAAGCTCGGCGGCCTGTACGTGCTCGGCACCGAGCGGCACGAGTCGCGTCGTATCGACAACCAGCTGCGCGGTCGTAGCGGCCGGCAGGGCGACCCGGGCGAGTCCCGCTTCTACCTCTCCCTGGGCGACGACCTGATGCGCCTGTTCAAGGCGCAGATGGTCGAGCGCGTGATGTCGATGGCGAACGTCCCGGACGACGTGCCGATCGAGAACAAGATGGTCACGCGCGCGATCGCGTCCGCCCAGTCGCAGGTCGAGCAGCAGAACTTCGAGACGCGCAAGAACGTTCTGAAGTACGACGAGGTGCTCAACCGGCAGCGCGAGGTCATCTACGGCGAGCGGCGCCGCGTCCTGGAGGGTGAGGACCTTCAGGAGCAGGTGCAGCACTTCATGGACGACACCATCGACGCGTACGTGGGGGCGGAGACCGCCGAGGGCTTCCCGGAGGACTGGGACCTCGACCGGCTGTGGGGCGCCTTCAAGCAGCTCTACCCGGTGAAGATCACCATCGAGGAGCTGGAGGAGGCGGCCGGGGACCGCGCGGGTCTGACGGCGGAGTTCATCAGCGAGTCCATCAAGGACGACATCCGCGAGCAGTACGAGGCCCGCGAGGCGCAGCTCGGCTCCGAGATCATGCGTGAGCTGGAGCGCCGGGTGGTGCTGTCGGTGCTGGACCGCAAGTGGCGCGAGCACCTCTACGAGATGGACTACCTCCAGGAGGGCATCGGCCTGCGCGCGATGGCGCAGAAGGACCCGCTGGTCGAGTACCAGCGCGAGGGCTTCGACATGTTCACCGCGATGATGGAGGGCATCAAGGAGGAGTCCGTCGGCTACCTGTTCAACCTGGAGGTCCAGGTCGAGCAGCAGGTCGAGGAGGTGCCGGTCGAGGACACGAAGCCGGTGGCCGACCTGGAGAAGCACGACGCGGTTCCGGCCCAGGCCGGCGCGCGTCCGGAGATCCGGGCCAAGGGGCTGGACGCGCCGCAGCGGCGTGACCTGCACTTCTCGGCGCCGACTGTGGACGGCGAGGGCGGCATCGTCGAGGGTGAGTTCGCCACGGACGGCGAGCCCGTGCGTTCGGAGGCCGACGGCCTCACGCGTGCGGAGCGGCGCAAGCAGGCCAAGGCCGGGCGCCGCCGCAAGAAGTGACCGGCGCGCTCTGAGCGAGCCGGCTGCGGACTGGGAAGGGCCGGGCACTTGGGTGCCCGGCCCTTCGGCTTGGGCTGCGGTCCGCCGTCAGGGCAGGTCGTCCTTCGTGCGGGGCATACGGGGGCCGCCCAGTTCCACCGCCGTGCAGCGCCAGCGCCGGTCCCGGCCCTGCTCCAGCCGGAACGCCATCGCGCGCAGCTGGTCGCCCGCGCCGATGCGGGCGAAGGCCTCCACGGCGCCGGGGCGGGGCTCGTAGTAGCCGATGTCGCGCACGACGGGGCGGGCGCCGCGGGTGCGCAGCGCGCCGCGCTCCGCGAGCCAGGCGAGCTCGTCGTAGGCCCGGCCCGCGGTGTGCCGGAGCATCCAGTGCACGGGCCGCTGCCCGCTGAGAACGGCGAGCAGCCGATCGGCGAACAGATCGGTGGCAACGGGCAGCGAAACCGCCCGCACGGCGTCCTGAGCACCGGCCCCGGTCCCCACCGCGCCCGCGGCGCGGGCCGCGCCCGCGTAGCCGCCCGGCTCGGACCTGTGGGCACCCACCCGACGGGCTCCGGCCGCGGCCGCCGTGCGGCCTGGGGCAGCCCCGGCGGATGCGCCCGCCGCGCGGGCTGCCGCGCTGGCCGTGGGCGCCGGGTTGGTGCCCGGGTGTGCCGTGTCCGACCTGCGGGCTGCGGCCGCCGGGAGCCCTGGGGTCGCTCTGGCGGCTGCCCTTGCCGTGCCGGCAGCCGCGTTGACGGCCGGGTGTGCCGTGCCCGTCCTGCGGGCTGTGCCCGTCGTGCCCGCTGCCGCAGTGGCCGTGGGCGCCGGGTCGGCGGCCGGGTGTGTCGTGTCCGTCCGGTGGGCTGCGTCCGTCGAGGGGGCTGGTGCCGGCCTGGCGGCTTTGCTCAGCGGGCGGTCTGCGGCTGTTCTGGTGGTTGCTGCCGTTGTTCGCGGTGCGCCCGTGGTGCGGGGCGCTGGGCTGGGGGCGCTCGTGTCCGTCCCGCGGGACCGCGCGGGACGGGGGCGGAGTGGGGTGGCTGGAGGGCGGGTGTCGCGGGGGCCCGTCGGGGGTGTGGAGCTGTTGCGGGGTGGGGGGTTGTCGTCGGCTGTGCGGGGGAGGGTTCCGCCTGGGGTGCGGGGTGGGTAGCCGCCGGGGCGGCGGGGGTCGCGGCGGCCCGGCGGGTGGGTGCCCGGGCGGCGCTGGGTCCTGGTCATGACCTTGTTCATGAGTCCCCGTTCGGTCGTTGTCCGGCGCCGGCGCCCAGGGCACCGGTTTATACCGGGCAGTAACTTTCTGCTGGGGCTCTTGTACGGGGCCGAGGGCGCCGCGGCAAGGAAGGCGCGGCGCGCGTCGGACCGTGGACGAGTTCACCTGTACGTGTGATCGCGAGGACCGTGGGCCGTGTGGGGACTGGGGCGGACCGGGTGAGGCGAGGGGCACGCGGTGGACGGGTCGGGTGGTGTGGGCGGGACTCGAAAGGGGGCTCCCGCACGTATCCTGAAGGCCGTCCGGGCGGCGAGCCCTCCGACCACGAAAGCGGCCTGCCATGCGTGTCTACGTCCCCCTGACCCTCTCGGGCCTCGTCGAGGCGCACAAGGCGGGGGAGCTGGGGACGGGGGCGCTCACCGCGTACGCCGTGACGCCCGCCCTGCGCGAGTGGTACCTCTCCGACGACATCGAGGAGCT
The DNA here is from genome assembly GCF_042896885.1 of Streptomyces sp. NPDC001231. Classification (NCBI taxonomy): domain Bacteria; kingdom Bacillati; phylum Actinomycetota; class Actinomycetes; order Kitasatosporales; family Streptomycetaceae; genus Streptomyces; species Streptomyces sp. NPDC001231. Next base: position 21,575 of record NZ_JBIAXS010000025.1, read on the forward strand.
GGAGTACGCCGCGCTGAACCGGGCCGCGCTCGCCTCGCTGCGGCTGCTGGCGCTGGACCCGGGCGCACCGAGGCGCCGTGTGGTGGTCGCCGTGGACGTGCCCGACGGCGCGGCGACGGCCGACCCCGACCGCGGGCTCGACCCGGCCGCGCTCGGCGAGGTGCGGGTGGCCGGTCCGGTGCGGCTGGCCAAGGCGGCCGCCGTGCACGTTGACTCCGATGACGCGGAGGCGGACGTGACCGCCGCGGCGGAGGCCCTGGGAGCGGCGGACGCGGGGGACGACGACGCCCAGTTCGTGGTGGACGGGGCCGAGGACCACGAGCTGCTCTGGTACGCCACACAGGAGATCCCGAACCTCGTCGGGCTCGGCGGCTGAAGCCCCCGGACCGCGACCGCAGCACGGGTCGCGACCTGCCGTTCTCCTGATTGTCAGTGGCGGCGGGTACGTTTTCTGGTATGGGGAATCAGTCAGGGGCGCACATCGTCTGGGACTGGAACGGCACGCTGTTCCACGACAACGACGCGGTCATCGGCGCGACGAACGCGGCGTTCGCCGAGCTGGGCCTGGAGCCGATCACGCTGGAGCAGTACCGCGCGCTGTACTGCGTGCCGGTCCCGAAGTTCTACGAGCGGCTGCTGGGCCGGCTGCCCACCGAGGCCGAGTGGGACACGATGGACGGCGTCTTCCACCGGTACTACTCCGAGCACCGCACCAGATGCACCCTGACCGAGGGGGCCGTGGAGCTGCTCACCGGATGGACGTCGGCCGGGCACAGCCAGTCGATCCTCAGCATGTACGGGCACGAGGACCTCGTCCCGCTGGTCCGGGGCTTCGGGATCGAGACGCACTTCCTCCGGGTGGACGGGCGGACGGGCCGCTCCGGCGGCAGCAAGGCCGAGCACATGGTGCGGCACCTGGGCGCGCTGTCCGAGATGGTGAACCCCGCGCGCACGGTGGTGATCGGCGACGCGGCGGACGACGCGGTGGCCGCGCGGCACGTCGGGGCGCGGGCGGTGCTCTACACCGGCGGTTCGCACAGCCGGGCCAGCCTGGAGGAGGCGGGCGTGCCGGTCGTGGACACCCTGCGGGAGGCGGTCACGGAGGCGCAGCGGCTGGCCGAGTGAGCGGCACGCGGCGAGAAGCGTGGGACAAGAGCGGGGAGCCGCGGGGGGAGGAAGAAACGGGGGTGACGAACGTGGAGTGGGAAGCGTGGAGCGGGAAACGCGGTACGGCGGGGCCCGGCGGAGCCATACGCCGCCTTCGACGTCCCCACTCCTGTGCAGAACGTCAAACTTCCACCCCCGGTTTTGTACACATACGGCTCATGACGGGCCCCCCGTGAGGAGCGATAGCCTTGTGGCGTGATCAGCGCGATAGTTCGCGGGGGCACCGTCGCCTCCGCTGTGCGCCCGGTGAGCACGGACCACATCCGTGTCCGGGCGGCGGTCGCTGGTCCTCGCGGGCGGGAAGGGGCCTCGACGGCCTCCAGGACGCCGCGTCATCCACGGGTACAGGCGCTGCCGAGAGCAGCGTCACACCCGTCGGACGCGTCGAAGAAGGCTGATATCCGCCCGCTCATCTCACTTTCCGGCATAGCGTCGAAGCACACCGGACATCCCGGGCCGCGGCGTCACGCCGGAGGGGAAGAGACCGTACTTCCTTCTACGTCACGCAACGGCGCGCGACAGGAGCCAGAGGACAATGCAGACCAAGCTGGACGAAGCCAAGGCCGAGCTGCTCGAGAGGGCCGCCCGGGTAGCTGAGAACAGTCCGCTCGGGGGACATATCCCGACCGGGTCGACGGGCGAGGGCACGCCGGACCGGGAGTCCGTGCTCGCGTTCCTCCAGCGTTTCTACCTGCACACCGCCCCCGAGGACCTCGCGGGCCGTGACCCGGTCGACGTTTTCGGCACCGCCTACTCCCACTACCGCCTGGCCGAGAACCGCCCCCAGGGCACGGCCAACGTCCGGGTCCACACCCCGACCGTCGAGGAGAACGGCTGGACGTGCAGCCACTCCGTCGTCGAGGTCGTCACCGACGACATGCCCTTCCTCGTGGACTCCGTGACGAACGAGCTGACCCGCCAGGGCCGCGGCATCCACGTGGTGATCCACCCGCAGTACGTGGTGCGCCGTGACGTCACCGGCAAGCTCATCGAGGTGCTGCCCGCCGCGGCGCCCGGCGAGGAGCTGCCGCACGACGCGCACACCGAGTCCTGGATCCACGTCGAGACCGACCGCGAGACCGACCGCGCCGACCTGAAGCAGATCACCGCCGACCTGCTGCGCGTGCTGTCCGACGTCCGCGAGGCCGTCGAGGACTGGGAGAAGATGCGCCAGGCGGCGACCAGCCTCGCCGAGGACCTGCCCGGTGAGCCGGCGCCCGGCGACCTGCGCGCGCAGGAGGTCGAGGAGGCCCGCGAGCTGCTGCGCTGGCTGTCCGAAGACCACTTCACCTTCCTCGGCTACCGCGAGTACCGGCTGCGCGACGACGACTCCCTGGCCGCCGTGCCCGGTACCGGGCTGGGCATACTGCGCGCGGACCCGCCGCACGCCGGCGACGACAGCCACCCGGTCAGCCCGTCCTTCGAGCGGCTGCCCGCCGACGCCCGCGCCAAGGCGCGCGAGCACAAGCTGCTGGTGCTGACCAAGGCCAACAGCCGGGCCACCGTCCACCGGCCGTCCTACCTGGACTACGTGGGCGTCAAGAAGTTCAACGACAAGGGCGAGGTCGTCGGCGAGCGCCGCTTCCTCGGCCTGTTCTCGTCCGCCGCCTACACCGAGTCCGTGCGCCGGGTCCCGGTCATCCGCCGCAAGGTCGACGAGGTCCTCGAGCGCGCCGGCTTCTCGCCCAACAGCCACGACGGGCGCGATCTGCTCCAGATCCTGGAGACCTACCCGCGCGACGAGCTCTTCCAGACCCCGGTCGCTGAGCTCCAGGCGATCGCCACCTCCGTGCTGTACCTCCAGGAGCGCCGCCGGCTGCGCCTGTACCTGCGCCAGGACGAGTACGGCCGCTACTACTCGGCCCTCGTGTACCTCCCGCGCGACCGCTACACCACCGGCGTACGCCTGCGGATCATCGACATCCTGAAGGAGGAGCTGGGCGGCACCAGCGTCGACTTCACCGCCTGGAACACCGAGTCGGTGCTCTCCCGGCTGCACTTCGTCGTCCGTGTGCCGCAGGGCACCGAGCTGCCGGAGCTGTCCGACAGCGACAAGGAGCGCATCGAGGCCCGCCTGGTCGAGGCCGCCCGCTCCTGGACGGACGCCTTCTCCGAGGCGCTGACCGCCGAACTCGGCGAGGAGCGCGCCGCGGAGCTGCTGCGCCGTTACTCGGGTGCCTTCCCCGAGGGCTACAAGGCCGACCACACCCCGCGCGCGGCGGTCGCCGACCTGTGCAACCTCGAGCAGCTGAACGAGGACAGGACCTTCGGGCTGAGCCTGTACGAGCCGGTGGGCGCCGCCCCCGAGGAGCGCCGGTTCAAGATCTACCAGAAGGGCGGCTCGGTCTCCCTGTCCGCCGTGCTGCCGGTGCTCAGCCGGCTCGGCGTCGAGGTCACCGACGAGCGGCCGTACGAACTGCGCTGCGCGGACCGTACGACGGCGTGGGTCTACGACTTCGGCCTGCGGATGCCGAAGGAGTCCGGGGGTACCGGCGACCACCTCGGCGACGACGCCCGTGAGCGCTTCCAGGACGCCTTCACCGCCACCTGGACGGGCAAGGCGGAGAACGACGGGTTCAACGCCCTGGTGCTGGGCGCCGGGCTGACCTGGCGCCAGGCGATGGTGCTGCGCGCGTACGCCAAGTACCTGCGCCAGGCCGGCTCGACCTTCAGCCAGGACTACATGGAGGACACCCTCCGCAACAATGTCCACACCACCCGGCTGCTGGTCTCCCTGTTCGAGGCGCGGATGTCGCCGGAGCGCCAGCGCGCCGGACACGAGCTCGTGGACGCGCTGCTGGAAGAGGTCGACGCGGCCCTGGACCAGGTGGCCTCCCTCGACGAGGACCGGATCCTGCGGTCCTTCCTCACCGTGATCAAGGCGACCCTGCGCACCAACTTCTTCCAGGAGGCGCGGGAGGGCGGCCGGCCGCACGACTACGTCTCCATGAAGTTCGACCCGCGGGCCATCCCGGATCTGCCGGCGCCGCGCCCGGCGTACGAGATCTGGGTGTACTCGCCGCGCGTGGAGGGCGTGCACCTGCGCTTCGGCAAGGTCGCCCGAGGCGGTCTGCGCTGGTCCGACCGGCGTGAGGACTTCCGCACCGAGATCCTCGGCCTGGTCAAGGCGCAGATGGTGAAGAACACCGTCATCGTGCCGGTCGGCGCCAAGGGCGGGTTCGTCGCCAAGCAGCTGCCCGACCCGAGCGTGGACCGGGACGCGTGGATGGCGGAGGGCATCGCCAGCTACAAGACCTTCATCTCGGCGCTGCTCGACATCACCGACAACATGGTCGCCGGCGAGGTCGTGCCCCCGCAGGACGTCGTGCGGCACGACGGCGAGGACACCTACCTGGTGGTCGCCGCCGACAAGGGCACGGCGCGGTTCTCGGACATCGCCAACGAGGTCGCCCAGTCGTACGACTTCTGGCTCGGCGACGCCTTCGCCTCCGGCGGCTCGGCGGGCTACGACCACAAGGGCATGGGCATCACCGCCCGCGGTGCCTGGGAGTCCGTCAAGCGGCACTTCCGGGAGCTGGGCGTGGACACCCAGACCCAGGACTTCACGGTCGTCGGCATCGGCGACATGTCCGGTGACGTGTTCGGCAACGGCATGCTGCTCAGCGAGCACATCCGCCTCGTCGCCGCCTTCGACCACCGGCACATCTTCATCGACCCCGAGCCGGACGCGGCCGTCTCCTACGCCGAGCGCCGCCGCCTGTTCGAGCTGCCGCGCTCCTCGTGGGCGGACTACAACGCCGAGCTGATCTCGGCCGGCGGCGGGGTGTTCCCCCGTACGGCCAAGTCGATCCCGGTCAACGCGCACATCCGCGAGGCCCTCGGCATCGAGGCCGGCGTCACCAAGCTGACCCCGGCCGACCTGATGCGGGCGATCCTCAAGGCCCCGGTGGACCTGCTGTGGAACGGCGGCATCGGCACGTACGTCAAGGCGTCCACCGAGTCCCACACCGACGTCGGCGACAAGGCCAACGACGCCATCCGCGTCGACGGCCGCGACCTGCGGGTCCAGGTCGTCGGCGAGGGCGGCAACCTGGGCTTCACCCAGCTCGGCCGGATCGAGTGCGCGATGCAGGGCGCCCGGATCAACACCGACGCCATCGACAACAGCGCCGGCGTGGACACCTCCGACCACGAGGTGAACATCAAGGTCCTGCTCAACGGGCTGGTCGCGGAAGGCGACATGACGGTCAAGCAGCGCAACAAGCTGCTCGCCGAGATGACCGACGAGGTCGGCGCCCTGGTGCTGCGCACCAACTACGCGCAGAACACGGCGATCGCCAACGCGCTCGCCCAGTCCAAGGACATGCTCCACGCCCAGCAGCGCTTCATGAAGCACCTGGTGCGCGAGGGGCACCTGGACCGGGCGCTGGAGTTCCTGCCCACCGACCGGCAGATCCGTGAGCGGCTGGCCGCCGGGCACGGCCTGACCGGTCCGGAGACGGCCGTCCTGCTGGCGTACACGAAGATCACGGTCGCCGAGGAGCTGCTGCACACCTCGCTGCCGGACGACCCGTACCTGCACACCCTGCTGCACGCCTACTTCCCGACCGCGCTGCGCGAGCAGTTCGCCGAGCGGATCGACAACCACCCGCTGCGCCGCGAGATCACGACGACCGTCCTGGTCAACGACACGGTCAACACGGGCGGTACGACCTATCTGCACCGCCTGCGGGAGGAGACCGGGGCGTCGCTGGAGGAGATCGTCAGGGCGCAGACGGTGGCCCGCACGATCTTCCGCTCGGCTCCGGTGTGGGACGCGGTCGAGGCGCTGGACAACAAGGTCGAGGCCGACGTCCAGACCCGGATCCGCCTGCACTCGCGCCGCCTGGTCGAGCGCGGCACGCGCTGGCTGCTGAACAACCGGCCGCAGCCGCTGGAGCTCGCCGAGACCATCGCGTTCTTCTCCGAGCGGGTCGGGCAGGTGTGGGCGGAGCTGCCCAAGCTGCTCAAGGGCGCGGACCTGGAGTGGTACCAGCAGGTCTACGACGAGCTGTCCGGCGCCGGCGTCCCGGACGAGCTGGCCACCCGCGTGGCCGGGTTCTCCTCCGCCTTCCCGGCGCTCGACATCGTCTCGGTGGCCGACCGTATGGGCAAGGACCCGATGGACGTCGCCGAGGTGTACTACGACCTCGCCGACCGCCTCCACATCACCCAGCTGATGGACCGCATCATCGAGCTGCCGCGCGCCGACCGGTGGCAGTCCATGGCCCGTGCGGCGATCCGCGAGGACCTGTACGCGGCGCACTCGGCGCTGACCGCGGACGTGTTGGCCGCGGGCAACGGCAGTGCCACGCCGGAGCAGCGCTTCAAGGTGTGGGAGCAGAAGAACGGGGCGATCCTGGCCCGGGCGCGTGCCACGCTCGAGGAGATCCGCAGCTCGGACGCGTTCGACCTGGCCAACCTGTCGGTGGCGATGCGGACGATGCGCACGCTGCTGCGCACGCACTCGTAACGGGCGGGAGGCCGACCCGTACCCGAGGGCGCCCCGGACCTTTCCGGTCCGGGGCGTCCTCATGCCGTTCGCGCCGTCTTCTTGCCGTCGTCCAGGAAACGCCGCACGCCGAAATTACCCGTTCCTGCTAAACGGGATCATTCGTATAAAGTTGCCGCGTGAACACCCTCGGTAGTCGCACCTGGCTCTTCCGGCGCGATGCGCTCCTCGCCGCCTGAGGCACCCTCAGCGGGCACGGCCGTCGCCCGGCCGCCGACCTCCTCGGGAGCGGCCTACGCGCCCCGCGCGGCCGCCGCGCTCCTCGCCGCCCTGCTGCTTCTGGTGATCGTCCGGCTGCCCTGGGCCGGTGACCTGGGCATGCACGCGGCGACCATCCAGCGGCTGCGCCACAGCCTGCTCCACCCCGGCAACCCGCTCGTCGACGCCGGTACCCCGAGCCCGTACTACTCGCCGTGGATACTGCTCCTCGGCTCTGTCGCCCGGGTCGGCGGCCTGTCGGTGTTCGTCGTGCTGCGGCTCGCCGCGCTCACCGGGCTCACGCTGCTGGCGACAGGCGTCTGGCGGTACGTCAGAACGCTGAGCGCGCACCGGGCCGCGCCCGCACTGGCCGCACTGAGCCTGGTGCTGCTGTGGGGTACGGAACTCATCAACTGGAGCGGCTTCCTCTCCCTCAACTCCCTCGCGCTGACGGTGTCGTACCCCAGCGTGCTGGCCCTCGGCCTCGCCTTCCACTACTGGGCCTGGCTCACCCGGGCGCTGCGGGCGGCGGCCGGGTGGGAGGTGTGGCTGGGGCTCGGGGCGCTGTGGGCACTGATCCTGCTGTGCCATCAGTTCACCGGGTTCGTCGCCACGCTCGGCGGTCTCGCCGCGGTGCTCACGGCCCGGCCCCCGCGTGCCCTGTGGCCGCGGCTCGGCGCCGGGGCGGCCCTGGGGCTGCTGGTGCTGTGGCTGTGGCCGTACTACGACTTCTTCGCCCTGTTCTCGGCCGGAAGCGATCTGGAGGAGGTGCACCGGGCGCTCTACACGCACTTCCTCGGCCGCTACTGGCTGGCCCTGCTCGGAGTGGCCGCGCTGGTCGTGCGGTGGCGGCGCGACCGGCGGGACCCGCTGGTGACCTTCTTCCTGCTGGGCGCGCTGATGTGCGCGACGGGGTTCGCCACGGGTCACTACGCCTGGGGCCGGACGCTGCCCGCCGCCCTCGTCCCGGCCCAGATCGCCGCCGCGCTGGAGGTGGTGCAGGGCGGCCGGCGGGCCGTGCGGACCCGCTGGGCGTGGGCGCTGGGCGGCGCGCTGGCCCTGGGCGCGTGGACCCAGGCCGGCGTGCTCGGGTACGCCGTCGGGCGCGAGGCGCTGCCGGACGTGCTCGCGGCCGGCTACACCCCGACCTGGACCGGGTACTACTGGATCACGCCGTATGTGAAGTACGGGGACGTGGTCATGGCCCGGGACCTGCCCTCCCGGCTGATCCCGGCCTACGGCCCCTACACGGTCGCCCCCGGTTACCCGGACTTCTTCCTGCCGGACGAGTCCCGGCGCGAGTGGGCGGTGCGGCGCTACTACACGCTCCGCACACCGGAGGCCGTACGCAGGGACATCCTGCGCACCTATGACGTGCGCTGGGTCGTGGACGGAAGCAGACCGCGCCACGACCCCGAACTGCGCGTGGTGACCCACGGCCCGGGCGGCCAGGTCCTCTACGCGGTCACTCCCTGACCGGCCCGCCGGGCGCGGGACGGCGTCGGGCTATCGCTTGGCCTTCTTCTTGTCGGAGCCGCCCGTGAAGGCCTCGTAGGCCTCGAGGACCTCCTCGGTGGGGCCGTCCATGCGCAGTTCGCCGCGTTCCAGCCACAGGACGCGCTCGCAGGTGTCGCGGATGGAGGCGTTGCTGTGGCTGACCAGGAACACCGTGCCGGCCTGCGCGCGCAGTTCGCGGATCCGCTTCTCCGAGCGCCGCTGGAAGGAGCGGTCGCCCGTGGCCAGTGCCTCGTCGATCAGCAGCACGTCGTGGTCCTTGGCGGCGGCGATGGAGAAGCGCAGCCGGGCGGCCATGCCGGAGGAGTACGTGCGCATCGGGAGGCTGATGAAGTCGCCCTTCTCGTTGATGCCGGAGAAGTCGACGATGTCCTGGTAGCGCTCCTTGACCTCCTCGCGGGACATGCCCATGGCCAGTCCGCCGAGGAGGACGTTGCGCTCGCCGGTCAGGTCGTTCATCAGCGCCGCGTTCACGCCGAGCAGGGAGGGCTGGCCGTCGGTGTAGATCCTGCCGTTCTCCACAGGCAGGAGTCCGGCGACCGCCTTGAGCAGCGTGGACTTGCCGGAGCCGTTGGTGCCGATCAGGCCGATGGCCTCGCCCTTGTAGGCGACGAACGAGACCTTCTTGACCGCGTGCACCCGGCGTACGCCGGCCGCCTTCTCAGCCTTCTCGCGGCGCAGGATCCGGTTGAGGGCGGCGGTCGCCGAACCGCGGCCGGAACCGGTGCCGTTGACCCGGTAGACGATGTCGACCCCGTCGACCACGACGGTGGGGATCTTGTCGGTTTTCAGCTCAGCCACGGCCGTACGTCTCCTCAGCCTTCCAGAAGTAGATGAAGCCGCCGACCCCGGCGAGCAGGGCCCAGCCCAGCGCGTACGCCCACACATGGTGGGGGAGCTGGTGCGCCTTGAAGCTGTCGATCAGCGCGAAGCGCATCAGGTCGATGTAGACGGCGGCGGGATTGGACTGCAGCAGCACCTTCAGCACGTGTGGCATGTGGCTGCGGTTCAGTGTCGTGTCGATGCTCCACATCACACCGGAGACGTACATCCAGGTGCGCAGGAGGAACGGCATCAGCTGGGCGATGTCCGGCGTCCTGGCGCCCATCCGGGCCATGATCATGGAGACGCCGGCGTTGAACACGAACTGGAGCAGCAGCACCGGGACGGCCAGGACCCACGACATGGTGGGCGTCATGCCGAAGCAGAGCAGGATCGCCAGGAGGGCGACCATCGAGAACAGCAGCTGCTGGAGCTGCTGAAGCGCGAAGGAGACCGGCAGCGCGGCCCGCGGGAAGTGCAGGGCCCGCACCAGACCGAGGTTGCCGGAGATCGCCCGGGTGCCCGCCATGATCGAGTTCTGTGTGAACGTCCAGATGAACACGCCCGTCACCAGGAACGGGATGTAGTCCGCAACGCCACGGCTGGTGCCCATGAGGATGCCGAAGATGAAGTAGTACACCGCCGCGTTCAGCAGCGGGGTGGCGACCTGCCAGACCTGGCCGAGCTTCGCCTGGCTGTACTGGGCGGTGAGCTTGGCGGTGGCGAAGGCGCTGATGAAGTGGCGCCGCGCCCACAGTTGCCGGACGTACTCGGGCAGGGAGGGGCGGGCGCCGCTGACCGACAGGCCGTGGCGGGTGGCGACCGTCGCGAGGTCGTCCTCGGCCAGGGCCGTGGTGTGGGGCGGTGTGTGGAGGACCTGGCTCACATCCGCTGCTTTCGCTCGGGGGGGAGGTGGTGCCGGCGTCCGGCTCCGTGCCGCCGTCGGTTTCCTTACGGTTCTCTTCACGTTTTCTTACGTCGGAACGGCACCGTATCGTCGCAACGTGAGCGTACGGCGAAGTGACGCCGCAACGCAACCGTTTCGTCGTAACGCCCTATGCTTGGCCGCATGACGACGAACGCCGACCAGCCCCAGACGCGCCCCCGCCGCCGGGCCCCCGCCGGGGCGGCCGTGCTCCGCGAGGACGTGACGGAGGCGATCCGGGCGGCGGTCTTCGAGGAACTGGCGTCCGTCGGCTACGCGCGGATGTCCATCGAGGGGATCGCGCGGCGCGCGGGTGTCGGCAAGACGGCCGTCTACCGCCGGTGGCGCTCCAAGCTGCACCTGGTGCTGGACATCGTCTCGGCGCTCGCCGTGCAGGGCCTGCCCGCGCCGGACACCGGCTCCCTGGAGAGCGACCTGCGGCTGCTGTACGAGGTGACCTCGCGTGCCCTGCGCCACCCCATCGCCTCGCAGGTCATCCCCGACCTCCAGGCGGAGGCGGCCCGCAACCCGGACATCGCCGAGGCCATGCAGAAGGCCCTGCGCGACGGTCAGGAGAGCGTGGCCAGCAGCATCCTGGCGGCGGCCGAGCGCCGCGACGAGATCCGCCCCGGTCTGGACCGGGACCTGGCCCTCGACCTGATCTCGGGCCCGCTGTACTGGCGTGCGGTCGTCATCCGCACACCGAAACTCCCCAAGGGCTACCTGGACGCCCTCGCCCGGGGCACGGCCGAGGCGATCAAGGCGCTCTGACCAAGGGGTCCTCGTGCGGGCCCGGGTGGGTCGTCGCAGCACCCTCACGGGCCGGGCGGGAACGGGATCCGCGGCGTCCGGACGGGACACCCCGCCCGGACCGAATCAACCAGCCCCCGCGGGCCGGGCGGGACGGGGCCTGCGGCGGTTGGATCAGGACAGCCCGCACACCGGTGGTGGGCGTGTGGCGGCCCGTGTCCGCGTGTGACGGCGCCACCGGGTCGCGGGAGCGGCCCGGTGACGGCAGGCGGTGGGGTCAGATGCGGGCTGCTTCCGGGTGGTGGTGGAGCCAGCCCTGCCAGGCTGAGGTGATCATGTCGTGGAGGCCGCGTCGGGCCTTCCAGCCGAGTTCCGTGGCGATGCGGTCGGCGGAGGCGACGACGCGGGCGGGGTCGCCGGGGCGGCGCGGGGTGACCGTCGGGGGGCTGTTGTAGCCGGTGACGGCGTTGATCGTGTCGATCATCTCGCGCACCGAGACCCCCTCCCCGCGGCCGATGTTCAGCGTGAGGTCGAGGCCGGGGGAGGAGCGCAGGGCGCGAGCCGCGGCCACGTGGGCCTCCGCGAGGTCGGCCACGTGGATGTAGTCGCGGATGCAGGTGCCGTCCGGCGTGGGGTAGTCGTCCCCGAAGATGCGCGGGGGCATGTTCTCGGTCAGTCGTTCGAAGACCATCGGGACCAGGTTGAAGACGCCGACGTCCGCGAGGCGCGGACTCGCCGCGCCCGCCACGTTGAAGTACCGCAGGGACGCCGTGGACAGCCCCGTCGCCCGGCCGGTCGCGCGCACCAGCCACTCGCCGGCCAGCTTCGTCTCGCCGTACGGAGACATCGGCGCGCACGGCGTCTCCTCCGTGACCAGGGCGTCGTTCCGCGCGGGATACGGCATGCCGTACACGGCCGCCGAGGAGGAGAACACGAACGAACCGACCCCGGCCGCCGTCACCGCCTCCAGCAGGACCCGCAGGCCCTCGACGTTCTCCCGGTAGTAGTGCAGGGGCCGCTCCACCGACTCGCCCACCTGCTTCTTCGCCGCCAGGTGGACGACACCGGTGACCTCGTGCTCGGCGAGTGCACGCGCCAGACGGTCGCCGTCCAGCGTGGAGCCCTCCACCAGTGGGACGTCCCGCGGGACACGCTCGGCGATGCCGGTGGACAGGTCGTCGTACACCACCGCACGCTCGCCCGCCTCGGTCATCGCGTGGACGACGTGCGCTCCGATGTAGCCGGCGCCGCCGGTGATCAGCCAGGTCATGCGGGCGTCTCCTCGTCAGTTGGCCCAGGTCGTCGTATGGATGCGGGTCGTGGCGCGCTCACTGGCGCGGCCCGGTGGAGCAGCCGGTGCAGTCTGCCCTGGAGGACGGACGTCACCCCGCGCAGTCCCGCCGCCAGCCGCACGGCCAGCGCACCGGAGTGCGTGGCGTACGGCTGGACCAGCAGAACGCCGTAGCGCACGCTCGGTACGACGCGGCGGCGCAGCAGACCGGCGCCCGCGCGCGCGTGCGCCGTCACCTTGCGGCTCGTGCCGTCGGCGAAGCACACCCGCAGCCGCAGGTCCCAGGTGCCGGCTCCCAGCCCCGCGAGGTCCACGCCCGTCTCGGCCGACCAGGTGCCGTCCGCGGCCGGCGTGAGCGGGACGGTGGCGCCCCGGACCGTGCGCCCCGCCTCACGGTGCAGCCACTCCACCTCCAGGGCCTCGGGCCCGGCGGACGTCACCCTGCCGTACAGGTCGTGCAGGCGCAGCCGCAGCAGGCTCGTCCCCGCGTGGGGACGCACTTCCGCGTCCACGGCCAGGGGCAGGACGTGGACCGGCCGGACCAGGTAGGGCTCCAGGCTGATCTGCGGAAGGTCGTCCGCCCAGACGGGGCTGCCGTCCTTGTCACGGGCGTAGGGCGGGCACAGCCGGGCCGGGCGCGCGGCGAGCTCCTTCAGGCGCGGCAGGTCGCGCGGCTCGGGCGACGCGAGAATCACCCGTCCGAGGAGGTGCCCGGCGGTCGTCGGGTTGACGGCCCAGTCGGCCGCGTCGTACTCGCCGAGGTACTGCCGCGTGTGCTCCCACCAGGCGCACCGGTACCCGGCGTCGCGCAGGCCCAGCTCACGCGCGTACATGCGCAGCTCGTGGTCGAGGAACTTGGCGCGCGCCGCCCGCGCGAGCTCCTTCTGCCCGGCGCTCAGCAGGATGTCGTACGCCGACCGGCTCGCCTCGGTGCGCGCCCGCCAGTTCTCGATGTTCGCGCGGTCCAGAGAGATCGACAGCTGCCCGGCGGACCGGCGCACGTTCCACACGTACACCTGGTCCGGGATGAGGGCCACGCGTGGGTCGGCGGCCAGTACACGCGCGGTGAACACGAAGTCCTCGTACGGGAAGTGGCCTTCCGGGAAGCGGATCGCGTGCTCGCGCAGGAAGTCGGTGCGGTACAGCTTGTTGACGCACAGGGTGTCGTGCACGAGACGCGGGAGCTTCGCGGGGTGCGTGAGGACGGCGCCCGTGCTGTAGAGCTTCCGCTGCCACGGCACTTCCCGCCCGGAGGGCAGCTCACGGCGCACGCACAGGCCGCTCACGACCTCGGCCTGCTCCTCCCGGGCGGCGGCGAGCAGCGCGTCCACCGCGCCCGGCGGCAGCACGTCGTCGCTGTCGAGGAACATCACGTACGGCGTCGTGACCGCGTCGATGCCGGTGTTGCGCGGGCTGCCGCAGCCGCCGCTGTTCTCCTCGCGCCGGATCACCCGCACCCTCGGTTCGGCCGCGGCCAGGCGGTCGAGCAGCTCGAAGGTGCCGTCGGTCGAGCAGTCGTCGACGGCGACGACCTCGCTGACGGAGGGACCCTGCGCGAGGGCCGAGCGCACGGCGTCGGCCATGTGGGCGATGTCGTTGTAACCGATCACGACGACGCTGACGTCGGTGGCCTGGTCGGGGTGCAGATGCATGGAATCCACGGGCCGAAATAGTAGGGGTGGTCGGTAATCTCCCGTTAAGAGGGGCTTAGCGTCCCGTGCGGAAGACGGTGAATGTCCGACCCGGGTTCCCCTTCGGGGGTCATCAATTTCGTCGATCGCCACAACCGGGCGAAAGAGAATAGCGCGGCGGCGGCCAGCAGACCGTTGCGCATGAGCATGAGTGCACAACCTGTCCACGAACAGGCCACCACCTGGTGGTAGAGGGTGGGATATGCGACCACGCTGACCAGGCTCGCCAGCGCGATCAGCGCGGCGACCGGACGCTGTGTGGTCAGCGGTGACGTCAGGCACACCGCCGCGAGGCCGAGCAGCCAGACCATGTACTGCGGGCTGATCACCCGGCTGGTGACGGTGAACAGCAGGACGGCGCTCAGCGCGGCGTCGTACGGTGTCGCCCCCGTCCAGCGCCGGGCCCGGATCCGCCAGAGCAGCAGCAGCCCGAACGCGCTCGCCGACAGGACCAGCGAGAGGTGCGCGACGGTGGAGACGTACGGTCCGGTGAACTCCAGGGCCCCGTACCGGTAGCGCACCCGGCCCGGCCAGCCGGCGTGTGTGGCCAGCGCGAGCGCGGTGCCGCCGAACGACTCGATCTGCACGCCCCGGCCGCCCTGCTGGCGCGCGAAGGCGAGCGGGTTCCTGAACAAGCCGGCGAGGACGGTCAGCGCCACTGCGCCGGTGGCGGCAGCCCATGTCCACGCCGACCGGGTCGCACGGCCCCGGGGCATGCCGATCAGCGCGAGCGCCGGCCACACCTTCACCAGGGCGCCCAGTGCGGCGAGCGCGCCGCACGCGCGCGTGGAGCGCGAGAACGCCAGCAGGGAGAGCACGGCCAGGGCGGTGGCCTGGACGTCGTAGCGGGCCAGCGGGACGTGCAGCAGCAGGGGCAGGCCCAGCGTCCAGTAGCCGGCCCCGCGCAGGCTGCGGCCGGGGCGGGTGCCCGCGTGCGCCAGTGCCAGCGTGACCAGCGCGTCGGCGGCGACGGTGAGCACCACGAAGGCCTGGAAGTACGTCAGGCCCGGCAGCAGCGCGGGCGACAGCAGCACCGGTCCGGCGCCCGGCGGGTACTGCCACAGCGTGTCGTGCGCCGGGAACGCGCCGTGGGACAGCAGGACGTACCAGTGCTGGTACAGCTTCCACACCTCGCGCGCCACCGAGCCCCGGCCCAGCCGGGGCAGTCCGTTGTGGGCGAGCAGCCACAGCATCAGGGCGCGCGTGAGGAGCCAGGCGGCCGTCAGGGCGAGGAGGCTGTGTCTCGTCGACGGACGCGTGAGAAGACGCGTCACGCTCTGGAAGGCGCTCATCACGGCGGATCGTAATCCGCGTGAAAGCCGTATATGTGCTGATACGCGTCCAGTCGTTGGTAAGAGCCTGCCAAGTGGACCAAAGCGGTCGCTGCACCCGGGCCGCGGGTCCGCGCGGGGCCGCGCTCTGCCCGGTCAGCCGCATCATGTCGTCGCCCTTCATCGAGTGACCGGGCTCCACTCGTCCGGCCGGCTGTGGGTACGCGGACCCGGGACGTCCGCCGCCGGCCGGGGCACCACGCGCTCCAGCAGCAGCGGTACGCCCACCACCGGCAGCAGCCAGGCCAGCACGATCAGCCGTTCGCCCCACACGGTGATGTCGGGATGCGCCGCCTGCGTGAGGAACCCGGTGAACGCCGTCGCCACCACGAAGAGGCCGAACGCCCCCCGCCGCCGCAGCGCGCCCCACGCGCCGGCGGCGAGCAGGGCGGCGAACAGCGGCTGCCACAGCTGCCGGCGCAGCCACTCCAGCCAGAACTCGCCCTCCAGCCGCAGCAGCTCCGGCCATGGACGCTCGCGGTCGGGCAGGGCGTAGTGGCCGGTGAGCAGGTCCTGAAGGCTGTCGCTCCCGGTCGGGTAGCGCAGCGCCCGTGCCAGGAGCACCGTGCCGACGGCGGCGCCGCAGGCCACCGCCGTGACCGCCAGGACACCCCGCCCCGCCGGGCGCCGCCGCGTCCACCGTCGTACGGCGACGGCCGCGCCCGCGGCGGCCAGGCTCAGCCCGAGGAAC
Organism: Streptomyces sp. NPDC001231; assembly: GCF_042896885.1. NCBI lineage: Bacteria > Bacillati > Actinomycetota > Actinomycetes > Kitasatosporales > Streptomycetaceae > Streptomyces > Streptomyces sp. NPDC001231. Next base: position 37,468 of record NZ_JBIAXS010000025.1, read on the forward strand.
AGTGCCTGGGAGTGCTTGACCGTGAACAGCGCGAGCAGCGCACCCGCGACCAGGGTGGTGCCGGCCCGCGCGCGCCCGTCCAGTGCCAGCGAGCAGCCCCACAGCGCCGCCAGGGTCAGCGCCAGCATCAGGCCCTCGGCCATCGGCCGCATGGCCGTCGTGCCGCACGGCAGCACGTAGTAGAGGACCTGGCCGGTCAGCGCCAGGGGCACGGGCACCCGGCGGCCGCGCAGCACCAGGAAGACGAGGACGCCGCCCGCCGCCGTCACGACGACGCCCGCCGCCCACACCCCCCAGGTCACGCCGAACACCGTGATGAAGGGGATCAGGAACACCGGGTAGCCCGGCCGCGCCTCGAAGATCCGCATGAAGCGCTCCGGCATGAACGGCAGGGTGTGCCCGCCGGTCTGCCCGGCCCGCAGCCGTGCCTCCACCTCGCGCCACAGCTTGGCCCGGCACGCGCCCGCCACCCGGGCCGCCGGGCTCGGCTCGCGGAAGCGCAGCACGTCCACGCTCTGCGCGCGGCTCGCCCGGGCCGCCTTCCCGGCGCACACGTAGTCGATCGTGACGGCCGCCGCCTCCCGTTTGTCCGCACCGCGCAGACTCAGCGCGTACGACAGGTAGTTCTTCGTGTCGGGGGTGTCCCGGCCGGTGACGGTGCCGAGCTGGAGCAGCGCGAAGAGGGCGGCCAGGACCAGCACCCACGTGCTCGGGCGTCGTGCGCGCGACTTCCAGCGGGGCCGCCTCACGAGGGCGCCAGCAGATCGCGGCCGGAGGCCTGGGCGGGCAGGTGGGCGACCGCTGCGGAGGACGCGGGCGCCGCCGTCGGATCCGGTGTCCACTCCCCGTCGCCGAGGATCAGGGTCCGTACCACCCGCTCGGCCGCCCAGCCGTCGTCGAACTCGCAGAAGCGCTCCCGGAAGCCGGTCCGCAGCCGCGCCGACTCGGCGTCCCGCCAGCCGCCGGAGGTGAACAGCCATGCCAACTCCTCGTAGGAACGCGAGACATGGCCCGGCGGCTCGGCGGTGATGTCGAAGTAGGCGCCCCGGCTCGCGGTGTACGCGCCCCAGTCGTCGGCGTGCACCACGATCGGGCGGTCCAGGTTGGCGTAGTCGAACATGAGGGCCGAGTAGTCGGTGACCAGTACGTCGGAGGCGAGCATGAGCTCCTCCACGTGCGGCTCGTCGGTCGCGTCGACGAGCACTCCGCGCCGGTGCAGCTCGGCCAGTCCCATGCCGCGCGCCGGTCCGATGGCCAGCGAGGGGTGCAGACGTACGACGAGGGTGTGGCCCTCGCCGAGGTCCGCGGCGAACCGGGCCGGGTCGAAGCGCTCGACGTGGCCGCCACGCCGGTAGTCCCGGCGGGTCGGCGCGTACAGCACCAGCGTGTGTTCCGGCGGGACGCCGAGCCGGTCGCGGAGGGCGGCGCCGTCGTCCGCACGCGCGGTGACGAGCACGTCGTTGCGCGGGCTGCCGGTGCGCGCGGAGGTGAACCGGCAGGGGTAGGCGCGCTCCCACACCAGCTCGGAGTGGCGGTTGGCGACCAGGCTGTAGTCCCAGCGGTCGGCGCGCGACAGCAGGCCCGGCACGTCGACGCCCTGCCGGGCGCCGGGCTTGCCCAGCAGATCGGCCGCCATGAACTTCAGCGGGGTGCCCTGATGGGTGTGGATGTGTGTGCTGCCGGGCCGCTTGGCCAGGGCCGCGGGCCAGTTCGCGTTGTTGACGAAGAACGCGGCGCGGGCGGCGAGCTGCCGGTGGCGCAGCGTGCCGGGCAGGACGTACTCCACGTCCGGCGGCAGCAGCGCGGCCTGCTCCCTGTCGCGGACCACCCACACCCCGCGCAGATGCGGCGCGATCTCCCGCGCCTTGCGGTGGACGGCCGCCGGGTCGCCGAGCACGCCCCGGTGTGAGAACGCCGAGTACAGGACGAGGTCCTGGTCCAGTGCCCGGCGGGTGTGCAGCGCGGCCCAGCCGCCCTTCACCCGTCCGGCCGCCGCCCTGCGGACCCGCAGCGTCCGGCGCCCGAGCTCCCGGCGGGCGCGCCCGGCCTGCCGCCCGGCCCGGTAGGCGGCCCAGCCGCCCTCCAGTACCCGGACCTCACCGGTCGTGTCCGCTTCCGGGGGCCGGTGGGCGCGGAACATCCGCGCCGTACGGCGGAAGAACTCGGCCTTGTCCGACGGCGGCAGCCGGTCCGGCTTGGCGAGGATGTCCAGGCAGTGCTCGCCCATCTTCCGGTGCAGATAGGGACGCCAACTCGCCAGCTCCGGGCGGGAGCCGAGGAAGGTGAAGACCCGCTCGTACTGGTCGTGGATGTCGAAGTGCTTGCGGCTGGTGGTGGACAGGATGTTGCCCTGCCGGCGCTGGCGGTAGTACAGGCAGATCCGGTCGAGCGTGGCGATCCGCCGGGCGGTGAGCAGGACCGGGAACGTCCAGGGCGTGTCCTCGTAGTAGCCGGGCGGGAAGGCGAAGCCGTGCTCCTCGACGAAGTCGCGCCGGTAGACCTTGTTCCAGACCACCATCAACAGGTCCAGGATCCGCGGCTGTTCGGCGGCCGTGAAGGTGCCGGGACCGGCCTCGGCCAGCACCGCGGCCAGCACGTTGCGCCGGGTCCCGCCCCACCAGTAGGTGCGGGCGTAGTCGAAGACCAGCACGTCCGGGTCGCCGGTCTCCTCCAGCCGGTCGGCGATGGCCCGCAGCGCGCCCGGGGTGAGGGTGTCGTCGCTGTCGAGGAAGAACAGGAAGTCGCCGGTGGCGAGCGGCATTCCGGCGTTGCGGGCGCGGCCGAGACCGACGTTCTCCGGCAGGTGCAGCACCCGTACGCGCGGGTCGCGGGCGGCGTACTCGTCGAGGATGGTGCCGCTGCCGTCCGGGGAGCAGTCGTCGACGGCGATCACCTCGACGTCGCCGAAGGACTGTGTCAGAACCGAGTCCAGGCATTCGCGCAGGAATCCCTGCACCTTGAAGCAGGGGACGATGATGCTGAAGCGGGGCACTGCTGCGTCAGCTCCTTAGTGGGTGGCGGCGGGGGCCGGGACGCGCTCGGCGAGCGGGATCACGGGCGGTAGCGCTTCGGGCGGCTGGCCGAGGAACACCCGGCGGACGACTCGCTCGGCGGCCCGCCCGTCGTCGAACTGGCAGAACCGCTCCCGGAACCGGGCCCGCAGCGCCGCCGACTCCGGGCCCGCGTACGAGCCGTCGCGGAAGACCGCCGCCAGCTCCTCCGGTGTGCGGACGACCGGGCCGGGCGGCGTGTCCATGAGGTCGAAGCAGACGCCGCGGGTCTCCCGGTAGACCTCCCAGTCGTCGGCGTACACGACGATCGGGCGGTCCAGGTTGGCGTAGTCGAACATGATCGACGAGTAGTCGGTGATCAGCGCGTCGGCGGCCAGGCACACGTCCTCCGAGGAGCGGTGCGCGGTGACGTCGATGATCCGGCCGCCGCTCCGCGGTCCGCCCCGGTCGTAGAAGTAGTGGGCGCGCAGCAGGACGACGACGTCCTCGCCGGCCGCCGCGCAGAAGGCCTCCAGGTCCGGGCCGGGCTCGAAGCCGGTGTGGTGGTCGCGGTGGGTGGGCGCGTACAGGACGGCCGTCTTCCCCTCCGGGACGCCCAGCTCGCGGCGGACGCGGGCCACGTCCTCGGCGCGGGCCGCGCAGTAGACGTCGTTGCGCGGATAGCCGTACTCCAGGGGCTCGTAGGAGCCGGGGAAGGCCCGTTCCCACATCTCGGTGGAATGGCGGTTGGAGGAGAGGTTGTAGTCCCAGCGGTCCACGCGGCGCAGCAGTTTGGTGAAGCTGCCGGACTGCGCCGCGACCACCGGGTACGTCGACTGGTCGCAGCCCATCGTCTTCAGCGGGGTGCCGTGCTGGGTCTGGAGGTGCACGCTGCCGGGGCGTTTGACGACGGCGTTGGCGAAGTTTGCGTTGTTCACCAGGTACTTGGCGCGGGCCAGCACCTTCCAGTACCGGCGGCTGCCGATCACCGCGTGGTCGACGCCCTCCGGAACGGTGTGTTCCTGGCCGGGCTCCACCAGGAACACACCGCGCAGGTGCGGGGCGAGTTCGCGGGCCTTGGCGTGCAGGGCGGCCGGGCTGCACGCGTAACCCCGGCCCCAGTAGGCGCAGTACACGACGAGGTTCTCGTCGAGCGGGCGGTGCAGGTGCCCGCGGTAGGCGAGGTGGGCGCGCAGCCTGCCGCCGCGCGGCAGGCGACGGCCGGCCGCCACCGCCGCCCGGGAGGTGGCGCAGCGCGCGCGGAACGCCGTGTACGCCCCGGCCGCCAGCAGCCGGTGCGGCACGCCGGACCGGCCGCGTGGGGCGCGGTGGCCGGCCGGGCGGTGGCGGCGGTACAGGCGGTGGGCGCGGCGGAAGAACGAGCGGCGCCGGTGAGCGGGCACCTGTTCCGGATGCGCGGCCACCGTCAGCACCGCGTCGAAGAGCTGCTCGAACAGCGGCGCGAACCGTTCCTTGGGCAGTCCCTCGGCGACGGCCCGGACGAGCACCCGCTCGGTCTGGTCGAGGAGGTCGAACTGGTGCTCGCCCGGGAGATCCAGCCGGCTGCCCTGCCGACGCAGCAGATGCCGTACGACGACCCGCCGCAGCACCGCGACGCGCTCGGCCGCGACGGCGACCAGGCCGCCCCAGCCGACGTCGGTGCGGTGCCCGTCGGGGAAGGCCAGACCGTGCCCGGTCACGAAGGAGCGGCGGTAGACCGCGCTCCACGCGGGCAGCGGAACGCCGGTCAGGTGCGGGGCCTCGGCGGGGGAGAAGACGGGCGCGCGGACGGTGACCGGCGGCGGCCCGGCCGTGGTGGCCGGCTCGCCGTTCCACCAGGGAGTCCGCTCGTGCTCGAAGTAGAGCACGTCGACGTCGCCCGTCTCCTCCAGGCGGGCGGCCAGCGCGGACAGCGCGCCCGGCACCAGGGTGTCGTCGCCGTCGAGGAACAGCAGATACGCGCCGCTCGCCGCCCGCGTCCCGGCGTTGCGCGCCGCGCCGAGGCCCGCGGACGGGGGCGAGTGCACCAGGACCACCCGGGAATCCCGCCCCGCGTAGTCGGCGGCGACGCCGGCGGCCGGGGCGGCCGGGCCGTCGCACACCGCGATCAGCTCGAAGTCTCCGAAGGACTGGGCGAGGACCGAGTCCAGCGCCAGGGACAGCCGGCCCGCGACGCCATGCGACGGGACGACGATGCTGAATCGGGGCATTCTGCTCTTTCTTCTGTTGATCCGGTCCGCTGCGTGCATACGGACTCCCAAAAGAGCAAACGGTCTTTAAAGGCTCCGGGTGACGGCCTGTGGGCCGGCGGGTTGCGGCAGGGTTGCGAGCGGGCTTCGGCCCGGGGTCGTGACCTGCGACGACACCAGACGGCACGGGGAGACGGCGACCGGCTCGGCCACGCCGTGCGCGACCGGGCGCGCAGCACGGCGGCCCGCAGCACCCGCAGCGGCTTGACGGCCTGCTCGACCGCCCGGCGGCACAGGGCCGTCACCAGCCGCAGCACCCCGATCGCGCGGTGCGGGGCCAACCGGACCAGGGCGTACCGCAGCCCGGTGCGCAGCGCGGGCCGGAGGCCGAGGGCGCGGCAACGGCGGTGGCACGCCTCCAGGAACGCGCGCGGGTACGCCGGGGCCCGGTGCGCGGGGACGGTGACACTGAACCTGGGCAAGGGGGCATCCAAGGGCCGACGTGGGCGTTCTGCCCGGGAACGGCCGGTGGAGCGAGTCGGTCACGGCCCGCTGAGGCATGTGGGGGACGGCGGTCCGAGCGGTTCGGGGCGGGCCGGTGCCGGACCGCCCCGAACCGCTCGGACCGTGCGATTACTTGACCGCTCCCGCCATCACGCCCGAGACGAACTGCCGCTGGAAGGCGAAGAACACGGCCAGCGGGATCACCATGGAGATGAACGCCCCGGGTGCCAGGACGTCGATGTTGTTGCCGAACTGGCGTACCTGCGTCTGGAGGGCGACCGTGATCGGCTGCGTACCGGACTTGGTGAACACCAGCGCGACCAGCATGTCGTTCCACACCCACAGGAACTGGAAGATGCCCAGGCTCGCGATCGCGGGCCCGCCCAGCGGCATCACCACGCGGGCGAACAGCCGCAGTTCACCGGCGCCGTCGAGGCGGGCCGCCTCCAGCAGTTCGCGGGGGATCTCCGCGAAGAAGTTCCGCAGCAGGAACACCGCGAACGGCAGGCCGTAGCCCGTGTGGAACAGGATCACCCCGAAGATCGTGCCGAACAGGCCGACGTTGCCGAACAGTTCGGCGATCGGGATGAGCGCGACCTGCACCGGCACGACCAGCAGGCCGACCACGGCCAGGAACCACCAGTCCCGGCCGGGGAACTCCATCCAGGCGAAGGCGTAGCCCGCCAGCGAGCCGACCAGGACCACCAGGACCGTCGCCGGCACGGTGATCAGGACCGTGTTCACCAGGGAGTCGGTGATGTCGCCGTTCTGCAGCAGGTTCCGGTAACTGCCGAAGGTGAGCTGCGCGGGCTTGCTGAAGACGGTCCACCAACCGCTCGCGCTCATGTCCTCCGGCGCGCGAAGCGACGACAGCAGCAGGCCGATCGTCGGGACCAGCCAGAACAGGCCCACCACGATCAGGAAGACCCTCAGCGCGCCACCGCTCACGGCCTCCGCCAGCCGCGACCCCAGGGACGGCTTCGCCTTCACGGCCTCGGGAACGGGCGCCGCCTTCGTCGGACTCCCGGTCTGCGCCGTCATCGCCGCACCTCCCGCCGCAG
>NZ_JBIAXS010000025.1:44310-149365 GCF_042896885.1 Streptomyces sp. NPDC001231
GCCTGCGCATGTTGCTGTGCTCATCCGGGGGGCGACCCCCGGGCCCCCGGCAGACAGCCGGACGCGCCGTCATCGCCGCACCTCCCGCCGAAGCCTGCGCATGTTGCTGTGCTCATCCGGGGGGCGACCCCCGGGCCCCCGGCAGACAGCCGGACGCGCCGTCATCGCCGCACCTCCCGCCGCAGCCTGCGCATGTTGCTGTGCTCATCCGGGGGGCGACCCCCGGGCCCCCGGCAGACAGCCGGACGCGCCGTCATCGCCGCACCTCCCGCCGAAGCCTCCGCATGTTGAACAGCATCACCGGGATGACCAGCAGCAGGAGGAACACCGCGATGGCGCTGGCGATGCCGGGCTGTCCCTCCGAGAAGCCCTTGCGGTACAGCTCCAGGGCCAGGACGTTGGCGTCGTCCTGGGAGGAACCCGGGGCGATGATGAAGACCAGGTCGAAGATCTTCAGCACGTTGATCATCAGGGTCACCGCGACGACCGCGAGCACGGGTGCCAGGAGCGGCACGGTGACCCTGCGGAACACCTGCCACTCGTTGGCGCCGTCGACCCGGGCCGCCTCCAGCAATTCCCTGGGCACGCCGGCGAGCCCCGCGGCGATCAGCACCATCGCGAACCCGGCCCACATCCACACGTACGCGCCGATGATGGCCGGAGTGACCAGCGACGGGCCCAGCCAGTCCACACCGTTGTACGGCGCCTTGAAGTTGCTCGCCGGAAGCCGGAGCCGAGCGCCGTCCGCCTGCGCGGGCAGCGTGAACGTGCCGTCGTCGGCGGCCTTCGCCGAGGCGACCACCTTGCCGTCCTTGACCGCCTCGATCCGCATCCCGGCATAGCCGAACTCCGACGGGTCGACCGCGCCGAGCTTCCCGACGCCCTTGCCGCGTGTGAAGTCCTGCCAGGCGGTGCCGGTGATCCTCCCCGGCTGTGGCTCGGCCCGCACGGCCCGCTTCGCGCTCTTCGGCATCTGGTCGGGGGCGACGCCGACGAGGGGGAGGGCCACCGACTCGCCGGTGCGGACCGTGGCCGAGGTGATGAAGCCGCCCTGGTCCGGCTTCAGCGGCGAGTCGCGGCCCGGGTGGGCCTTCGGGAACGCCGAGGACTGCGCGAAGGTGTCGTGCACGCCGACCCACACCGCGTTGGCGACGCCCCGGTCCGGGTCCTGGTCGTACACCAGCCGGAAGATGATCCCCGCCGCCAGCATGGAGATCGCCATCGGCATGAAGACGACCAGCTTGAACGCCGTTCCCCAGCGCACCCGTTCGGTCAGCACCGCGAAGACCAGACCGAGCGCGGTGGCGACGGCCGGCGCGAACACCACCCAGATGATGTTGTTCTTCAGCGCGGTGCGGATGCCGTCGTCGGTGAACAGGGCCTCGTAGTTGTCGAACCCTGCGAAGCCGTCGCCGGAGGCGTTGTAGAAGCTGCGGACGACCGAGTACCCGATGGGGTAGACCACGAGCGCGCCGAGCAGCACCAGGGCGGGCAGCAGGAACAGGGCCGCCACGGTTCTGCGGGTGCCGGTCACGCTCTTGCGACGACGGGGCGCGGCGGGGCCCGCTGAGGCTCCCGCCGCCGTGGCCGGCGTCATCGCCGGATCAGCTCCCGCCGCCGTACGCCGCCGCCGCGTCCTTCTCCAGCCTCGCCTGGGTGCCCGCGACGTCCGAGGGGTTCTTCAGGAAGTCCTGGAGTTCCTTCCACTCGCCCTTGCCGGGCGTGCCGCCGAAGGCCTGCGGGGCCTGGTCGGACATGTCGAAGCGGAAGTCGTCGCCCGAGTCGATCAGCGCCTTGGCGATCTTCTGCTGGACCTCGTTCGGATACGCCGAGTCCGGCACGTTCTTGTTGGGCGACAGGTAGCCGCCGAGCTTCGCCTGGATCGTCGCCGCGTCCGCCGAGGCGAGGAAGGTGACCAGGGCCTGGGCCGCCTTGGAGTCCTTCAGGATCACGGCCGCGTCGCCGCCGGAGACCACCGGCGGGGTGGAGCCCACGGCCGGGAACGGGAACACCTTCGCGTCCGTGCCCACCTCGGCCTTGGTCTCACCGATGTTGACCTGGGCGAAGTCGCCCTCATAGACCATGCCGGCCTTCGGCTGGTCGCCGCCGGTGAACGTCTGGGTCACCGAGGCCGGGAACTCGGTCTGGAGCGCGCCCTTCGGGCCGCCCGCGATGTAGTCCTTCTTGGACCAGATCTGGGCGAGCGTGGTGAGCGCGTCCTTGACGGACGGGTCCGTCCACTTGATCTTGTGCTGGGCGAGCTGGTCGTACTTCTCCGGGCCCGCCTGGGAGAGGTAGACGTTCTCGAACCAGTCGGTGAGGGTCCAGCCGTCGGCGCCGCCCACGGAGAACGGGGTGACCCCGGAGTCGTAGACCTGCTGCGCGGTGCTCAGCAGGTCCTTCCAGGTCTTGGGCTCGCTCGCGCCCGCGTTCTCGAAGACCTTGGCGTTGTACCAGATCAGCGACTTGTTCGCGGCCTTGTAGTAAGCGCCGTACTGCGTGCCGCCGACCTTGCCGATGTCCTGCCAGCCCTGCGAGTAGTTCCTGGCGAGCTGCGCCTGGGCCTCCGGGCCCAATGGCTTGGCCCACTTCTTGTCCACGGCCTGCTTGATGGCACCGGGCTGCGGGAGCAGCGCCACGTCCGGCGGCTGGCCGCCCGCGATCTTGGAGCCGAGGAAGTTGATGATCGGGTCCTGGGCCGGGACGAAGGTGACCTTGGCGCCGGTGCGTTTCTCGAACTCGGCGAGGACCTGTTTGAAGTTCTTCTGCTCGCCGCCGGTCCAGACGGCGGCCACCTCCAGCGTCGCGCCGTCCAGCTTGGGGAGGGTGACGGCGGCGCCGGGCTTCGTGCTCCTGCTGCTCTGGTCGTCGCCGCTCTTCTTGTCGTCGCTTCCGCCGCACGCGGTGAGGGAGAGGGCCAGGGCTCCCGCGGCGACGGCCGCCGCGGTCCTGGCGGCCCTGTGGCTGAGGATGGTGCTGCTCGTGCTGCGCATGACTGCCCCGTTCTCCGTTCCTCGTCGAACGTCCGAGCGCTGTCCCGTGCGCTCTGGTGTACGCCGGGGTCCGGGAGTCGGCAAGAGCGCCCACGGTGTCAACCGGGCGATCGTGACCACGTCGTGACTCCGAGTCAGATCCTGATCACGGCGGCGGGGGCTGATCGCGGCAACGGCGGCGGGGCTGATTACAGCAGCGAGGGAACGTGGGCCGCCGACACCTCCCGCGCGGCGCGTTCCAACGCGCTTGCCAGCAGGGCGAGATCCGTCGGCCCGTTGCCCAACTCCCGTACCGAGCGCCGGGTGGGCGGGTCGCCCATGCGGTGCCACTTCAGGGGGACGACCGTGGGGCGCTGGGTCGCGGTGCGGGGGATGCGGCCCGTGACGCGACCGCCCTGGAACGCCGTCACCCGGCCGTCCGCGCGGGCCAGCCGGCCGCGTCCGGGCGCCGGTTCGTCCGGTCCCGGGGCCGGTGCGTCCAGCGTGACCCGCAGCGCGGCCCGGCGCGCCGGTTCGGTCTGCGCCGTACGGCCGCCGGGCGTGGTGGCCGCCACCAGGTGGACGCCGAGCCGCTCGCCCTCCCGGGCCACTGCCTCCAGCGCGCGGATCACCGACCCGGCCGAGGGCCGGCCGGGCGAACCGAGCGAGGGCGAGACCAGGGCGTCCAGATCGTCGACGACCACCACCAGGCGGGGCAGCGGCGGTGCGGCCTCCGCCTGCCGGCGGGCGGCGGCGGGCCGCAGTCGCATGGTCGAACTGGGCGGGCTGTCGAGATCCCCCGTGTCACCGGCGTTGCCGGCGGCGCCCGTTCCGGTGTGCCCCGGGGCGAACGCGCCGTGGGTGGTCGCCGTGCGCTGGGCGGCGCGGGCCGGATCCGGGCCGGGCGTGCCCGCGCCGGACGTCCTCGCGCCGGTCGGTGCCGTGTGGGCCGGGCCCGTGCCGGTGGGGCCTGTGGGGGCGCGTCCCGGCTCGAACGTGCCGCGGGTCGCCGTCGCTCGCTGCGGGGCGCGGGCGGTGCCCGAGCCGGCTGCGTCCGCGCCGGTCGGGGCCGCGTAGGTCGGGGTGGGACCGGGCGTGCCGTGCGGCTGGGGTGTGCGTTGGGGGACGATGCGGCCGGAGACCTCGCGTCGGGTGTGCCACTCGGTGAAGTCCGTCAGCCCCACCAGTTCGGCCCGTCGTTTCAGCTCGGCGCTCAGCGACTGGGCGAACTCCCGCATACGGACCGGGTCGTTGGCGGTGAGGTGGGTGGTCACGTGCGGCACGTCCGTGCAGACCCGCAGGCCGTCGCCGTGCCCGCCGCCCGCGCCGGTGCCGTCCCGGCCGTCCACCAGCACGATGCCGAGGCGGTCGGGCCGCTCGGCTGCGGCGAGCGAGGCGACGACGGATCGCAGCAGTTCCGTGCGGCCGCTGCCCGCCGGTCCCTCGACCAGCAGATGCGGTCCCTCGGCCACGAGGTCGGCGCAGACCGGTCCGCGCGGACCGGCGCCCAGTATCGCCCAGGCCCGCCCGCCCAGGGCCGCCGTGTCGTCGGCCGCGTCCGCCCAGCGGGCCTGGAGCGAGGCCGGGGTGGCCCGGGCCAGCCCCAGCTCGTCCAGCAACCGCGCCGACAGGGGCAGCGGCGCCGTCACCCGGGCCGGCCGGCCCGCTCCGGTCCCGTCCGTCCGCAAGGGCGCCAGGGCCCGCGCGAAACGCTCGGCCCAGGCGAGGGACACCGCGTCGACGACGGCGACGGTGCCGGGGGGTATGGGAGCGCGGTGCGGGGCCCGTGCCGCCGGGGTCCGGGCGGGTGCCTCGGCGCGCGGTGCGCGGAGGGGGTCGTCCGGGTGCCGCCGGATCAGCTCGGGTCCGCTGTCCGGATGGGCCGCGGCCGGGTGTCCCGCGACGCGCATCAGCCGCAGCGCCGTCGCCACGTCGCCGCTGAGCAGCGCGACGGCTCCGCACGCCCCGAACGCCGGTGACACCGCGCACGCCGCCTCGTAGGTGTCCGTCACCGGGGACGCGGGTGAGGCGGGCGTCGTCTCGGCGAGACACACCACGTGTATCCCGGCCCGGGGACCCACGTGCGCCAGGCGTGCCACCGCCTCGCGCACCGCCGCGCCGCCCGGGTCGCCGTCCACGACCACCACCGTGTACGGCCCCGCGAAGCCCCACTCGTCCGCCGGATCGTCGTCCCGCGCCCAGGAGGGCCGCCGGGCGCCGGCGCGCGCGTCCTGCGCCCGGTGGTCGCCGGCCGTGGGGCCCGTCCCGGAAGCGGGGTCGCCGCTCGGGTCGTCCGCGGTGTGGTCCTCGACGCGCCGGAGGAGTTCGTCCGTGCGGGCCGCGGCCTGCTCGCGGTCGTAGGCGAGCAGGAGGCGGCAGTCCTGGCCGTGGGCCGGGCGGACGTGCGGCAGCCAGCCGAGCCAGGACCACTCGGCGGTGCGCTCCTCCACCGGGCGGGCGCAGTCGGCGCTGAGCAGCACGATCTCGAGCGTGTCCGGGGAGTGCGCCGCGGCGAGCTGGGCGAGCACCGCGCGGGCCAGTCCCGACAGGCGGGCGCGCGGTCCGGCCAGGCCCAGTGCCCCCACCTCGCGCAGGTCGGCGGTGACCGGGACCGCGGGCAGCAGCCCCGAGCCGTCGGGGGCCGGCCGGTCGGCCGTGCCGAGCCGTACGGTGAGCGCCTCGGGGTGGCCCGCCCCGCGCTCCCACAGCCGCGGTCCCGGGCCCAGGGCCGCGAGCAGCAGTGCCGCCGGGTCCGGCCAGGTCTCCGGCTGTTGCGGCCCCGTGCGCCACGCGCGCGTGTCCTGCGCGCGCGGGTCCGCCCCCGTGCCGTCGTACGTCCCACGCCGGTCGGCCGCCTGCTCGCCGCGCCCGCCGGTCAGCCGCCGCGCCCACGCCCCGAGCCCGCCGCGGCGGCGCAGGACCTGCGGCACGCCGGTGCCGCCGTCGGCCGTGATGGCGAAGGGCACGGGCGGCTGCGCCTGCGCGCTGTGAGTGCCTTCGCCGCTCTCGATCCGGGGCGCGCCGGCCTGCGCGGGGACCGCGGGGGGCTCGACGGTTCCCGGCGCCCCGGCTCCCGGCGGGTGCGGTGCGAATGTTCCCCGGTGGGTCACGGTCGGGCCCGTGGCATCGCCGTACGCGCGCGTGGCCGCCCCGTGCGCACCGCTGCCGTCGTCGTCGCCCCCGCCGTCCCGTACGCGCTCGTGCGCGGTGGTGGTGTCCGGTGCGGGCGCGCCCCCGGAGGGGAGCCGCACATGGCCCTCCCCGTCGGGTGTCGTCCGTACGCGGGCGTCCCGTCCCGCGGCCGGTGTCAGGCGCAGGGCCGACTCGCCGATGCGCAGCAGCGCCCCCGGGGCGAAACGGACCGGGCGGGACCCGACGGGCCTGCCGCCCAGCACCGTGCCGTTGGTGGAGCCAAGGTCGGCGACCGAGACGCCGCCGTCGGGGGCGACCGTCACCGCGCAGTGCACGCGCGAGACGTCGGGGTCGTCCAGCGGCACGTCGGCGTCGGCGGAACGGCCCACCGTGATCTGCCCGCCGTGCAGCAGGTGCACCCCGCCCGCGTCCGGCCCCGCGACCACGTGCAGCTGGGTCGGGGCGTCGTCGAGCTCGGGGTGGGGCTCGGGGTCGGCGGGGGCGCCCAGGGACAGCACCGCGCCGTCGAGCAGCGGGGGCTCGCCGAGCGTGCAGCGCTGGGTGTCCAGCCGCTCCGCGCCCGCGTACAGCACCACGGGGCCCGTGCCCGGCTCCCGGCCGCCGGACGCGCCCCGCTCCCGGCCGCCCCGCTCGGACGCCGACGTCCCCTCGCCGGAGACCGCCGCGGCCAGTGCCGCCGCCACGGAGGCCAGAGCGGTGCCGGCGGGCGCCGTGATCAGCACGTCGCAGCTCGCGGCGCTGCTTCGCGCCGATGGGTGGCCGCCCCGCTCCTGCGAGGCCGAGACCGTGGGGGAGGGCGGGCCCAGCGGATCTACGACGGTCAGCCGGATCTGCATCGCCGTCAGCGGTCCCTTCTGCGCGGGCGCCCGCGACCGGCGTGGGGCGAAACCGCCCCGCGGTCCCCCACCGCGGACTTTCCCCCACCACCGCACGAGCACGTCGGCCAGTTCTGGAGGCATCCTCGCACCTACCACCGACACCGCGCCCGCCGCCCAGCGGCAAGTGATCTTGATTGGTCGGCTCTGCCCGCAAAAGTTCCCGGCCCATGCCCGGCGAATGTCCGCTCGACGCCTGCTCGGGATCGTTCATGTCCGTACCGGGCAACCAACCGACCCGAGCCGAGCGTCTTTCCGTCGAACATGTACGGGGCCCCGTGCGTACGTCGCCGTGGAAGGAGCCGGTGCGGCGCGGGCGGCGGCACCGGGCGCGGCAGCTCGACCGCCCGGCACCGCGGAGGGCGGCACTAAAGTGGGTCGGAACACCCGCGCGGCGGGTCGCAGCACCCGCGGGACGCCCCAGAAGCGCGGGTTCAGGCAAGCAAGTAACAGGGAGCGCATGACGTGCGGCCGGTAGGCAGCAAGTACCTCCTGGAGGAGCCGCTCGGACGCGGTGCCACCGGGACCGTCTGGCGAGCCCGCCAGAGGGAGGCGGCGGGCGCGGAGGCAGCCGTGCCCGGGCAGCCCGGTGAGACCGTCGCCATCAAGGTCCTCAAGGAGGAGCTGGCGAACGACTCCGACATCGTGATGCGGTTCCTGCGGGAGCGGTCCGTCCTGCTCCGGCTGACCCACCCGAACATCGTGCGGGTGCGCGACCTGGTGGTGGAGGGCGATCTGCTGGCGCTGGTCATGGACCTCGTCGACGGCCCCGACCTGCACCGCTACCTGCGTGAGAACGGCCCCTTCACACCCGTGGCCGCCGCGCTGCTCACCGCCCAGATCGCCGACGCGCTCGCCGCGAGCCACGCCGACGGGGTCGTGCACCGCGACCTGAAGCCGGCCAACGTCCTGCTGGGGCAGGACGGCGGGCAGATGCACCCGATGCTGACCGACTTCGGCATCGCCCGTCTGGCCGACTCGCCCGGACTCACCCGTACCCACGAGTTCGTCGGCACGCCCGCGTACGTCGCGCCCGAGTCCGCCGAGGGCCGCCCGCAGACCTCCGCGGTCGACGTCTACGGCGCCGGAATCCTGCTGTACGAGCTGGTCACCGGCCGTCCGCCGTTCGCCGGCGGATCGGCGCTGGAGGTCCTGCACCAGCACCTGAGCGCCGAACCGCGCCGCCCGTCCACCGTTCCCGACCCGCTGTGGACGGTCATCGAACGCTGCCTGAGCAAGAACCCCGACGGACGGCCCAGCGCCGAGAACCTCGCCCGGGGGCTGCGCGTCGTCGCCGACGGCGTGGGCGTGCACGCGAGCCCCGCGCAGATCGCCGCCGCGGAGGCCGTGGGGGCGCTGCTGGCGCCCGACCCGGCGCCCGCGACCGTGCCCGCCCCCGACGTGCCCGGCGCCGCCGACCCCACGCAGGTGCTGCCGCAGGGCGCGGCCTCGTACGACCCGAACGCCGCGACCAGCTTCCTGCCGCACACGGGTGGCGCGCCCGGCGCGGCCGACCCGACCACCGTGCTGCCCGCTAACGGCGGCGACTCCACGCGCGTGATGCCGCCGATGCCGCAGGGGACGCCGGGCGACATGAACGGCGCCGGCGGCGGGCCGTACGGGGACCAGCAGCCCGAGCAGCCGCACCCCTGGCAGAACCAGCTGCGCGCCGCCCGCGACCGCAACGAGCAGACGCAGGTCCAGTACCTGGACCCCAACGAGGACCCGCTGCGCCGCCGCCCCCAGCGGCAGGTCGCCCGGCCCCAGCAGCAGCCGCAGCGTCCGCAGGCGCAGCCCGGTCGCGGCTATCAGCAGCAACAACAGCAACAGCAGCAACAGCCGCAGCGGTACGCGCCCCAGCCCCAGCGGTACGCGCCGCCCGCCCAGCCGGAGCCCCGGCGGCCGGTGCGCGAGCCGAGGCCGCCGCGGCAGCGCAGCGCGAACCCGATGAAGATCCCCGGTCTCGGCTGCCTCAAGGGCTGCCTGTTCACGATCATCATCCTGGTGGTGGCCGGCTGGCTCGTCTGGGAACTGACGCCGTTGCAGCACTGGATCGGGACCGGCAAGGGCTACTGGGAGCAGCTGAGCTCCTGGGCCGGCGCGGTGAGCGACTGGGTCAATAACCTGGGCGGCGGCAACTAGGCGCGGGTTTGGGGATTTGTCGACAGTCGGCGGGTGAATTCCGGCTCTGTGGTGAGGGTTGGCTCGCCGGACGCGTAGCTTTGTCGGCAACACGCGTCTGTAGGAGCAGTCTTGGCACGGAAGATCGGTAGCCGGTACACCGCCAACCAGATCCTGGGGCGGGGCAGCGCCGGCACGGTGTGGCTCGGCGAAGGACCCGACGGCCCCGTCGCCGTCAAGCTGCTGCGCGAGGACCTCGCGTCCGACCAGGAACTCGTGGGCCGTTTCGTGCAGGAGCGGACCGCGCTGCTGGGCCTGGAGCACCCGAACGTGGTCTCCGTACGGGACCTGGTGGTCGACGGCAACGACCTGGCCCTCGTCATGGACCTGGTCCGCGGTACGGACCTGCGCACCCGGCTGGAGCGGGAGCGGCGGCTGGCGCCCGAGGCGGCCGTGGCGATCGTGGCCGATGTGGCGGACGGGCTTGCCGCGGCGCACGCTGCCGGGGTCGTGCACCGGGACGTCAAGCCGGAGAACGTGCTGCTGGACATGGAGGGGCCGCTCGGCCCCGGTGGCGCGCACCCGGCGCTGCTGACCGACTTCGGTGTGGCCAAACTCATCGACTCGCCCAAGCGGACCCGGGCGACGAAGATCATCGGGACGCCGGACTATCTCGCGCCGGAGATCGTGGAGGGGCTGCCTCCGCGGGCCGCCGTGGACATCTACGCGCTCGCCACGGTCCTGTACGAGCTGCTGGCGGGCTTCACGCCGTTCGGCGGCGGGCATCCGGGCGCGGTGCTGCGCCGGCACGTCACGGAGACGGTGGCGCCGCTGCCGGGCATCCCGGACGAGCTGTGGCGGCTGATCGTGCAGTGCCTGGCCAAGGCGCCGGCGTCGCGGCTGCGGGCCTCGGAGCTGGGTGCCCGGCTCAGGGAGCTCCAGCCGATGCTCGCGGGGATGCCGCCGCTGGACGTGGACGAGCCGGGTGCGGAGCCTTCGCAGGAGGCGGGCGAGGAGTCGTCGTCCGACCGGTCGACGGATCCGGCCGGGGGCGGGGCCGGGGAGCGGGTACGGCGACGGGGAGCGGTCCCGTTGGTGCCCGGGGCGAAGCCGGACTCCAACCGGGACACCCACACGTCGATGCGGGTGCCGGCGCCGGACGAGCTGGCGGGAGGCGCGCGGGGGACGGCGCGGGTGCCGCGGGCGGCGGGTGCGCCGCGGCCCGGTTCCGCCGCGCGCCACCGGGCCGCGGCGCGGCGGCGGCGGGTGACGCTGGCAGTTGCGGGGGTGGTGGTCGCGGGGGTGCTCGGGGCGGGGGTGTGGTGGGCGTCGTCGGGGGACGGGGCGGATGTGGCGCCGGGGGCGCCTGGGCAGTCGGCGTCTCCGTGACGCGTTGGTTTCGGTTTTCGGGACCTGGTGTCCCGGACCGGGGTTCGGGACCGCGCCCCGCTTCGCCCACCCGCTCGCCCGTCTCGGTGGGTCCCGGAGGAGGGGAGCGCCGGTTGTGGTGGGCCCTGAGGGCCGTGGGCGTCCGGCAGTAGTGCGGCCTGAGAGGCCGGGGTGGCCCGAGGGGGCGGGGGTGTGCGGCGTTTGTCGGTTGCCGGAGCCGTTACGCTGGATGCGTGGCAGTCGTCGATGTATCCGAAGAGCTGAAGTCCCTCTCCTCGACCATGGAGTCGATCGAGGCCGTTCTGGACCTCGACAAGATGAGGGCAGACATCGCCGTGCTCGAGGAGCAGGCGGCCGCGCCCTCCCTGTGGGACAACCCCGACGAGGCGCAGAAGATCACCAGTCGGCTTTCCCACCTCCAGGCGGAGGTCAGGAAGGCGGAGGCCTTGCGTGGCAGGATCGACGATCTCGGTGTGCTCTTCGAGCTCGCCGAGGCCGAGGACGACCCGGACACCCGCGACGAGGCCGAGGCCGAGCTCGTCGACGTCAAGAAGGCGTTGGACGAGATGGAGGTCCGGACGCTGCTCTCCGGTGAGTACGACTCCCGCGAGGCGCTCGTGAACATCCGGGCCGAGGCCGGCGGCGTCGACGCCGCCGACTTCGCCGAGCGGCTTCAGCGCATGTACCTGCGCTGGGCCGAGCAGCACGGCTACAAGACCGAGATCTACGAGACGTCGTACGCCGAAGAGGCCGGCATCAAGTCGACCACCTTCGCTGTGCAGACGCCCTACGCCTACGGCACCCTCTCCGTCGAGCAGGGCACCCACCGCCTGGTGCGCATCTCGCCCTTCGACAACCAGGGGCGCCGGCAGACCTCCTTCGCCGGTGTCGAGGTCCTGCCCGTCGTCGAGCAGACCGACCACATCGACATCGACGAGTCCGAGCTGCGCGTCGACGTCTACCGCTCCTCCGGCCCCGGCGGCCAGGGTGTGAACACGACGGACTCCGCGGTCCGCCTCACGCACATCCCGACCGGCATCGTGGTCTCCTGCCAGAACGAGCGCTCGCAGATCCAGAACAAGGCCACGGCCATGAACGTCCTCCAGGCGAAGCTGCTCGAGCGCCGCCGCCAGGAGGAGCAGGCCAAGATGGACGCCCTCAAGGGCGACGGCGGCAACTCCTGGGGCAACCAGATGCGCTCCTACGTCCTGCACCCGTACCAGATGGTCAAGGACCTGCGCACCGAGCACGAGGTCGGCAACCCCGAGGCCGTCTTCAACGGCGAGATCGACGGGTTCCTCGAGGCCGGGATTCGCTGGCGCAAGCAGCAGGACCAGGGCAAGTAGCAGCCCGGGAAATCAGAAGCAGACTGTTTGTCGACAAGGCAACTGCCGCTATTGCAGCGGCAGTTGCCTTTTCTATTGGTCGATGTCCGGGTTTTACGTCACACTCACAGACTCCAACCACGCGCAAACAGCGCACAGTTGGACATCGCGCCCGCAACGACCTTGACGCTCTTCCGAAAAGCGGGAAGGGTGAAACGTGGCATGCGCATTTCTGGGGCGCATGTGAACCGGGGGGATTCGCACTGCGCCAACCACCCCCGTTGATCACGGCCCCGCGCGCCGCTCGAAGACGATTCAGCTACTGGGGGTAGCAACCATATGACGAAGAAGACGCGGGTCCGTGTCGCGCGCATCGCGGCCGGTGCCGTGATCGCTGCCGGCGCCTCGCTGACCGCCGCGGGCGCGGCTTCGGCCCTCGACCTCGGCGTCAGCGCCGGCGTCGGCGGCACCGGCATCAAGGCGAACGTATCGCTGACGAGCGAGGGCGACGAGGATCCCGACCCCTCCTGCAGCATCGCCACCGATCCGAACTGCCCGGACCCGGGCAATGGTGGCACGGACCCGGACCCGGGCAATGGTGGCACGGACCCGGACCCGGGCAATGGCGGGACGGACCCGGACCCGGGTAACGGTGGCACGGACCCGGACCCGGGCAATGGCGGCACGGACCCGGACCCGGGCAACGGTGGCACGAACCCCGACCCGGGTAACGGTGGGACGAACCCGGGTGACGGTGGCAGCACCCCGGGCAACCCCGGTGGCGGCGGTAACGGCGACGGCGGCACCGGCAACAACGGTGGCGGCAACGGCGGCAACGGTGGTTCTACCGGGGGCACCACCCCCAACGGCGGCGGCAACAACACCGTCCCGCAGGAGCAGGGCTCCTCGGCCCTGACCGAGACCGGCTCGGACAGCAACCCGTCCGCGCAGGGCAACGGCCAGGAGCTCGCCGAGACCGGTGCCGCGGAGACCACGTTCCTGCTGGTCGGCGCGGCCACGATGATCGCCGGCGGCATCGGCTTCCGGTTCCTGCCGCGCCTGATGGAGGGCCGCGGCGGCGCCGCTGCCTGAGCGTGGCGACCGGCGTACGCACCGTATGCGGCATCCGGTACGGGGCGTACGTGTGAGTGAATGACCAGGGGCCCGGAGCGGCAAGCTCCGGGCCCCTTCACGTCGTCCTCGGCGCGCGTCCTACACCGTCTGGTGGGCCAGCAGCGCCACCGCGGCGATCAGCACCACCAGCAGCGCGATCAGCGCCGTGGGGTTCAGCCCCGCGAAGAAGTTCTCCTGCTGCAGCCGCTCGCGGTTCGCCCGGCACACGGGGCACCGGCCCTCGCTCACGGGCGCCGCGCAGTTCGCGCACACCAGCCGGTCGTACGTCATGCGCTCGCCCTCCTTGCACCGGTTCCACTCTGTCAACGCCCACGCGCGCGCGAACGTTCCCCTCCCCACAATGCCAGGTTCGCCGGGACGGCGCGCGGGTCGCTCCGCAAGCACGGGCCTTGTACCAACTCCGCGAGAATATGCTCCGTACAAAAACACACAACCCACACGTAACCCTGGCCGGCGACTGCGCGCCCGTACCCGGTTCGCGTATGGTCACGCTCATCTACCCCCGGCGACGCGTGGTGCATCCGTGATCCGATTCGACAATGTCTCCAAGGTCTACCCCAAGCAGACCCGCCCGGCCCTCAGGGATGTCTCCCTGGAGGTGGAGAAGGGCGAGTTCGTGTTTCTCGTGGGGTCCTCCGGCTCCGGAAAGTCCACCTTCCTGCGGCTGATCCTCCGCGAGGAGCGGTGCAGTCACGGCCAGGTGCACGTCCTGGGCAAGGACCTCGCGCGCGTCTCCAACTGGAAGGTCCCGCAGATCCGCCGCCAGTTGGGCACGGTCTTCCAGGACTTCCGCCTCCTGCCCAACAAGACGGTCGCCGAGAACGTCGCCTTCGCCCAGGAGGTCATCGGCAAGTCCAAGGGCGAGATCCGCAAGTCCGTGCCGCAGGTGCTCGACCTCGTCGGGCTCGGCGGCAAGGAGGACCGCAGGCCCGGCGAGCTGTCCGGTGGTGAGCAGCAGCGCGTCGCCATCGCGCGCGCCTTCGTCAACCGGCCCAAGCTGCTCATCTGCGACGAGCCGACCGGCAACCTCGACCCGCAGACCTCCGTCGGCATCATGAAGTTGCTCGACCGCATCAACCGGACGGGCACCACCGTGTTGATGGCGACCCACGACCAGAACATCGTGGACCAGATGCGCAAGCGCGTCATCGAGCTGGAGAAGGGCCGTCTCGTCCGAGACCAGGCGCGCGGCGTCTACGGCTACCAGCACTGACCAGTCCACGACGGAAAGGCTTGACCAGACGTCATGCGCGCCCAGTTCGTCCTGTCGGAGATCGGTGTCGGTCTCCGTCGCAATCTGACGATGACCTTCGCCGTCGTCGTCTCCGTCGCCCTGTCGCTCGCCCTGTTCGGCGGGTCGCTCCTGATGAGCGACCAGGTCAACAACATGAAGGGCTACTGGTACGACAAGATCAACGTCTCGATCTACTTCTGCAACAAGAGCAACGCCCAGAGCGACCCCAACTGCGCCAAGGGCGCGGTCACCGAGGACCAGAAGAAGACGATCCTCGCCGACCTGAAGAAGATGTCGGTGATCGAGAAGGTCACCTACGAGTCCCAGGACGAGGCGTACAAGCACTACCAGGAGCAGTTCGGCGACACCCCACTGGCCAGCACCATCACGCCGGACCAGATGCAGGAGTCGTACCGGATCAAGCTGAAGAACCCGGAGCAGTACAAGGTCATCGCGAGCGCCTTCAACGGCCGGGACGGTGTGTACTCCGTACAGGATCAGAAAGGCATCCTGGACAACCTCTTCGGGCTGCTGAACGGTATGAACTGGGCCGCGCGCGCGGTGATGTCGCTGATGCTGGTCGTCGCGCTGATGCTGATCGTCAACACCGTGCGCGTCTCGGCGTTCAGCCGCAGGCGTGAGACCGGGATCATGCGCCTGGTGGGCGCCTCCGGCTTCTACATCCAGGCGCCGTTCATCATGGAGGCGGCGGTCGCCGGGCTGATCGGCGGCGGGGTCGCCTGCGGATTCCTGGTGACCGCGCGGTACTTCATCATCGACCACGGTCTCGCCCTGTCGGAGAAGCTGAACCTGATCAACTTCATCGGCTGGGACGCGGTGCTGACGAAGCTGCCGCTCATCCTCGCGACAAGTGTGCTGATGCCGGCGTTGGCCGCGTTCTTCGCGCTGCGCAAGTACCTGAAGGTGTGACGCACGCCAAAGAGGTCGTACGGTCGAGCAACCGTACGGCCTCGGGGCGTTGTCCTAGACTCACCGCCATGTCAGGCCGTGACCTGTTCCGTCAGCCCCGCCGCGGCCGCGCCGGGGCCGCCCTGACATTGGTCTTCGCGAGCGTGCTGGTGGCGGGCGCGGCGACGGGCTCCCTGCCCGGCCACGACGACCGCAAGTCCCAGGCGGGCGAGGCTGGTTCGGCCGTTCCCATGGGCCGGCCCGAGGAAGTGACCCGGGCGGCGGCCGAGGCCATGGCCGTCGGCGAGTCCCCCATGCAGGCCGCCGCACGTGCCGTCAGCCGCAGCGGCGACCGCTGGGGAGCCGTCTACTCCCGGGGCGAGTACGAGGAGTTCCAGGAGGCCCTGGACGGCCAGTACACCGGCGTCGGACTGTCGACGCGGCGCCGCCGGGACGGCCGGGTGGAGGTGGCGAAGGTCCGGGCGGGCTCGCCCGCGGCGGCCGCCGGTATCCGCCGGGGCGACCGGCTGCGCAGCATCGACGGCGAGCGGACCGACGGGCTGCCGGTGACCGACGTGGTCGCGCTGCTGCGGGGCGACGCCGACGACGCGCCCGCCGGCACCGCCGTCACCCTGGGCCTGCAACGCGGCAAGCGCTTGTGGACCCAGACGCTCCGCCGGGCCCGTCTGTCGACGGACCCGGTCACGGTACGGCGCTCGGCGGGCGGCGTGACCGTCATCAAGATCGCCGCGTTCACGAAGGGCGTGGGCGACAAGGTCCGCACCGCCGTCCGCCGCTCCCCGGCCGTCGACGGGATCGTCCTCGACCTGCGCGGCAACTCCGGCGGCCTGGTCACCGAGGCCGTCACCACCGCCTCCGCCTTCCTCGACGGCGGTCTGGTCGCCACCTACGACGTCGACGGCGACCAGCGCGCCCTGCACGCCGGCTCCGGCGGGGACACCACCCGGCCTCTGGTCGTACTCGTCGACGGCGGCACGATGAGCGCGGCCGAACTGCTCACCGGCGCCCTCCAGGACCGCGGCCGCGCGGTCGTCGTGGGCTCCCGCACCTTCGGCAAGGGCTCGGTGCAGATGCCGAGCAGGCTGCCCGACGGCTCGGTCGCCGAGCTCACGGTCGGGCACTACCGCACCCCCGGGGGGCACGCCGTGGACGGCCACGGCATCACCCCGGACCTGGACGCCGGGCAGGACGCGCTGCGGCGCGCGCAGACGGTTCTGACGGGTTTGGGCGAGGCGTCCTAGCCCGGCCGGGCACGCCCTTTAATACGCTTCCCGCACACCCCCTCCGTAGTGCGAAAATGGGGGGCACTATGGCTAAGGAAAAAGGGCGCAAGCTGATCGCGCAGAACAAGAAGGCGCGGCACGACTACCTCATCATCGACACCTACGAGGCCGGTCTGGTGCTGATGGGGACCGAGGTGAAGTCGCTGCGTCAGGGGCGGGCGTCGCTGGTCGACGGGTTCGTGCAGCTCGACGGGCACGAGGCGTGGCTGCACAACGTGCACGTGCCCGAGTACAGCCAGGGCACCTGGACCAACCACAGCGCCCGCCGCAAGCGGAAGCTGCTGCTGCACCGGGAGGAGATCGACAAGCTGGAGTCGAAGTCCCAGGAGACGGGTCACACGATCGTGCCCCTCGCGCTGTACTTCAAGGACGGCCGGGCCAAGGTCGAGATCGCGCTGGCGAAGGGCAAGAAGGAGTACGACAAGCGGCAGACGCTCCGCGAGAAGCAGGACCGCCGCGAGACGGATCGCGCGGTGGCGGCGGCGCGGCGCAGGCAGCGGGCGTAGCGGCAGGTCCGGGACGCGGGGAATACGCTGGCACGGACCTGCCTTGGTCACGTACGATGACAGCAGCACCGCGAGGCAGGTGCGGATCTCCTCTCCGGAGGGGTTTTGAAAAATCAACATGGGGATGATCGGTTTCGACAGCGGCTGTCGAAGCAGGGGAAGCGTGTCGAGGAAGCGGCCATGATCTCGTAAACCACAGGCCGAAAAAATAATCGCCAACACCAAGCGCGATTCCTCCCAGCAGGCCTTCGCCCTCGCTGCCTGATCTCAGGTAGCAGAGCGAGCCTCCTACTAAGGGAGTGTCAGCCCGGGGCTGTTCCCGACCCGGATCCTGGCATCAGCTAGGGGACTAAACCTTGATCCCGGTCACGGGGTGAAGAGGGAAACCAAACAGTGACTGAGCCCGTCGGAGACTTGTCCGCGTGATCTCCGGGGCTGAGAAAAGCGAAGCGGACTGCACACGGAGAAGCCCTGATTCCGCACCGTTGGACGCGGGTTCGATTCCCGCCATCTCCACGATCGGGAGGCTCCCGAGCCTCCTTCACCCATGTGGGCAAGGCCCCGTCGCTTTCGAGCGGCGGGGCCTTTTCCGTGTGCGCGGCGTCAGCCCAGAGGCAGGGTGGCCGTCACGGAGAACTCCCGGTCTTCCGGGCCGGCACGCAGGGTTCCGCCGAGGGCGACGACTCGGCCTCTGAGGCCGGTGAGGCCTGTGCCGCGGCCGGGTGCCGAGGTGAGGGGCGGGGGCGACGTGGTGGGGACGCCGTCGTTGCGAACGGTCAGGCGGATGTCGTCCTGGCCGGCGCGGAGCTCGATCTCGCAGAACGTGGCACGGCTGTGTTCCAGCAGGTTGCCCACCGCCTCGTGGAGCACCGACCGCAGGCACTCCGTCACCGCGTCGTCCAGTTCGAGGCGCGGCGGCAGCGAGGCGTGCACCCCTATCCCGGAGGTGGTCAGCAGCCGCTGTGCCCGGGTCAGCTCGTCGGCCAGAGACCGGGTTGTCCCGGGGCTGCTGATGAGCCGTACGTCCTCCTGCGTCCGCGGCCGAGAACGCCCTACGGGCGGACGCTTCCGCCGAGTCCGCCGCGGCGGCACTCACCGAGGTCGCCGAACTGGCCCGGCCCACTCCGCATCCTTGACCCGCCCCTGCCATGATCATCTTCGGTCAATTATGGACCCGGCCCGGGTGGCGTCGGAGCAGCTTGAGTCTGTCGTAGTGCTCTGACCTGCACCTTTGCTCGCTTTACATGATCTTCGCAACTTGTGAACCCTTCACTTCTTCGGCTGCGGCATCCCTGCTTTGATCACGGCTCTGCGCCGCCTCATCCGCCGGCATCGGTAGTCTTGTGGGCTACCGGAACGGCAGAAGCCGGTGGAGCGACGCGGCAGTTGCGGGGGGCGCGGCATTCGGGGCGGGCTACTACGCGAAGAGAGGGAAGTGCTTCAGCTAGCTGACAGCTGCTGAGCGGAAGCGAAGGCGCTGAAGCAGGCAGAGTCGGGGCGGAGGGGACTTCTCCCCTCCGCCCCATACGTGAAGGGTCAATGAAGCACCTACGGATAACGCCGCGTTCTCTGATGATCCCCGGTTCGGTGATCGCCTCATGGATTGCTCTGATCGGCCTCGGCCTGCAAGGGGGAGATAATCCGGTTCCTGTCTGGTACCTGATCCTTGCGGGTCTGTTCATCGCGCGTCCGATTCTTTTTCCGATCGTCTTCAAGCGTGAGTACGCGGATGCTGAGGCCGATGCAGGGAGAGTGCGACGCAGTCCCGTCACGTCACGCATCACCTTCATGCTTCTTGCTGTCGGTGGTGCTGTTCCTTTCGTGTCCCGGCAGGGTGATTCCGAAGGTCTGCTGGAACCGCTCGTCTCCGCCCCGAGTTTCTGGCTGGCTGTCGGGATATCTCTTGTCCACTGCACTGTGTCGCCAGTCGTCTGGCCCCTGGCGCGCTGGAGGAGCCGCTTTCGGCAAGGGACAGCCGACCGGTGATCGAAGTGCTCGTGGTCGAGGACCACGCTGTCGTGCGGTCCGGGCTGGTGGTGCTGCTTTCGGGGGAGCTGGGGATGCAGGTGGTCGGCGAGGCCCCCGACGGCTCCTCGGCGCTCACGGAGGCCGAGCGGCTGCGACCCGACGTGGTTCTCCTCGACATCGACCTGCCCGACGTGGACGGTATCGCCGTCGCCTCAGCGCTCGCCGAGCAACTGCCCGAGTGCCGCACCCTGATGCTCACGGCGCTTGACCGGCCCGGGCACTTGGGGCGTGCCATGGACGCGGGCGCCTCCGGCTACCTCCTCAAGTCCGCGACCCCCGCCGAGACCGCGGACGCGATTCGCCGGGTCGCCGCCGGTGGGCGCGTGATCGATCCGCGGATGCGGGACGCTGGGGCCGACACGGTCAGCCCTCTGACCGAGCGGGAGACCGAGGTGCTGCGGCTGGCGTCCTCGGGCGCCCACGCCCGCGAGATAGCCGCCGAACTCTTCCTGAGCCTGGGCACGGTACGCAACCGGCTCTCGTCCGCTGTCGGTAAGCTCCACGCGCGCACCCTCGTCGACGCCGTCCGCATCGCCGAATACCACGGCTGGCTGTAGGCCGCGGTACCGAAAAAATGGGAATTTCATCATGATCAGCTATTGGGTCGCGGTCATACGCCGTTTTGCCGTGGGGCTTGCCGCACTTGCCGTTCTCTGCGGGGGTGCCATGGCCGGTGTCATGATCTGGGACGATGCGACCGCCTGGGTGGCCGCGCTGCTTCAGGGGACACTCTTCGGGCTCGCGGTGGGTGCTGTCGTGGCCATCGTCGGCTCCACGTCGAACGTATGGCAGGCCGCGCGTATGGCTTCGCGCCACGGCCTGACACTTTCCCCCGAGGCCGTGCCCCTGCCGTGCACCGCTGAGATCCGCGTGCCGATACGTCCCGGCACCACCGCCCACCAGCTCACCGCCAGTGTGCTGCACGCCCTCAAGCCGCTCCCGGCCCCCTACGTCGAAAGTGTCACGGAATTCACCCACGGCGAGCTCACCGTCATCTGTAAGGGACGGCTGAGCCTCCCGGTGAGGTTCCACGTCTCCATCACGACGGAAGGGGACACCGCGACCGTGACCATGGACGCCCGTCCCAAGGCCGCCTGGAGAGTCCTTGACGAAGGCGCCAGTTGGTGCGTCCTCAAGGCCTTCGAGCCGCTCGTCGGCAAGGCCGTCCAGGACGAAGCGGGCGGCGTGAGCGCCAATACGTGAAGATCTCACTTCCCGGATTCCCCGCCGCGTGATCGGATCAAGGTCGACCGATGCGCGCCCGCCGCCGCTCGGGCACGGCGCGGCAGGCCTGCGCAGTAGTGGGGGAGTGCACGGTTTCCATGGCGGGGCGGCTGAGTACGGCAGGACGAGCGCGGGCCGAGATGATCGGGGTGTCCGCTCTGGCCGTCCTGGTCCACGGATCGGCCGTGGTGGGTGTGGTGCTCGGTGGGCTGTGGACGCTCGTGTGGTCCCTGCCGGCCATGCTGGGTTCCCTCGTGGTGATCTGGTTCGTCCGTGAAGGGATCCGGGCGGAAAGGTCGGCGGCGGCGGGCGTGGAGGACGGGGAAGAGCCGCGCGAAGGCGACGTCGACCAGCAGTGACATCACCCCTCTGCCTGTGTCCGCGGGTCCGGGGCGAGTTCGAACCACACCGTCTTGCCGATGCCGGCCTCGCGGGGTTCCGCGCCCCAGTCGTTCGCCAGCGTCTCCACCAGCGCCAGGCCCCGGCCCGACTCGTCCTCCGGTGATGCCTCCCGGGGCGTCGGCAGCGTGTCGTTCGCGTCCGTCACCGAGACGCGCAGGCGGCCCTCCTCGCTCAGTACGCAGCGCGCCCGAATCTCCCGGCCCGGCGCCTTCGCGTGGCGGTAGGCGTTCGTCATCAGCTCGCTGAGCAGGAGCACCGCCGTCTCCGTCACTTCATCGGGCAGCTTCCACGACGTTGCCTGTTCGCGCAGGAGCACCCGGGCCCTGCTCACGCTCCTCGCGTCGCGCGGGAAGCGGAACTCGATGTCCTGGGGGAGCGCGGTGGGTGAGCGGTGCGGCGTCGGCATACGGGCTGGTTCCTTGCGTGTGATTCTCCGTCGTTCGGCGGGAGAATGCTGCTGGCCTGCGCCTAGCCTCGGAAGTAGCGGGTCGGGTACGCAGCGTGGCTGTACACGGTGCGGCAGTGGGAGGCGGGTGAGGGCGCGTGGCTACGGGGGACTCCCAGCAGGCGCAGCAGAACTGGCGTTACTGCGGTGGACAGATCAAGCTGTGGCGGGAGGAGGCCCAGGTCACCCGGCAGGTCCTGGCCGAAGAGGCCGGCTACGACTACGAGTACGTCAAGTCGATGGAGTGCGGGCGCCGTCGGCCGACGCTGCGGCTGTTGCAGGTCGCTGATCAACTGTGCGGGGCGCGAGGCAAGTTGTCGGCCGCGCACGAGTTCCTGAAACCCGAGCCGTTCCCCCAACGGACGCAACAGTACGTGCTGGTGGAGGCCGAGGCCATCACCGTCCAGTGGTACGAGCCCCTGTTGATTCCCGGCCTGCTCCAGACTCCGGAGTACGCACGAGCGCTGATCAGCAGCAACTGCCCTCCCCTGGACGAGGAGACGGTGGACGAGCGGGTCGCGGCCCGGCTGAAGCGGCAGGAGAAGCTGACCAGCAAGCCGCCCACGCACTTCAGTTTCGTGGTGCACGAGGCCGCGTTGCGCTCGGTCGTCGGCGGCCGGGACGTCATGCGCAACCAGTGCCGGCACCTGCTGGAGGTTGGCAAGCGGCGTCACCTGTCGATCCAGGTACTCCCGTTCTGCACCGCTCCCACGGCTGCGCTCAGCGGGCCGATGGTGCTGGTGGAGACCGCCGATCATGAGCGCTACGCCTTTGTCGACGGGCAGTCGACGGGCGCCCTTTACTCTGACGGAAACAAGCTCAGTACATTGACTCAGCGCTATGGCATGATCCGCATGCAGGCGCTTAGTGTGGAGGAGTCTGCCCAGTTCACCAGGAAGGTGGCGGAGGAGCTGTGAGCGACGAACTGTCATGGTTCAAGTCGAGTTATAGCGACTCCGAAGGCAGCGCCTGCGTCGAAGTCGCCGCCTCTCCCCGCACCATCCACGTCCGTGACTCCAAACTCGGCGTCCACAGCCCGCGCTTCGCGGTGAACGCCGACGCCTGGTCAGAGTTCCTTGCGTACGCCGCTCACTGAGATCAGCAGCGCGATCGCCGCCGCCGTCACCGGGACCGCGTAGCCCGCCGTCGCCGAGACGTGCTCGACCACCCAGCCACCGGTCGCGCTGCCGCAGGCGATGCCGCCGAGCAGGCCGGTCACCGCGAGGGTCATGCCCTCGTTGAGGCGGCCCTCGGGTGAGCGCTGCTGGACCAGGGTCATGTTGGTGACCATGGTGGGCGCCGTCGCCGTACCTGCGACGAGCAGCGCCGCGGACAGCGCGAGCAGGGAGCCTGTCAGCGCGGCGGCCAGCAGCGGCAGGGCCATGAGGGCCGTCATCGCCGCCACGCACCACGGCAGTCGCCGTCCGGCCGGGCCCGCCGGTCGCAGGGCCCCGTACACCAGCCCGGCCACGCACGAACCGGCCGCCTGGAGGCCGAGTGCCACGCCCGCCACCGACCGATGGCCCCGCTCGTCCGCGAACGCCACGGTGACGACCTCCATCGCGCCGAACACCGCGCCGATGGCGAGGCACACGGCGAGCTGGCCCGGCATACCGGGGGCGCGCAGAGGTGCCCGCGCGGGAGTGCGGGGGCTCGGCGGCGGCTCGGTCGAGCGCTGGGCGGTGAACAGGAGGATGCCGGTCAGCAGGAGTACGGCGCCGACCAGCGTGCCGGCCTCGGGGAAGAACGTCCCGGTGAGGAAGGCCGCGAGGACCGGGCCGAGCATGAAGCACAGCTCGTCCGCGGCCTGTTCGAAGGAGTTGGCGGTGTGCAGGGCCTCGGGGTCGGACCGCAGCAGGTGCGCCCAGCGGGCGCGGGACATTCCGCCGGTGTTGGGGGTGGTCGCGGTGGCGGCGTACGCGGCGAACAGGGTCCAGTCGGGAGCGTCGTGGCGCACGCACAGCAGGAGGGCCAGGCTGCCCAGGACCGCGCAGACGGTGGCGGGCACGGCGATCCGGGCCTGCCCGTACCGGTCCACCAGCCGGGCGACCCAGGGGGCGGTCACCGCGGTCGCCGCGAGGCCGGTGGCGGTGACGGCGCCGGCCAGCGCGTACGAGCCCCGTGCACCGGCGATCATGACGACCGCGCTCACGCCGAACATGCCCGACGGCAGCCGGGCTATCAGGTTCCCGGCGGTGAAGGCGCGGGTGCCGGGGAGGGCGAACAGGCGGCGGTAGGGGACGAGTAGGGAGGCGCGACCTTCCCTGGAGGCCGGCGCGGCGGCCGAGGTGGCGGACGGGGCAGGGGTTTTCGGCATGCCGTCACCGTCGCCCCCGCGCTGACCTGCGGTCCAACACCTGGTCGGGTGCGATTGACGCATCTGCGTTGTAAGTTCGGCCGGTGCCTGCCGAACCCGGACCGCCGTCCCTCTTCGCCGAGGGGATCGCCCCCCGCCTGCTGCGCGCCTTCGTCACCGTCGCCGAGGAACTGCACTTCACACGCGCCGCCGCGCGGCTGTACGTCGCCCAGCAGGCCCTCAGCCGTGACATCCGGCGGCTGGAGCGGGAGTTGGGCGCCGTGTTGTTCGTACGGACCACCCGGCAGGTCACGCTGACCGCCGAGGGCACCCGGCTGCTGCCGTACGCCCGCCGGGTGCTCCAGGCGCAGCGCGCGCTGCTCGACGCCTTCGGCCGGGGCGAGCCGGAGCGGCCGCTGCTCGTCGACGTCAACAGCCCGGGGCTGCTCGGGGAGCGGGTGCTGGACCGGGCGCGGTCCCAAGTCCCGCACCTCGAACTGATGACCCGTTTCGAGAGCGGTCTGACCGGTGCCGCCGCCGAGATCCTGGCCGGCCGGCTCGACGCGTCGTTCGGACGGTTCGCCGGGCTCGATCCCGTGGTCCGGCAGGGACTGCTGCACCAGCCCGTGCGGTACGAGCGGATGGCCGTCATCCTGCCCGAGGGGCACCGGCTCGCGCACCTGGAGCAGGTGTCGCTCGACGCCCTGGCGGGGGAGACCGTGTACGCGGGCGCGGGCAATCCGCGCACGCTGGAGTGGACCGACCTCGCGCGGGAGCTGTTCGAGGGGCGCGGCATCGGCATCGCACCGCCCGCTCCGCTCGCGATCGGCGTGGCCGAGTTCCGGCGGATCATGGCCAAGCACAGGAACCCGATTCTCGCCGTGGTCGACTTTCCGGCGATGCCCCAGACGGTTCTGCGGCCTCTCGTCGAACCCCTTCCGCTGTCGCCGGTGTCGCTGGTGTGGCGAAAGGGGCAGGTTCATCCAGGATTGGATGCGCTCAGGCGTTCTGCTGCCGAACTGGCGCACGAGGAAGGATGGTTGCGCAAGCCGGTGGAGGGGTGGATTCCGGCCATGGACGCGGTCGTGATGGGTGCACACATCTGAGACCCATCTCCACGGCATAGCCACATGCGATACATTCGGGGGCCCGGGTGCACTGTGATAAAGGGGGCGCTCGGGCCGGGTGGAGGCCCTGGCCCGACGACAGTACGTAGGCCCGGATTCGTACGCCTACCTGGAAGTCATGCCCCTGGGGGGAAGCACGTGCGCGTCGACAAATGGCCAGATCACGCCCAACCGAGCGGCTCCGGATCTCCATCCGGAGACGGTCGGCGGACGGCCGGGGCCGCGGACCCGAGCGAGTCACCCATATCCGGTGATGCCCTCGGCACGGAACCGGATTCAGGCCACCCCGCCGTAACGGCGCCGGGTTCCGGTGACCGGGGTGCGTGGCCGGATGCCGCCGGGCGGACGGCGGCCTGGCCGACGGCCGGTCCTGGCGGTGCGCAGAGACGCCCCCAAGGAGTCGGTGAGGACCGGGGTCCGGGTCCGGCGGCGGGCTCCTGGTTCGACAAGGGCCGCACGGCCGAGCCGGCGATCGCGGCGGAGACCCGGGTACTGCCGGGGTCGGGGCCGATGGCGGACACCTGGATGACGACGGACCCGGAGGCTGCCGCCGAGACGCAGATGCTGCCTGGAACGGCTGCCGCCGCGGAGACGCGGATGCTCCCCGGACCCGCGGCCGTGGCGGAGACGCAGTTGCTGCCCGGAGCGCCGGGTGCCGCGGCACCCGGGGTGTCGGCAGGCGCGGGCACCGGTCCCGCCGGCACCGGCCCCCTGCGGGTGCAGGTCGAGGACCCCTGGGAGACCCACGACCCGCACGAGGTCACCGTGCAGCTCGACGCCGTGAGCCTGCGGCCGGGCGGCACCCTCGGGTCGGCCGGCCCCGCCGGCAAGGAGGCCGACCGGCCCGTCTTCGTCGACGAGTCCGGCCGCCGCAGCCGCCGCTTCCGCCGGCTCGGCATGGCCATCGGCCTCGCCTGCGCGGTCTACGCGGTCGTCATCGTCGTCACCCTGCTGTCCGGCAACGCGGCCGCCCCTTGGGTACCGGTCCCGGTCCCGGGCGCCGACGACCAGCCGGCGAGCAAGGTCAAGGAGTCCCCGCAGCAGTCGGATGCCACCAGCCCGTCCCCGGACACCAGCGGTTCGCCCGAGGCCACCACCGACCCCTCCGCCCCCACCGTCCCGAGCGCCGGTGTGAACCCGCCCGCGGGATCCACCGCCGTATCGGGAGCCCCGGCCGTGTCCGGCGGGACGCCCGCCGCGCCGAGCGACCCCGCGCCCTCGGTGTCCAGCACGAAGAAGGCCACCCCGGACCGCAGCGTGCCGCCCGCCACCGGGGGCAACGGCTCGTCCCCGGAGACCAACACGCCGCCGACCGACTCGGGTTCGGCCGATCCCGGCCCGGACCCGACCGCGACCGGCAAGCCCGGCGATTCCGGCGGCAGCGGCGTCACCACCAACAACAATGCCGGGGGAGCCCCCACGGCGAACCCCGTCGCCACCACCGGCCGGGCCGCCGACCGGCCCGGCGTCACCCCCGACCACTCTCCGGAGAACGTCCTCTGATGGCCTCCCGTTCCAACCGTCGCCGCTCCACCAGAGGCGACGGGCGATCACAGCGTGCCCCGGCACACGTCAATCTGCGACGTCGCCGGCTGCCCATGCGCTGGGTGCTCCCCGTCATGCTGCTGGTCGCCATGACCGCGATGCTGATGCTGCGCGGCTATGTGCACAGCGAGATCCTCGCCGACTACCGCATCAGGCCCGAGGCCGGCTACGACAAGGTGCCCGAGGAGATCCTCGAGGGCGGCCCGGTCATCGACACCCGCAGTGGCAAGACCGCCAGCCTGAGCGTGCCCAAGCACCGGCTCGTCCTCACCTTCGACGACGGTCCCGACCCCGAGTGGACCCCCAAGGTGCTCGACGTGCTCAAGAAGCACAACGCGCACGGGGTTTTCTTCATCACCGGCACCATGGCCTCGCAGTACCCGGACCTGGTCAAGCGCATCGTGCGCGAGGGACACGAGATCGGGCTGCACACCTTCAACCACCCCGACCTGTCCTACAAGTCCCCCGGCGGCATCGACTGGCAGCTGTCCCAGAACCAGATGGCCCTGGAGGGCGCCGCCGGCATCCGCACGTCGCTGTTCCGGCCGCCGTACTCGTCCTTCGCCGACGCGATGGACAACGCGTCCTGGCCGGTCACCGAGTACATCGGCTCCCGCGGCTACCTCACGGTCCTCAACAACACCGACAGTGAGGACTGGCAGAAGCCGGGCGTCGACGAGATCATCCGCAGGGCCACCCCGAAGCACGGCGACGGTGCCATCGTCCTGATGCACGACTCCGGTGGCGACCGGCACCAGACCGTCGAGGCGCTCGACAAGTTCCTGCCCGACCTCCAGGCCAAGGGCTACAAGTTCCAGAACCTCACCGAGGCCCTCGGCGCACCCAGCGCGCACACCCCGGTCGCCGGTGCCGAGCTGTGGAAGGGCCGGGCCTGGATCTTCCTGGTCCAGGCGTCGGACGAACTCACCGGCGTGCTGGTCGTCGGCCTCGCCGTCATCGGCTCCCTCGTCCTCGTCCGCTTCGGTCTGATGCTGCTGCTCTCGGGGGCGCACGCCCGCCGGGTGCGCAAGAAGAACTTCCGCTGGGGTCCCGACGCGCCGATCACCCGGCCGGTGTCGGTGCTCGTCCCGGCGTACAACGAGGCCAAGTGCATCGAGAACACGGTGCGTTCACTTGTCGCGAGCGACCATCCGATCGAGGTGCTCGTCATCGACGACGGCTCCAGCGACGGCACCGCGCGCATCGTCGAGAACCTGAACCTGCCGGGCGTGCGGGTCATCCGGCAGCTCAACGCGGGCAAGCCGGCCGCGCTCAACCGGGGCCTGGCCAACGCCCGGTACGACATCATCGTGATGATGGACGGCGACACCGTGTTCGAGCCGTCCACCATCCGCGAGCTGGTGCAGCCCTTCGCCGACCCGAAGGTCGGCGCGGTCGCCGGCAACGCCAAGGTGGGCAACAAGGACTCGCTCATCGGGGCCTGGCAGCACATCGAGTACGTGATGGGCTTCAACCTCGACCGCCGGATGTACGACATCCTCGGCTGCATGCCGACCATCCCCGGAGCGGTCGGCGCCTTCCGGCGCAGCGCGCTGGAGCGGGTCGGCGGCATGAGCGAGGACACGCTCGCCGAGGACACCGACGTCACCATGGCACTGCACCGCGACGGCTGGCGGGTGGTGTACGCGGAGAACGCCCGCGCCTGGACCGAGGCCCCGGAGTCCGTGCAGCAGCTGTGGTCCCAGCGCTACCGCTGGTCGTACGGCACCATGCAGGCGATCTGGAAGCACCGCCGGGCCATCGTGGAGCGCGGCCCCTCGGGCCGCTTCGGCCGCGTCGGACTGCCGTTCGTCTCCCTGTTCATGGTGGTGGCCCCGCTGCTGGCCCCGCTGATCGACGTCTTCCTGCTGTACGGGCTGGTGTTCGGCCCCACGGAGAAGACCGTCGGCGCCTGGCTCGGCGTACTGGCGGTGCAGGCGATCTGCGCCGCGTACGCCTTCCGGCTGGACCGCGAGCGGATGAGCCACCTCATCTCGCTGCCGCTCCAGCAGATTCTCTATCGGCAACTGATGTACGTCGTCCTGCTCCGGTCCTGGATGACGGCGCTCACCGGCGGTCGGCTGCGCTGGCAGAAACTGCGGCGCACCGGCGTGGTGGAGGCGCCGGGTTCGGTCCCGCAACAGCGGGCGACGGGCAACGGCAGTGAACGGAGGCCCGTCGGATGACGGCACACGAGTACGGGACGGCGGACGGCACACCGCCGCCGGGCGTACCGGGGACGCCCCCGGGCCCGGGTCCCGGTTACGGTTCCTCGGTACCCGCCAACTCGGGGCCGGCCCCGGGGAGCCGGCCGTACGGGGACGCGACGGGGACGACGGCCGGTACCGCGGGCGGATACCCGGCCGGGCCCACGACCGGGACCACGGCCGGGTGGCCGTACGACGGTGCCGGCGAGGTGAGGATCCCCGCGCAGAAGACGGCGGACGCGGTGCACGGGGCGGCCCCGGCGGACACCACCGGCGCCGACTCGACCGGCACGACCGGTGGGGCCGACACGGCCGGCGCGGAGAAGAAGCCGGCGGTCCCCGGCCGTGACCGCTATCTGGACCTGCTGCGCTCCATCGCCCTGATACGTGTGGTGGCGTACCACCTCTTCGGCTGGGCCTGGCTGTCGGTCCTCTTCCCGTCCATGGGCGTGATGTTCGCGCTGGCGGGCTCGCTCATGGCGCGCTCGCTCAACCGTCCCGCCGTGTCCGTGATCAAGAGCAGGGTGCGCAGGCTGCTGCCCCCGCTGTGGGTGTTCGGCGCGCTGATGCTCGGGATCCTGTTCGTGCAGGGCTGGAGTCCGGCGAGGGATCCGGACCTCGGGGGCCCTCTCTGGGGCCCGGTCAGCGTGTTCAACTACCTGGTGCCGATCGGCGCCCCGCCGTACCCCTTGAGCATCGGCTCCGAGTCCGGGCTGCTGGAGAGCAGTTGGGCGGACCAGGCGGCGGGTCCGCTGTGGTACCTGCGGGCCTACCTGTGGTTCGTGCTCGCCTCCCCGCTGCTGCTGTGGGCGTTCCGCCGGGTGCCGTGGGCGACCCTGCTGTTCCCGCTGGGGCTCACCGCCGTGGTCGGCACCGGGCTGGTCACCATCCCCGGCGAGACCGGCAACGCGGTCCAGGACTTCGCCGTGTACGGCAGCTGCTGGGTGCTCGGCTTCGCCCACAACAACGGCATGCTGAAGCAGATCCCGCGCTATGCGGCGGTGTCCGGCGCGGCGGCGTTGATGGCCTTCGGCCTGTGGTGGGCGTCCGGCCACCTCGGCTCCGAGGGCTGGGACCTGAACGAGATCCCGCTCGCGCAGGCGACCTGGTCGTTCGGCATCGTGGTGATCCTGTTGCAGTACTCGCCGTCGTGGCAGACGCTGCCGGGTCGGCTGGCCAAGTGGGACAAGCTCATCACCCTCTCCAACAACCGAGCGGTGACGATCTACCTCTGGCACAACCTGCTCATCATGGCGACGGTGCCGATCCTCGACCTGGCCTACGACCTGCCCTTCATGCAGAGCGACGCGGCCTCGTCGTGGCTGGACTCGACGGAAATCATCTGGCAGTTCGTGCTCGTCTGGCCGCTGATAGGGCTGGCCATACTGTCCGTCGGCTGGATCGAGGACCTGGCGGCGAAGCGCAAGCCCCGACTGTGGCCGAACGGGGCGCAGAAGAAGCGGGCAAGGGCTCACTGAGCCGGGCCCGCTGAGCCGGGTTTGCCGAGCCGGGTGCCCCGCGTCCTACGGGCGCGGGGCACCGTCTGTTTGCCGGGCATGGAGTCGTCGGAGTGCCGCCGGACTCTGGCCAACGCGCGTAGACGGGCGCATCATGGGGGTGCTTTGTGCGCACAACCCTCGCACTGAAATTGTCATGCACGCGTCATTCCCGCCTCATTCCGACGTGTGCGTGCACGCTCATCCACGCGCGTCATTCAGCGACAAAGGGAGACGGCACGATGGCTTGCGGATCGACCAGCCTATGGGCCGGTGAAACGAGCTGGTTCTGTTGCGGATCCTCCTGGGGTCCGTGCGGCAGCGCGGGCGGCGGCGCCTGCGGCAACTGCCGGTCCAGCGCGAATCACGGCGCCTGGCCCAACGCGTCACAGGCATGCTGGAACATCACCCGGCCCGACCTGTGCGGCGAGAACATCCCCAGACGCGGCTGCGGTGCGGTGATGAACATCAGACACCAGTGCTCCGGCGCCACCGTCTGCATCACGATCACCGACTGCGGACCGCGCACCAAGGACTGGTGCGGCGAGGCCACCTGCTGCAACGGCGCCTGCCGCACCAACCGCGTGCTGGACCTGACCCCGGCCGCCTTC
The DNA here is from genome assembly GCF_042896885.1 of Streptomyces sp. NPDC001231. NCBI lineage: Bacteria > Bacillati > Actinomycetota > Actinomycetes > Kitasatosporales > Streptomycetaceae > Streptomyces > Streptomyces sp. NPDC001231. Next base: position 74,614 of record NZ_JBIAXS010000025.1, read on the forward strand.
TCGGCGATCGGCAACCTCAGCTCCGGCAAGCTTCCGGTCTACATCTACGAGTGAGGGGGAGTTCGTCATGACGTACCGTCAGAAGGGCGACGGCGGCCTGGGCCGCCGGCGCTTCCTCACCACGGCCGCCCTCACCGGCGCCACCATCGTCGGCGCGTCCGCCCTCGGCGGCTTCGACGCCGACGCGGCCTTCGCCGCCGAGCCGTCGCTCGACCCGGCGGTCCCCAAGTCGGTCTTCGTGGAGGGCCGGATCACCGGCATCACCGGCAGCGTCCTGGAAGTCGCGGGATCCTACGGCGACCACGCCCGGGTCCAGATGACCAACGTCACCAGCGTCTGGAAGGTCCGGCCCACCACCGCGGCCGAGATCGAGATCGGGGACGGGCTGTACGCGCGGGGCGTCCCGATGCCGGACGGCACCGTCGCCGCCGACGCGGTGTGGGTGAACATCGTGAACCTCGACACCACGATCCGGGGCATCGCGAAGAACCGGGTGCACCTCTCCCACGGGCAGCACGAGATCGTCGGCCACGTGCGTCAGGACGCGACGAACGCCTCCTACGCGGGCCGCGCGCTCACCTCGGACCTTTCCCGACTGCGCATCGGGCAGAGCGCCCAGGTGCTCGGCGCCTGGCGGCCGTCCGACAACTCGGTGGACGTCGTCCGTATCTCCGTCGGGCACTGACGGCCGGATCCGAGGAGGGGAAGGGAAGGGAAGGATGCTCTCACTGACAACGGGCCTCGTACCGCTGGTCCTCGCGGGTCTGCTGGGGTGGACCGGCGCGGTCAAGCTCTTCGACCGGGACACCGTGCGCCGGGCACCGAAGACGGCGCTGGCCCGGATGCTGCGCAGCAGCGAGCGGGCGGCGCTGGTGCTGCGCGGAACCGGAGCCGTGGAACTCCTGCTCGCCGCGGGGCTGCTGGCCGTACCGGCGAACCCGGTGCCGGGCATGGCCACCGCCGCCCTCGGGGCCGGGTTCCTCGGCTATCTCGGCTACGGCCGGGCGCTGGCACCGGAGTCCTCCTGCGGCTGTTCCGCGAACGAGGACACCCCGATCACCTGGCGGGCGTTCGCGCGTGCCGCACTGGTGCTCGCGGGCGGCGCGACGGCGGCGGTGGCGCACGGGGTCTGGTGGTCCACGCTCACCGAACGGCCCGGTGGATCGGTCGTGTTCCTGGCCGTGGCGGTGGCCGTACTGGTGGCGCTGTCGGTCGATCCCGACCGGTGGTGGCTGCTGCCGCTGCGCCGGCTGAGGCTGCGTGTCTTCGGGCATCCGCTCTTCGGCAGTGAGCCGGGGGACCGTGTGCCGGTCGCCGCCAGCGTCGAACTGCTGGAGAACTCCCTCGCCTGGCAGACCGCGTTCCCGGTGGTCCGGTCGGGTCTGCTGGACCACTGGGAGGAGGACGGCTGGCGGATCCTCCTCTACTCGGGCGTGTACGGGACGCGGGAGAACGCGCGGCCGGTCTCCGTGGTCTTCGCCCTGGACGCCACCGCCGGCCGCGACACCCCCGGCGACCCGGTGGTCCGCGTCAGCTTCATCGACGCGAACACCGGCAACCGGGTGGCAGAGGACCTCCTGAAGGCGGTCCCTCCGCGCAGGGCTCTGCCCACACTCGGCTGACGGGGTGACCTCCCACGGCTCGCCGTCCCTGCGGGGCCGGTGAGCCGTGAGCGGAGGTGCGGGCTCCGTTCGCGTACGTCTCATGTGCGGGCGTGGTGGTTGAACCTCTCGCTGGTGTGGGTGCGGGTGATCTCGGTAGCGTGTCGGCTGTTTCGTCCCAACCCACCTGCCCCACCAGGAGCCTGCTGTGAACCGCCGTCCAACCCGCCTGCTCACCACAGTCGTCGCCGGCACAGCGGCCGCAGTACTCCTCGCCGGTTGCGGCGGGAGCGAAGGCGACGCCAAAGCCAACGAGAAGATCGCGGGCGCGGACACGGGTACGGAGACGCCGGCCTCCCCGACTCCGTCCGCGACGGCGGGGCGACCGGAGATCGCGTTGCCGTCGGATCTCACCTACTCCTTCGAGTGGCCCAAGACGGGCGACAAGGCCAAGGACGCCGTTCTCTACGACAGCCAGCAGCTCATCAAGGCAGTGGACATGGCGATCGCCGAGCAGAAGCCGCTCGACAAGGGGTATCGCTTCTACTCAGAGGGCGAGGCGGCGGCGGGAAGCCAGAAGTTCATCCAGGAGTTCGTGGACTACAAGGACCGGATCACCGGCGCCAAGCGGTACTACGCCGCCAAGGTCCAGGTCAACGATGGCGGAACGGCGAGCCTCGTCTACTGCGAAGACCAGAACAAGGCGTACAACAAGAGCCTGAAAACCGGAAAGACGGAGGTGACCCCGCAGTCGAAGGACAACTACGTCCTCTACAGCAGCCGACTGCGAGTCAACAAGCAAGGCATCTGGGTCACTGAGAAGCTGATGTCGCAGCGGGGGAGTTCCGTATGCCAGCCCTGAGCGACCTGCGACGCGCAGGCGTCGTCACCGCCACAGCCGCGCTGTTGCTCTGCCCGACACAGGCATGGGCGGGCTACGGGCACGGCGGCAGCACCAATGGCGGGAGCGACACCGCCGCTTCGGGCGACGCCGACGGTGACACGATCTCCGCGACCGCCGGAGGCATCGTGTTCGACCGGTCCAAGAACGGCACCGGCAGCTCCGCGGGACCGGTCGCCCCGGTTTCGTCCTGGACCCCGCCCGCCTGCTGGTATGCCCCGAAGTACACGCCGGAGCAACTGCAGAAGTACTTGGAGCCGATCTGGGAGGCCGAGTCCACCGGGCACGAGTGGGACGCCCAGCAGCGTGACCGGTACGTCGACGGCCACCCGTACAAGGACTTCAACAAGGACAAGGCCGGCAAGGGCTACTGGTGGGCCTCGTACGTCAACAAGGACTTCCCACCGGGGTGGGACAAGTGCGACGAGCCGATCTTCTGGGTCGACCAGGGCGCCGCTCCACCCGCGAACATCGTGAATGCCGTGACTCCCCGGATCCTTGCCGAACTCGCCTACAACGAGATCCGTGTGCCCGGTACCGAGGTGACGCTTGCCCCGGCGGGGGCGACCAAGGTGAATCTGCCGACCTGGGCGTGGCTGGACGGGGCGCGGTTCAGGCCGGTTTCCGTGACGGCTTCCGTACCGGTGCTGGGGATTTCCGCGACCACCACCGCCGAGCCCGTCTCGCTGAAGATCGATCCCGGTACGGCGGACGCCGAGACCTACCCCGCGTCGGGGGTCTGCGCGATCAACGGTGACCGTATCGGTGAGGCGTACGCCAAGGGGAAGGCCGACCGGACGCCGCCCTGCGGGGTGAAGTACCTGCGGTCGTCCGGTGACGGCTCGTACCGGTTGAGGGCCACCATCACCTGGAAGATTCACTGGACGGGTACCGGCGGTACCGGCGGGGATCTGCCCGAGGGAACCTTCGGCGACACCCAGGACGTCACGGTTCAGGAGATCCAGGCCGTGAACCGCTGAGCCGGAGTCGGACAACCGAAAAGAGGGGGCGCCGCGGTGAACAGGTGGCGGGTTCGGAAGGTGCTCGAGCAGGTGCGGCGGGGGCAGCGCGTGGAGCTGCGCCTCAGTAAGTCGTCCGTGGCGAAGGCAGCCGGACTCGCCTGTCTCGCCGAGCAGTTCGGGTACGAGTACGTGGGTGCCCAGCGAGTGCGCGACAACAAGATGCAGTTGCTCCTGGCGCCCGACCCCAGCCCGCAGGCCCGGGCCCGGGCCGCGCAGAACTGGGCGCAGTATCCGAACGCCGGGGACGGGGTGTCGCTGCCGCCGCTCGTGCCGGACGCGTTCGAGCTGATGACGGCGCGCATCACCTTCGACCTCACGGACGACCGGGATCGGATACCCCTGGCGCTCGTCGGCGTGTTCGCGACCATCGGGTGTGGTTTCTGCGCGGTGCAGGTCCGGGGGGATCGGCTCTTCCTCGTCGTCGTCGGGATCCTGTGGGTTTTCTTCCTGACCTTCTCCGGTGTCGGGTTCGTCGTCATGGGGAGGCGCCATGCCAGGGCCGTGGCACGGCTCCAGGCCGCCGGATTCGTGGCGGTGACGGAAGAGGGCGGGAGGCTGCGGTATCGGCCGCCGGGGCCGCAGGGGGCGGGGCAGGACTGGCAGGGCGGACCGTATGGGCAAGGCCCCTACGGGCAGGGCCCCTACGGCCAGGGGCCGTACGGGCACGGGCCCTACCACCCGCAGTAGAGGGCGGCCCCGCGCCGCCCGGGGTCTACCGGTCCGGCCGGTGGGCGGGCACTGTGGGAGGGAACGGTTTTCCGGCCTCCGACGATGCCCCGGCGAGGCCTGCCGACCGGGGTGAGCCTAGGCGGTGACAGGCACATGGCACTGGCTGCGGCCACGGTCCCGTACGAGCTGAGGTTCGACGCCGGGCGGGTCTGCCTGGATCTTCTCTCCACCACCCATCCCGTGGAACGGCTGGACTCCCTCGCGCCGCTGCGCGCGTGGATCACCGGATCAGGGTTGGTCCCGCCCGGCTGCCCGCTGGCGCACGCCGACGCCTCCTGGCTCACGTGCTTCCAGGAACTGAGGTGCGACGTAGGGGAGTTGGTGCGAGGCCATCTCGCCCAGGAGGTCCGGGCGTACGACCTCGCGCTCGCCCGCGTCAACGACATCGCCCGTACGGCGCCGCCGGCGCCCCGCGCCGTACGAGGTGAAGACGGCACCCTCGTACGCGAGTTGGCGGATCGACCCGAGTGCGCGGCCCTGCTCGCGGCCGTCGCCCGGGACACCGTTGGGCTGCTCACCGATCCCGTGGCACGGGCGGGCCTGCGCCAGTGCGAGGGCGACAACTGCCCGATCGTGTACCTGGACACGTCCCGGGGGCGCCGGAGGCGCTGGTGCTCCAGCGAGGTCTGCGGGAACCGCGAACGGGTGGCCCGCCACCGCCGACGCGCCGCCCTCTCCCGGACGTAGAGGGGCGGGGAGCAGCAACTCCCGCATCCCATTTGCCGGTTGTGGGTGTTCCGCGTCGAAGTGATTTCGGTAACACTCCGTTTGGTTCCCGCCGGGAGCGGGCACTGCTCGCGCCCCTGCTTCTGTGTCGGAAATGTGAAGGTGAAGCGGGGGGAATGTGCGCCCATGTCCTCCCTCGTCACGTCACCCCCCAGAAATCCGTCGGCCGGTTTTGAACACGGCGTGCCCGAGATCCGTACCCGTCGGCGAGCGACCGACTGGGGGCAAGCCCCGGACACCGGAGGTGGGCGTGCGCAAGGATGCGGCCGTGGCCAATGAACGTGGATCGAGGGCCCGACATCGCATGTCCCAGTCCTCGGAACCTGATGAGGAGTTGATGCGTGCGCTCTATCGCGAGCACGCCGGACCTCTCCTCGCGTATGTCCTGCGGTTGGTGGCGGGAGACCGGCAGCGCGCCGAGGACGTGGTGCAGGAGACGCTCATCCGTGCCTGGAAGAACGCCGGTCAGCTCAATCGAGCCACCGGTTCGGTACGCCCCTGGCTGGTGACGGTCGCCCGGCGCATCGTCATCGACGGCCACCGCAGCCGGCAGGCCCGGCCGCAGGAGGTCGATCCGTCGCCGCTGGAGGTCATCCCCGCGGAGGACGAGATCGACAAGGCGCTGTGGCTGATGACGCTGTCGGACGCGCTCGACGACCTGACCCCGGCCCACCGGGAGGTGCTCGTCGAGACGTATTTCAAAGGGCGTACCGTCAATGAGGCAGCCGAGACACTGGGCATACCCAGCGGCACCGTCCGCTCGCGGGTGTTCTACGCCCTGCGGTCGATGAAGCTGGCGCTGGAGGAGCGGGGGGTGACGGCGTGATGAGCGTGTACGGGGGATTCGGAACGGGTGGTGCGGGTATGTCTGGGGCCATGCAGGGAACCCCGGCTCCGAACGAGCACGAGACCGTCGGCGCCTACGCCCTCGGGATTCTCGACGACGCCGAGGCAACCGCTTTCGAGGCGCATCTCGCCACCTGCGAGTGGTGCGCCCAGCAACTCGACGAACTCGCCGGGATGGAGCCGATGCTGGCCGCGCTCGCGGACCTGCCGGGCTCCGGCGCACCCGCGGTCGGCGAGTCCCTGTCGGCCAAGCCGAGCCCGCGCCTGGTGGAGAAGCTCGTCGACGAGGTCGCCGAGCGCCGCGCCCAGAAGCGCCGGCGCGGCTTCTACATGGTCGCGGCGGCGGCAGCGCTGATCATCGGCGGCCCGCTGACGGCGGTCGCGGTGAGCGGCTCGGACGGCGGCGGGAGCGCCGCGGTGGCCGCGAGCCCCGCGAAGTCCGCCTTCGAGTCGATGCCCGACAAGGTCACGGCGACGGACCCGACGACGAAGGTCACCGCGACGGTCGCCGTCGAGAAGAAGGACTGGGGCACGAACGCCGTTCTCGAGCTGAACAACGTCACCGGCCCGCAGAAGTGCTCGCTCATCGCCGTCGGCAAGAACGGCGAGCGTGAGACGGTCACGTCCTGGTCCGTCCCGAATTGGGGCTACGGCGTCCCGAACGCCAAGACGGAGGAGGCCAAGAACCCCCTCTACGTCCGTGGCGGCGCGGCCCTGGAGCCGAACCAGATCGACCACTTCGAGGTGATGACCTTCGACGGGAAACGACTCGTCGAGGTGCCGTCCTAGCCTCTGTGTGGCGGACCGCGTCTGCGACACGGTCCGCCGGACAGACGTTGGCTTCCGCGAGCGGGCCCCCTTCGCGTACGGTTGACGGCTGCCCAGCACGTCAGAAGGGGGCCCGGTGGCCGCACAGGCTCAGCAGGATTCCGCGGTCGGATCGGTCCACGCCGCGGCGCACGAAGCGGCGCACGACTCCGTACGGGACCGAGAGATCGGCGTGGAACAGCAGCACCTGGACCGGGTGTACCGCCGCCTCGAGGAGAAGATCCACGAGGCCGAGTTCCTCATGCGCGACGCGGCCCAGCGCGGCCAGGTGGGTACACCCGGCGCGCTGGCCGAGCGCGACGCGCAGGTGTTCCGGGCGGGCATCCACCTCAACCGGCTGAACAACGAGTTCGAGGACTTCCTCTTCGGCCGGATCGACCTGCTGCTCGGCAAGGACGGCAGGAAGGGCCCGGACGGCGCGTACACCGCGGTCGAGCCGGCCGAGGGCACGGTCCGCGAGGACGGCACGGCGGAGATCGCCGAGACCCTGCACATCGGCCGCATCGGCGTCCTCGACGAGGACTACTCCCCGCTGGTCATCGACTGGCGGGCACCGGCCGCGGCCCCGTTCTACCGCTCCACCCCGGTCGACCCCGGCCGGGTCGTGCGCCGGCGGGTCATCCGCTCCAAGGGGCGGCGCGTGCTCGGGGTCGAGGACGACCTGATGCGTCCCGAGCTGAAGGCCTTCCTCGACGGCCATGAGCTGCCCGCGATCGGCGACGGCGCGCTGATGGCCGCGCTCGGCCGGGCCCGCAGCCACACCATGCGGGACATCGTCTCCTCCATCCAGGCCGAGCAGGACCTGGTCATCCGCGCCCCCGCCGCCTCGGTGACGTACGTCGAGGGCGGTCCGGGGACGGGGAAGACGGCGGTCGCGCTGCACCGGGCGGCCTACCTGCTCTACCAGGACCGGCGCCGCTACGCGGGCGGCATCCTGATCGTCTCCCCGACGCCGCTGCTCGTGGCCTACACCGAGGGCGTGCTGCCCTCGCTCGGCGAGGAGGGCCAGGTCGCCATCCGGGCGATCGGCTCGCTCGTCGACGGCGCCGGGGCCACGCTGTACGACTCTCCGGCGGTGGCGCGGGCCAAGGGCTCGTACCGGATGCTCAAGGTGCTGCGCAAGGCGGCGCGGGGCGCGCTGGAGTCGAACGGCTCGCCGGACCGGCTGCGGGTCGTCGCCTTCGGCCGCCGGCTGGAGCTGGAGGCCGAGGAGCTCGACCACGTCCGGCGCACCGCCCTCGGCGGCACGGCGCCGGTCAACCTGCTGCGCCCGCGCGCCCGCAAGCTGCTGCTGGACGCCCTGTGGGAGAAGTCGGGCGCCGCCGGCCGGCACACCGACCCGGAACTGGCCGCCGAGCTGCGCTCCTCCTTCGACGAGGACGTGACCGGTGAGGACTCCTTCATCGCCTTCCTCGACGCGTGGTGGCCCGAGCTGACCCCGCCGGCCGTGCTCACCGCCATGGCCGACGAGCGGCGGCTGGGCCGCTGGGCGCGCCGGATCCTCAACCCGGGTGAGGTGCGCCGGGTGGCCCGCTCGCTGCGGCGGAACGGGTACTCGGTGCACGACATCGCCCTGCTCGACGAGCTCCAGGCGATCCTCGGCACCCCGGCCCGCCCGCGCCGGAAGCGCGAGCTGGACCCGCTGGACCAGCTCACCGGTCTCGAGGAGCTGATGCCGACGCGCGAGGAGTCGCAGCGGGAGCGGGCGGAGCGCCTCGCTCAGGAGCGCACCGAGTACGCGCACGTCATCGTGGACGAGGCGCAGGACCTCACGCCCATGCAGTGGCGGATGGTCGGCCGCCGCGGCCGGCACGCCACCTGGACGGTCGTCGGCGACCCGGCCCAGTCCTCCTGGTCCGACCCGGACGAGGCGGCCGAGGCCCGCGACGAGGCCCTGGGCACCCGGCCGCGCCGCCGTTTCCAGCTGACCGTGAACTATCGCAACCCGGCGGAGATCGCCGACCTGGCCTCGAAGGTCCTCGCCCTGGCCATGCCCGGCTCCACCGCGCCGACGGCCGTGCGCTCCACCGGGGTGGAGCCGCGCTTCGCCGTCGTCCGGGGCTCCGTGGAGAAGAGCGCGCGGGCGGAGGCCGAGCGACTGCTGGACCTGGTGGACGGCACGGTCGGCGTGGTCGTCGCCATGAACCGGCGCGAGGAGGCCAGGCGCTGGCTGGCCGGGCTCGGCGACCGGGTGGTGGCCCTCGGCAGCCTGGAGGCCAAGGGCCTGGAGTACGACGCGACGGTCGTCGTCTCGCCCGCGGAGATCGCGGACGAGTCCCCGGCCGGTCTGCGGGTCCTGTACGTGGCCCTGACCAGGGCCACCCAGCAGCTGACGGTGGTCTCCGGGGAGCGGGACGAGCCGGACGGGGCCGGGGTGCCGGATCTGCTGCGGGACTGAACCCGGGGTAACCGCAGCGACGGGAATGGCCATGAGGGATCCGTTTGTTAGCCTGGATACGGCACCGGCCCGATCCAAGCCCCCGGGCCCAACCTTCGTCGCTACGAGCGACCACTTGCCGCGAGGCGAGCATGGCGGGTCGGTGTCATACAAACCTCCAGGAGGCCCACGTCACTCATGTGACGTGGGCCTCTTTTGCTGCCTGCGCATCTTCCGTCACTTCGACTGTTCTCGTATGGTGGAATTCAGTTTCCGAAAACGGCACCTCCAGGTGAACACAACGTCCACAACCCGGGGCGGCTAGCACGTACTCGCGGGTAGGTGCGACGATCGGACGGCAGAACTTCGCGACACGGTGAAAGCAGAGGAAGTCGGCCATGGCAACGGCGCCCAGCGTCTCCTACTCGATGACCATCCGTCTGGAGGTGCCGGCGGGCGGAACCGCCGTATCGCAGCTCACCACGGCCGTGGAGTCCTCCGGAGGCTCGGTGACCGGCCTCGACGTCACCGCGTCGGGCCACGAGAGGCTCCGTATCGACGTCACCATCGCTGCCACCTCGACGGCCCACGCCGAGGAGATCGTCGAGAAGCTGCGCGGCATCGAGGGCGTCACGCTGGGCAAGGTCTCGGACCGTACGTTCCTCATGCACCTCGGCGGCAAGATCGAGATGGCGTCCAAGCACCCCATCCGCAACCGTGACGACCTGTCCATGGTCTACACCCCCGGTGTGGCTCGCGTGTGCATGGCGATCGCGGAGAACCCCGAGGACGCCCGGCGCCTGACCATCAAGCGCAACTCGGTTGCGGTCGTGACGGACGGCTCGGCGGTGCTGGGCCTGGGCAACATCGGCCCCAAGGCCGCGCTGCCGGTCATGGAGGGCAAGGCGGCCCTCTTCAAGCGGTTCGCCGGCATCGACGCCTGGCCGCTCTGCCTGGACACCCAGGACACCGACGCGATCGTCGAGATCGTCAAGGCGATCGCCCCCGGGTTCGCCGGCATCAACCTCGAGGACATCTCCGCACCGCGCTGCTTCGAGATCGAGGCGCGGCTGCGCGAGGCCCTGGACATCCCCGTCTTCCACGACGACCAGCACGGCACCGCGATCGTCGTGCTCTCCGCGCTGACCAACGCGCTGCGCGTGGTCGGCAAGTCGATCGACAGCGTGCGCGTGGTGATGTCCGGCGCCGGCGCGGCCGGCACGGCGATCCTGCGACTGCTGCTCGCCGCGGGCGTGAAGAACGCCGTCGTCGCCGACATCCACGGTGTGGTGCACGCCGACCGTGAGGACCTCGTCGGGGCCGCCCCGGACTCCCCGCTGCGCTGGATCGCGGACAACACCAACCCGGAGGGTCTGAGCGGCACGCTGAAGGAGGCCGTGCACGGCGCGGACGTCTTCATCGGCGTCTCGGCGCCCAACGTGCTCGACGGCGACGACGTGGCCGCCATGGCGGAGGGCGCGATCGTGTTCGCGCTCGCGAACCCCGACCCCGAGGTGGACCCGGCAATTGCCCGTCAGACGGCGGCAGTTGTGGCCACCGGCCGCTCCGACTTCCCCAACCAGATCAACAACGTGCTGGTCTTCCCGGGCGTCTTCCGCGGCCTGCTGGACGCGCAGTCCCGGACCGTCAACACGGAGATGATGCTGGCCGCCGCGCAGGCCCTCGCCGACGTGGTCACCGGGGACGAGCTGAACCCGAACTACATCATCCCGAGCGTCTTCAACGACAAGGTCGCCGGCGCGGTGGCCGGGGCGGTCCGGGAGGCGGCCGCGAAGACGGCGGCAACGGCGTGACGATTGCCACGGCGCCGCGAAACCGGCGCGTCGTGAAGCACCCCGCCGCCGGTGGAGCCTTATCGTGACGGCCAGGCTCGGGCATCTCTTCGTGTGACTCCCAAGGGTGTTCTCACGACTCCTATGGGTGCCGGATTGGCATTCGCGCCGCAGGTGGGGGCAGGATGCCTCCCTGGGCGCGAGGGTTCGGCGACGGACCCGGGTCCGGGGACTCACCGAGGACCCTGGCAGCATCGGCTTCGCTGTGCCCAACATGCGGCCTCGCCGCAACGGTAAGAAGAACACGGGAGTAACAACATGAACCGCAGTGAGCTGGTGGCCGCGCTGGCCGACCGTGCCGAGGTGACCCGCAAGGACGCCGACGCCGTGCTGGCCGCGTTCGCCGACGTCGTCGGCGACATCGTCTCCAAGGGGGACGAGAAGGTCACCATCCCTGGTTTCCTGACCTTCGAGCGCACCCACCGTGCCGCTCGCACCGCTCGCAACCCGCAGACCGGCGAGCCGATCCAGATCCCGGCCGGCTACAGCGTGAAGGTCTCCGCGGGCAGCAAGCTCAAGGAAGCGGCCAAGGGCAAGTGACCTCGCCGTCTCGTACGCCGTGGGACGGCGTACGAGACGCTGCAGGCCGGCTCTCGGGCCACCACGACGCCAATGGGGCGGTCTCCCTCACCGGGGGCCGCCCCAAAGTCGTACGCACGTTCCCCGGCGCCCGCCGGGGGAGCGTGGACCCGCCGAGGGCCTCATGCTGTGCCTGCCCGGGAGTGACCCCCGGACCCCCAGCCGGGGCGACGTCGGCCGGCCCGGCTGGGAGGTTCGGTCAGCCGAGGGCCTGGCCCGGGAGTTCCACCTTGGCGCCCAGCTCCATGAGCTTCTCCATGAAGTTCTCGTAGCCGCGGTTGATCAGGTCGATGCCGTGGACGCGGGAGGTGCCCTGGGCGGCCAGGGCCGCGATCAGGTAGGAGAAGCCACCGCGCAGGTCGGGGATGACCAGGTCGGCGCCCTGGAGCCGGGTCGGGCCGGACACCACCGCGGAGTGCAGGAAGTTGCGCTGGCCGAAGCGGCAGTCGGAGCCGCCCAGGCACTCGCGGTAGAGCTGGATGTGGGCGCCCATCTGGTTGAGCGCGGAAGTGAAGCCCAGACGCGACTCGTACACCGTCTCGTGGATGATCGACAGGCCCGTGGCCTGGGTCAGGGCGACCACCAGCGGCTGCTGCCAGTCGGTCTGGAATCCGGGGTGCACGTCCGTCTCCAGCGCGATGGACTTCAACTGGCCGCCCGGGTGCCAGAAGCGGATGCCCTCGTCGTCGATCTGGAACGCGCCGCCGACCTTCCGGTAGGTGTTCAGGAAGGTCATCATCGACCGCTGCTGGGCGCCGCGGACGTAGATGTCGCCCTCGGTCGCCAGCGCCGCCGACGCCCAGGACGCGGCCTCCAGCCGGTCCGAAAGGGCCCGGTGGTTGTAGCCGCCGAGCTTCTCCACACCCGTGATCCGGATCGTGCGGTCGGTGTCGATCGCGATGATCGCGCCCATCTTCTGCAGGACGCAGATCAGGTCCTCGATCTCCGGCTCCACGGCCGCGTTGGACAGCTCGGTGACACCCTCGGCCAGCACGGCCGTCAGCAGCACCTGCTCGGTCGCGCCGACGGACGGGTACGGCAGCCGGATCTTCGTACCGCGCAGCCCCTTGGGCGCCTCCAGGTACTGCCCGTCCGCCCGCTTCTCGATGACCGCGCCGAACTGCCGCAGCACGTCGAAGTGGAAGTCGATGGGCCGGCCGCCGATGTCGCAGCCGCCCAAGCCGGGGATGAACGCGTGCCCCAGACGGTGCAGCAGCGGCCCGCAGAACAGGATCGGGATGCGCGAGGAGCCCGCGTGGGCATCGATGTCGGCGACGTTCGCGCTCTCCACCCGGGTCGGGTCGAGCACCAGCTCACCCGGTTCGTCACCCGGACGGACCGTCACCCCGTGCAGTTGCAGCAGACCGCGCACGACACGCACGTCACGGATGTCCGGAACGTTGCGGAGGCGACTTGGCTCACCTCCCAGCAGGGCGGCGACCATGGCCTTCGGTACGAGGTTCTTCGCACCGCGGACACGGATCTCGCCCTCCAGCGGGGTTCCGCCGTGGACAAGCAGGACGTCATCAGTGCCGTTGACGGTCATGTATCTCGCGTTCCGATGAGGTGGGCAGGATCCGGCCGATCACTTCGGAGGGGGCCGGAGAGACAGGGTAATCGCCGTGCGCCCCCCTTCAGAAAAGCCCGTCGGCGGCCCGGGTTGGCTCGGGACCCTGCGCCAACACGCCCCGTTGAGCGCCGGGCACGTGCGGTCACCGCGGCCGCCGTGCGCCGGTGACGCTTCCGTGTCCCCTGAGCTGCGCTCACCCCCGTAGCCGGATTGGCTCCCCACGCGCAGGAAAGATGCGGGATCATGTCTGGCATGACCGAGGTGTCCTCGCTCACAGGGCGGCTGCTCGTGGCCACGCCCGCCCTGGCGGACCCGAACTTCGACCGCGCGGTGGTGCTCCTTCTCGACCACGACGAGGAGGGCTCCCTCGGTGTCGTCCTCAACCGTCCCACCCCCGTGGACGTGGGCGACATCCTGGAGGGCTGGGCGGATCTCACCGGGGAGCCCGGCGTCGTCTTCCAGGGCGGCCCGGTGTCGCTGGACTCCGCACTCGGCGTCGCCGTCATCCCCGGCGGCTCCGGCGAGGGCGCCCCGCTGGGCTGGCGCCGGGTGCACGGCGCGATCGGGCTCGTCGACCTGGAGGCACCTCCCGAGCTGCTGGCCTCCGCCCTCGGCTCGCTGCGGATCTTCGCCGGATACGCCGGCTGGGGCCCCGGTCAGCTCGAGGACGAGCTGGCGGAAGGGGCCTGGTACGTCGTCGAGTCGGAACCCGGCGACGTGTCCTCCCCGTTCCCCGAGCGACTGTGGCGCGAGGTGCTGCGCCGCCAGCGCAACGAACTGGCGATGGTCGCCACATATCCGGACGACCCTTCGCTCAACTGATGCCCGGGGCCTTCAGTACCCTTGCCGTATGAGCACTCTCGAGCCCGAGCGCGGCACTGGTACGGGTACCCTCGTCGAGCCGACGCCGCAGGTGTCCCACGGCGACGGCGACCACGAGCGCTTCGCCCACTACGTCCAGAAGGACAAGATCATGGCGAGCGCCCTCGACGGTACGCCCGTCGTGGCGCTGTGCGGCAAGGTGTGGGTGCCGGGCCGCGACCCGAAGAAGTACCCCGTCTGCCCGCTGTGCAAGGAGATCTACGAATCCATGAGCGGCGGCGGCGAAGGCGGCGACGACAAGAAGAAGTAACCGGCTCCCCGCTCGGCAGAGACTCGCAGGGCCCCCGAGGCGCGCTCCGGCGTGCCTCGGGGGCCTGTGTCGTCGGACGGCCTGTGCACGATGTGCAACGCTCGTTGCGCCGTGTCGCGGCCGACGCTACCCATGGGTGGCATGACCGACGTGATTCCGGCCCCGCGCGCCGCGGCCCTCTCCCCGGACCGCGCCGTCCCGCTCGACCGGGGCACCACCCTCTGGGCCGCCGAGGGCACCGGCGGCACGGAACGCTGGCTGCGCGGCACACTCGGCGCGGCCCTCGGCCTGCCCTTCCCGCCCGGCGCCGAGGACGACCCGGACTCCGTACGGCTGCGCCTGGACGACTCCCTGGAGCCCGAGGCGTACCGGCTCGCCGCCGTCGCCGGCCGGGGCGTCGAGATCCGCGGCGGCTCCCCGGCCGGGGTGTTCTGGGGTGCGCAGACCCTGCGCCAGCTGCTCGGCCCCGACGCCTTCCGGCGCGTCCCCGTACGGCCGGACGCCGCCCACGCGGTCCCGGCGGGGGTGATCGAGGACGCACCCCGCTTCCGCTGGCGCGGCCTGATGCTCGACGTGGCCCGCCACTTCATGCCGAAGGACGGCGTCCTGCGCTACCTCGACCTGATGGCCGCGCACAAACTCAACGTGCTGCACCTCCACCTGACGGACGACCAGGGCTGGCGGATCGAGATCAAGCGGTACCCGAGGCTGACGGAGGTCGGCTCCTGGCGGGCGCGGACGAGATTCGGCCACCGGGCGTCCCTGCTGTGGGAGGACAAACCGCACGGCGGCCACTACACCCAGGACGACATCCGGGAGATCGTCGCCTACGCGGCCGAGCGGCACATCGCCGTCGTCCCCGAGATCGACGTGCCCGGGCACTCGCAGGCCGCCATCGCCGCGTACCCGGAACTCGGCAACACCGACGTCGTCGACACCGCCGCCCTCACCGTCTGGGACGACTGGGGCGTCAACCCGAACGTCCTCGCTCCCACCGACACCACCCTGCGCTTCTACGAGGGCGTCTTCGAGGAACTGCTCGAACTGTTCCCCGCGGACGCCGTGACGTCCACCGGGCCGGGGTTCTCGGATTCCTCGGGGTTCTCGGGGTTCTCGCGCTTCGTCCACATCGGCGGTGACGAGTGCCCCAAGGAGCAGTGGCGGGCCTCGCCGGCCGCGCAGGCGCGGATCGCGGAACTCGGACTGGCCGGCGAGGACGAGCTCCAGGCCTGGTTCGTGGGGCACTTCGACGCCTGGCTCGCCGCGCGCGGGCGAAGGCTCATCGGCTGGGACGAGATCCTGGAGGGCGGCCTGGCGGCGGGGGCCGCGGTGTCGTCCTGGCGCGGGTACGAGGGCGGGATCGCCGCAGCGCGGGCCGGCCACGACGTCGTCATGTGCCCCGAGCAGGAGGTGTACCTGGACCACCGCCAGGCCCCGGGCGAGGACGAGCCCGTGCCGATCGGCTTCGTGCGCACCCTGGAGGACGTCTACCGGTTCGAGCCGGTCCCCCCGGAGCTGGACGGGGCCCAGGCCCGCCATGTGCTGGGCGCGCAGGCCAACGTGTGGACCGAGGTGATGGAGGATCAGGCACGCGTGGACTACCAGGCGTTCCCCAGGCTGGCCGCGTTCGCCGAGGTGGCCTGGAGTGCCCTGCCCGCCCCGGCGGAACGGGACTTCGCGGACTTCGAGCGGCGGATGACCGCCCACTACGGGCGTCTGGACGCCCTGGGCGTCCGCTACCGGCCGCCCACCGGACCGCACCCGTGGCAGCGGCGCCCCGGCGTCCTCGGGCGGCCCCTCGACGGTCCGCCGCCGAGGTAGCGGGAGGCAGCGGAACGGCCGGCACCGCCCGCCGTCTCGAACAGGTGCCGGAAAAAGGTCGCAAGAGTCAGCGAAGAGTGGGAATTCGCTCGCATCGGTGATGGTGTGCCAAATCGGACCATGTCCCCGATGAGGTGGGCGAATGCCACCTAGCGGACCCCTGTCTTCGGGCCCTGCGAAGATGTGCCAGAGTTGCCACGTCCGCCCTGTCAGCACGTACCGTACGGCAGCACAGGTGGGACCAGTGGGGGCAGCGGGAAGGGGCAGCCGGTTTTGACCACGCACGCACCTCAGGCGGCGCAGGCCGTCACGCTGCCCACGACGCTGAACGAGGCGGTGGCGGCACTCACGGCCATGCCCGCCGCGGTGCCCGTGGCGGGCGGCACCGACCTCATGGCCGCCGTCAACTCCGGGCAGCTCAGGCCCACCGCGCTGGTCGGCCTCGGCCGGATCAGCGAGATCCGCGGCTGGCAGTACCAGGACGGCCACGCGCTGCTCGGCGCCGGGCTCACCCACGCGCGCATGGGGCGCCCCGACTTCGCCGCGCTGATCCCGGCGCTGGCCGCCGCCGCGCGTGCCGCGGGCCCGCCGCACATCCGCAACGCGGGCACCCTGGGCGGCAACATCGCCTCCGCCGCCCCCACCGGGGACGCGCTGCCGGTGCTGGCAGCCCTGGAGGCGATCCTGATCATCGCGGGCCCGGGCGGAGCCCGCCGGGAGATCCCGGTGTCGCACCTGCTGGCCGGCGTGGAGATGCTCCGCGCGGGCGAACTCATCGGCTACGTGCGCGTGCCGCTGCTGCACGCGCCGCAGGTCTTCCTCAAGGCGACCGGCCGCACCGGACCGGGCCGCGCGGTCGCGTCCGTGGCGCTGGTCCTCGACCCGGCCCGGCGCGGGGTGCGGTGCGCGGTGGGCGCCATAGCGCCGATGCCGCTGCGGCCGCTGGACGCCGAGCACTGGGTGGCCCAGCTCATCGACTGGGACAACGGCCGCGTGATCGTCCCGGAGGCGCAGAACGCCTTCGGCGAGTACGTGGCCGCGGCCTGCATCCCCGATCCGGTCCCGGCCGAGGACGGCTCCGTGCAGCAGCTTCCGCCCGCCGTACTGCACCTGCGGCGCACCGTCGCCGCGCTGGCCCGACGAGCACTGGGGAGGGCGCTGTCGTGACCGACGACCAGCACGCGGAGGGCACGCCGGGCAGCGGCGGCCGATGGGACCCGCTGCCTCAGGGCGAGTACGACGACGGCGCCACCGCGTTCGTGAAGCTGCCCGAGGGTGGCATCGACGCCCTTCTCGCCGCCGACAGCCCGCTCGCGGCGCCTGGCCACGGGTACGTGCCGCCGCCGATAGCGGTCACGCCCGCCCCGCAGGCGGCGACCGACCCGGCGGGGACGGGCGGTTGGGCCGTGCCGGGCGTGCCCGCCCAGGGCACCCAGTGGCCCGACCCGAACGCCGTGCCGCAGGACGCGGGCGCGGGCGCGGACGACCGGTTCACGTACCGCCCGGAGGCCACCCAGCAGTGGAACTTCGACGAGGCTCAGGCGGGCCCGGCCGCTCAGGCCCCTCCCGCGCCCCGGCAGGACGTGACCGGGCAGTGGTCGATCCCGGTCGCCGGGGGTGACATCCCGGACGAATCAGGCGAGTTCACCACGTCGTCACTGGTCCAGCAGTGGGGCGGCACCCCTCCGACCACCCTCCCCGGCGGCGCGGCCGCCCCGTGGGCCACGGAGGAGGTCGGCCAGGCCTGGAGCCGCCCCCGCACCGGAGCCGAGGCGCCCGGACAGCCCGGCGAGCCCACGGCGGGCGGCCCGCACGGGAGCGCACCGGCCGCGAACACCTACGAGAACGGACCGACCGGCGCCGCGTTCCCGGCCGGAGGGCCGGGCGGTGGCGGACAGGGTGCCGGGGCGGCTGAGGCGGCGTACGGCGCGCGTGGAGACGCGGGGTTGCCGGGGGCTTCCGCTGCGGGCGGTGCGGCCGGTGGTGGTTCCCCGGCCGGGCGGCCGGGCGGTGGCGGACAGGGTGCCGGGGCGGCTGAGGCGGCGTACGGCGCGCGTGGAGACGCGGGGTTGCCGGCGGCTTTCGCTGCGGGCGGTGTGACCGGTGGTGGTTCCCCGGCCGGTGGGCCGGGCGGTGGCGGAAACGGTGCCGGGGCGGCTGAAGCCGCGTACGGGACGGCGGTGGACGGCTCGCGCGCGGACGTGCGGTTGCCGGGCGTTCACGCTGCGGGCGGTGCGGCCGGTGGTGGTTCCCCGGCCGGAGTGCCCGGCGCGGGCGCGCACGGTGCCGGGGCGGTCCAGGACGCGTACAGGGCCGGGACTTCGGCGGGCGGTGCGCGCGAGGGCGAGCCGGCGGCTTCGGGCGCGGGCCATGCGGACGGCCGTTCGGCGGGGGTCCGGCACCCGGCCGAGGAGCCGGCGTCGGAGGCCGCCCGGCCATTCCCGCCGATCGCGACCGGACCCGGCGCGGACACCGCCGCCACTCGGGGACCCGAGGCTCCGCATGGACAAGGCGCGGCCGCCGTACCCGGGCAGGGCGCCACCGGTTCCCCGGCGGAGCGGCAAGCCCAACTTCGCGCGGAGCAAGGCGCGCAGGCCTCGCGGCCCCGGTCCGAGTCCACGGCGGAGCCCGACGCGGACTCCCCGCGGCCGGCCTCCGGCGCGGTCGAGGCCGGCAAGGACCCCCGAGAGGCCGGGGAGGCCGCGGAGGGGCCCGCCGGGCCGCCCGCGCGACCCGGCTCGCCCCAGAAGACCCAGCCGTCCTCCCGGGCCGCCGGAGAGCCCGTCACGGGCTCCGGCTCCGCGACCCCGGACGGCGCGGCCGCCGGTCCGGACCCGGACGCCGGACAGCCGGATGCCGCCACCCAGGAGGACCCGCCTCCCGCGCCCCCGCAGGACGAGCACCCGCTCGCCTCGTACGTGCTGCGCGTCAACGGCGCCGACCGGCCCGTCACCGACGCCTGGATCGGTGAGTCGCTGCTGTACGTGCTGCGCGAGCGGCTCGGGCTCGCGGGCGCCAAGGACGGCTGCTCGCAGGGCGAGTGCGGCGCCTGCAACGTACAGGTCGACGGACGCCTGGTCGCCTCCTGCCTGGTGCCCGCGGTCACCGCGGCCGGCAGCGAGGTGCGCACGGTCGAGGGACTGGCCGTGGACGGGCAGCCCTCGGACGTGCAGCGGGCGCTCGCCCGGTGCGGCGCGGTGCAGTGCGGCTTCTGCGTACCCGGCATGGCGATGACCGTGCACGACCTGCTGGAGGGCAACCCGGACCCGACCGAGCTGGAGACCCGCCAGGCGCTGTGCGGCAACCTGTGCCGCTGCACGGGCTACCGGGGCGTTCTCCAGGCCGTCAAGGAGGTCGTCACCGAACGCGAGGTGCACACCGCGGCGGACGAGGCCGAGCAGGAGGCCGAGGAGCCGCGCATCCCCCACCAGGCGGGTCCGGGCGCCGGCGGGGTCCACCCCTCCGCGTTGGACACCCCGGCACCGCACGACCCCTACGGCCAGGACGGAGGCCAGGCGTGAGCAACGAAGCCGCCACCGCCGCCGCGGAGACCGCCCCCGCGCCCGAACCCCTGCCGCACGGTCTCGGCTCCTCACTGCCGGCCACCGACGCCCGCGCCAAGACGGAGGGCACCTTCCCGTACGCGGCCGACCTGTGGGCCGAGGGCCTGCTGTGGGCGGCCGTACTGCGCTCGCCGCACCCGCACGCGCGCATCGTGTCCATCGACACGGCACACGCGCGCGAGATGCCCGGCGTACGGGCCGTCGTCACCCACGAGGACGTCCCGGGCCGCCCCGTGCACGGCCGCGGCACGCCCGACCGCCCGGTGTTCGCCTCCGAGGTCGTACGCCACCACGGCGAGCCCATCGCGGCCGTGGCCGCCGACCACCCGGACACCGCGCGGATGGCCGCCGCCGCCGTCATCGTCGAGTACGAGGTGCTCGACCCGGTGACCGACCCCGAACAGGCCTTCGAGGCCGAGCCGTTGCACCCCGACGGCAACCTGATCCGGCACATCCCGCTGCGCCACGGCGACCCGGAGGCGGCCGGCGAGGTCGTCGTCGAGGGCCTGTACCGCATCGGCCGCCAGGACCCGGCCCCCATCGGCGCCGAGGCCGGCCTCGCGGTGCCCCGCCCCGACGGCGGGGTGGAGCTGTACCTGGCCTCCACCGACCCGCACACCGACCGCGACGCGCTCGCCGCCTGCTACGGACTGGAACCCGAGCGCGTGAAGATCGTCGTCACCGGCGTGCCGGGCGCCACCGCCGACCGCGAGGACCAGGGCTTCCAGCTACCGCTCGGCCTGCTCGCGCTGAGGACCGGCTGCCCGGTGAAGCTCACGGCGACCCGCGAGGAGTCGTTCCTGGGCCACACCCACCGCCACCCGACGCTCCTGCGCTACCGCCACCACGCCGACGCCGAGGGCACGTTGGTCAAGGTCGAGGCGCAGATCCTGCTGGACGCGGGCGCCTACGCCGACACCTCCTCCGAGGCCCTCGCCGCCGCCGTGTCCTTCGCCTGCGGCCCCTACGTCGTCCCGAACGCCTTCATCGAGGGATGGGCCGTGCGCACCAACAACCCGCCCTCCGGCCATGTCCGCGGCGAGGGCGCGATGCAGGTGTGCGCCGCCTACGAGGCGCAGATGGACAAGCTGGCCAAGAAGCTCGGCCTGGACCCGGCCGAGGTGCGCCTGCGCAACGTCATCGCGACCGGCGACGTGCTGCCGACCGGCCAGACGGTGACGTGCCCGGCCCCGGTCGCGGAACTGCTCCAGGCCGTACGGGACCACCCGCTGCCGCCGCTGCCCAAGGACGTCCCCGAGGACGAGTGGCTGCTGCCCGGCGGCCTCGAGGGAGCGGGCGAACCGGGCGCGGTGCGCCGGGGCGTGGGCTACGGCCTGGGCATGGTGCACATGCTCGGCGCGGAGGGCGCCGACGAGGTCTCCACGGCGACCGTGCGGGTCCAGGGCGGCGTGGCGACGGTGCTGTGCGCGGCGGTGGAGACCGGCCAGGGCTTCACGACGCTCGCCCGGCAGATCGTCCAGGACACGCTCGGCATCGACGAGGTGCACGTGGCCCCGGTCGACACCGACCAGCCGCCGGCCGGCGCCGGCTGCCGAGGCCGCCACACCTGGGTGTCGGGCGGCGCGGTGGAACGCGCGGCGAAGATGGTCCGCACCCAGCTCCTCCAGCCGCTCGCCCACAAGTTCGGCATGTCCACCGAGCTGCTCCAGATCACCGACGGCAAGATCACGTCGTACGACGGCGTGCTGTCGACCACGGTCACGGAGGCGCTGGACGGCAAGGAGCTGTGGGCGACCGCCCAGTGCCGCCCGCACCCCACCGAGCCGCTGAACGAGTCGGGCCAGGGCGACGCCTTCGTGGGCCTGGCCTTCTGCGCCATCCGCGCGGTGGTGGACGTGGACATCGAACTGGGCTCGGTACGGGTCGTGGAGATGGCCCTCGCCCAGGACGTGGGCCGGGTGCTCAACCCGGCCCAGCTGGCCGCCCGGATCGAGGGGGGCGTCACCCAGGGCGTGGGCATCGCCCTCACGGAGAACCTGCGCACCCCGCGCGGGCTGGTCCGCCACCCCGACCTCACCGGCTACGCCCTGCCCACGGCCCTGGACGCGCCCGACGTCCGGATCGTGAAACTGGTCGAGGAGCGGGACGTCGTCGCCCCCTTCGGCGCGAAGGCGGTCAGCGCGGTACCGGTGGTGACCTCCCCGGCGGCCGTCGCCTCCGCGGTGCGCGCCGCCACGGGCCGTCCGGTCAACCGTCTGCCGATCCGCCCGCAGGCCGCGGTCGTGACCGCGCAGTGAGCGGTGTTCGTCCGCGGTTGCCCGGGCCGGAAGGGAACGCCGGGCGCCCGCCCGGCGTCTTCCGTTTTGAGGTGTTGTCAGTGAGGGGGCGTAGTCTTCGGGCAGTGGGGAAAGGGCCGTCGCCCGAGGGCGGCGCCCGGACGCGCCCAGCCCGGGACGCCGTCCGTTCCGGAACCTGAACCGAACCGCACGGGGGACCGATGAGCACGACCGATACCGTTGTCAGGGTGATCACCCTGCCCGAGGCGGGCCGCGATCTGCGCCGTGGGTACGGCGAGTTCGCGTTCCGCCCTGCGGCGGCTCCCACCCGCCCGGCGGCCCGTGTCCGCGCGGCGGTGCCGGCCGTGAGGCCCGGCACGGCCTCCGGACTGACCCTCGACCTGCGCGCCCGCCTGCTGCACCGTGAGTTCGGCCACGGCCGGATCGCGCGCTACGAGGAAGTCGACTTCCCCGCCACGCTCACCCACGAGCCCACCCGCCGCTTCCTGCGCGACACGGGCCTGCCCGAGGACGGCGTACTCCTCCAGTCCGACACCGACGTACCCCTGCCGACGCTCGCCGAGTTCTGCGCCGACGAGTGCCCCGACGACTTCTGGCCGGACGAACTCCCCGCCCGGGCCCACCACTTGATACGCCTCGGCCGCTTCGCAGGCGGCAGCAGCCTGCTGGTCGACGGCACCACCGGCGCGGTCCTCACCTGGACCGGCCCCGAAGCCGCCCCGGCCCCCCTGACCAAGGACGTCTCCACCCTCGCCTTCACCCTCTGGCTCCTGCGCCGCCGGGCCACCCGCCGCTGAACCGCTCGGTCGCACGGCCTAGGACCAAGGTCCCGGCCGCGGGCCGACTCCCGACAGGGGCCAAAGTGGACTGCGCACCTTACGCTGGCGACCATGAGCGCCCTGGAACCGCGCGACACCGAGGTCGCGGACATCTCTGACAGATCCGGTCCCCACGACGTGGCGACCGACACCGTGCTGAGCCGCAACCACCGGGCGCTGAGCATCGGGATCGTCTCCGTCGTCCTGCTGATCGCCTTCGAGGCGACCGCCGTCGGTACGGCGATGCCCGTCGCGGCGCGGGAACTGGACGGGGTGTCGCTGTACGCGTTCGCGTTCTCGGGGTTCTTCACCACCAGCCTGTTCGGGATGGTGCTCTCCGGGCAGTGGTCGGACCGCCGGGGGCCCCTGGCGCCGCTGACCACGGGGATCGGCTCGTTCGTGGCCGGGCTGGTGCTGGCGGGGACGGCGAGCACGATGTGGGTGTTCATCGCGGGGCGGGCCGTGCAGGGACTCGGCGGCGGCCTGGTGATCGTCGCCCTGTACGTCGTCGTCGGGCGGGCCTACCCCGAGCGGCTGCGTCCGTCGATCATGGCGGCGTTCGCGGCGGCCTGGGTGGTCCCGTCGATCGTCGGCCCGCTCGCCTCGGGCGCGGTGACGGAGCACCTGGGCTGGCGCTGGGTGTTCGTCGGCATCCCGGTGCTCGTGGTGTTCCCGCTGGCGATCGCCCTGCCGCAGATACGGCGGCGGGCGGGCGGCCCGGTGGGCGAGGGCGCCGGGGAGAGTGCTCAGCGGTCCTCCTTCGACCTGCGCCGCATCCGGCTCGCCTTCGGTATCTCCCTGGGCGCCGGGCTGCTGCAGTACGCGGCCCAGGACCTGCGCTGGCTGTCGCTGCTGCCCGGGGTGGCGGGGGCCGCGCTGCTGGTCCCGGCCGTGCGGGGGCTGCTGCCGCGCGGCACGTACCGGGCGGCGCGCGGGCTGCCGTCCGTGGTGCTGCTGCGCGGGGTCGCGGCGGGCTCCTTCATCGCCGCCGAGTCCTTCGTGCCGCTGATGCTCGTCACCCAGCGGGGGCTGTCCCCGACGCTGGCCGGGTTCTCCCTCGCGGCCGGCGGGGTCACCTGGGCGCTGGGCTCGTGGGTGCAGTCGCGTCCGCTGATGGCGCGGCACCGGGAGCGGCTGATGACCGCTGGGATGGTGCTGGTGGCCGCGGCCATCGCCGCCGCGCCCAGTGTGCTGATCGAGGCCGTCCCGGTCTGGACGGTCGCCGTCGCCTGGGCCTTCGGCTGCTTCGGCATGGGCCTGGTCATCGCCTCCACCAGCGTGCTGCTGCTGCGGCTGTCCGCCCCTGAGGAGGCCGGCACCAACTCCGCGGCCCTGCAGATCTCCGACGCCCTCTCCAACGTCGTCCTGCTCGCCGCGGGCGGCGCCGCCTTCGCCGCACTGGGCGGCGGCACGGTGGCCCACACGACCGCGACCACCGCCTCCGCCTCCCACCCGGCGGCGTTCGCGGTGGTCTTCCTGCCGATGGCGGCGGTGGCGTTGACGGGGGCGTGGGTGACGCGACGGTTGCGGGCTCACCCTTGAGCGGTATCGGTCCGATCCCATCTCCCGGCTGCCTTTCCTGGCGCTGAACAACGTGCAGCTGCGCCCGGACATCGACGCCGCCGAGCGCCTGGTCATCGACGTGGCGACGGGCGCTCTCGAAGAAGTCAAGGTGATCGGTGAGGCGCTGCGGGAGCTCGGGGAGCGAGAGATGTGACCTCAGTCCCATCCCCGGGTGACGCCGTGCCGTTGGCGCGTTGACACCGGCGGGCCGCCGGTAGGGTGGCCCGGTCGTCATACGTAGCCGAGCCCCTCAGCACAGCGAACCGGAGACCGTGACTACTACCGCCGCCAGCTCGTCCCACTCGCATCACCTCTCGCCCGCCTTCCCCGGTCGCGCCCCCTGGGGTACCGCCGGGAAGCTGCGTGCCTGGCAGCAGGGCGCGATGGAGAAGTACGTCCAGACCCAGCCCCGCGACTTCCTGGCGGTGGCCACCCCCGGCGCCGGAAAGACGACCTTCGCGCTGACGCTGGCCTCCTGGCTGCTGCACCACCACGTCGTCCAGCAGGTGACCGTGGTCGCGCCGACCGAGCACCTGAAGAAGCAGTGGGCGGAGGCCGCCGCGCGGATAGGCATCAAGCTCGACCCGGAGTACAGCGCGGGCCCGCTCGGCAAGTCGTACCACGGCATCGCCGTGACGTACGCCGGTGTCGGCGTGCGCCCCATGCTGCACCGCAACCGCGTCGAGCAGCGCAAGACCCTCGTCATCCTCGACGAGATCCACCACGCCGGCGACTCCAAGTCGTGGGGCGAGGCGTGCCTCGAGGCGTTCGAGCCCGCGACCCGCCGGCTCGCCCTCACCGGTACGCCGTTCCGCTCCGACACCAACCCCATCCCGTTCGTCACGTACGAGGAGGACGGGGCCGGCATCCGGCGTTCGGCCGCCGACTACACCTACGGCTACGGCTCCGCCCTCTCCGACGGCGTCGTCCGGCCCGTCATCTTCCTCTCCTACAGCGGCAACATGCGCTGGCGCACGAAGGCGGGCGACGAGATCGCGGCCAAGCTGGGCGAGCCGATGACCAAGGACGCCGTCAGCCAGGCCTGGCGCACCGCGCTCGACCCGCGCGGCGAGTGGATGCCGGCCGTGCTGCGCGCCGCCGACCAGCGGCTGACCGAGGTCCGCAAGGCCATCCCGGACGCCGGCGCCCTGGTCATCGCCTCCGACCAGGAATCCGCCCGCGCCTACGCCAAGCTGATCCGCGAGATCACGGGCAGCAGCGCGACACTCGTCCTCTCCGACGACGCCGGCGCCTCGAACCGGATCGACGACTTCAGCGGCAGCGAGGACCGCTGGATGGTCGCCGTCCGCATGGTGTCCGAGGGCGTCGACGTGCCCCGGCTCGCGGTCGGGGTGTACGCCACCACCATCTCCACCCCGCTCTTCTTCGCCCAGGCCGTCGGTCGTTTCGTACGGTCCCGCAGGCGCGGCGAGACCGCCTCCGTGTTCCTGCCGACCGTCCCGGACCTGCTGACCTTCGCCAACGAGATGGAGGTCGAGCGCGACCACGCCCTCGACAAGCCGAAGAAGGACGGCGAGGAGGACCCGTACGCCGAGTCCGAGAAGGAGATGGACGAGGCGAACCGGGAGCAGGACGAGGACACCGGCGAGCAGGACATGCTGCCCTTCGAGGCGCTGGAGTCCGACGCCGTCTTCGACCGGGTCCTCTACGACGGCGCCGAGTTCGGCATGCAGGCCCACCCGGGCAGCGAGGAGGAGCAGGACTACCTCGGCATCCCGGGCCTGCTCGAACCCGAACAGGTGCAGATGCTGCTGCAGAAGCGGCAGGCCCGGCAGATCGCGCACAGCCGCAAGCGGCCCGACACCGAGGCCGACCTCCTCGAACTGCCCGCCGACCGGCGGCCGGTGGTGACCCACAAGGAGTTGATGGAGCTGCGCCGGCAGCTCAACACGATGGTCGGCGCGTACGTCCACCAGAGCGGCAAGCCGCACGGGGTCGTCCACACCGAGCTGCGCCGGGTGTGCGGCGGCCCGCCCAGCGCCGAGGCGACGGCGGGTCAGTTGCGCCAGCGCATCGCCAAGGTGCAGGAGTGGGCGACGCGGATGAAGTGACACGGGGGTGCCACCACGCGTTCCTGATGCGTGGTCCGACGGCATCGCCGGAGTACGTATCGGGATGAACATCGCACTCCGTACCGGACGGTGACCGGATTCTGGACGGAGGCTTCCGCTCAGCGAACCGGCTTCGCTAATGTCCCGCTACGCCGACGCACCGTGGCCACGCCGCCGCGGAGCGCAGCCGTGAAGCGACTTCAGTCCGGGGCGGCCCGGACCGCCGGCCGATCGGCGGCCTCTGCTGCACGTCACCGACGGGACCCGGTGACGTGCCCGACGCGAAGAGGGCCGCCGACCTCACCACTAAGGAGTGGGCGTCGTGACCGCGGAGACCTCCCAGACGCTCGACCGGGGACTGAGAGTCCTCAAACTGCTGGCCGAGACGGACCACGGGCTGACCGTCACCGAGCTGTCGCACAAACTGGGCGTCAACCGGACCGTGGTGTACCGGCTGCTCGCCACCCTGGAACAGCACACGCTCGTCCGCCGTGATCTGGGCGGCCGCGCCCGGGTCGGGCTGGGAGTGCTGCGGCTGGGCCGCCAGGTGCATCCGCTGGTACGGGAGGCGGCGCTGCCCGCGCTGCGGTCGCTGGCCGAGGACATCGGGGCGACCGCGCATCTGACGCTGGTGGACGGTTCGGAGGCGCTGGCCGTCGCCGTGGTCGAACCGACGTGGACCGACTACCACGTGGCCTACCGGGCCGGTTTCCGGCACGCCCTGGAACGGGGCGCCGCGGGCAAGGCGATACTCGCGGCCCGCCTGCAGCCGGCCGTGGATCCCGGCTACACGCTGACCCACGGCGAACTCGAGGCCGGGGCCTGCGGGGCGGCGGCACCGCTGCTCGGCGTGACGGGCCTCGAGGGCAGCGTCGGGGTCGTCATGCTGGCGGACTCCGTACCGGAACGTGTGGGCCCACGCGTCGTACACGCGGCCCGCGAGGTAGCGGAGGCCCTCCGCTAGTGCTGTGACCGGAAAGGTTCACCGGCTCGCGACGCCCGGCACGGCTCCCCCCAAGCTCTTCGAGCAGGGGGGACCCCCAGCCGCGTTGTCGCATCACCCGAGTACATCCAGTACGCGGGTCATGCTCCGCCTTGCGATGTTCCCCCACTGCCCGAACGGCGTGGGAGGTGCCCCCAGCACCGGACGCCGCGAGCTTCCCGGCGAACCTTTCCGGTCACAGCACCAGCCACTGCCTCGGGGTGCCGCGCCACTGCACGCACCTCGCGCCGTGACGACGGCCGACCTCGTGCCACCCAGCAGCTCGCCCTGTGCCGTCCCGCCGGAGTGCGGTGCCCGAGCCCACCCGTACCGTGCCCTCGAGCCCACTCGTACCGTGCCCCCGAGCCCACCCGTCCCGGTCTTCGGCGGCATGGCCGCCCCCGGTGGGCGGGAACGGCTGTCGGGTGGCCGGATCTCGTTCGGGGGATAGATTGATCCCGTGCTCTCTCGCCTCACACGTTCCCAGGCCCTCGCCGTCTGTGCGGTGCCCGTCGCGGCTCTGATCGCCACGGCGGTGTTCGCGCCGCTGCCGTTCTCGGTGGCACAGCCCGGGATGACGGCGAACGTGCTCGGGGAGAACAAGGGCACCCAGGTCATCACCATCTCCGGCGCCCCCACCCGCGACACGAGCGGTCAGCTCCGTATGACGACCATCGAGGCCACCGGCCCGGACGCGAACGTCTCGCTGGGAGACGTGATCGACGGCTGGTTCGCCACCGACCGGGCGGTCATGCCGCGCGACGCGGTCTACCCGAGCGGCAACAGCCTGAAGGAGATCGAGCAGCACAACACCGAGCAGATGAGGCAGTCGCAGGACGCGGCCACCCGGGCCGCCCTGAAGTACCTCGGTGTCAGCGACAAGAAGGTCAAGGTCACGCTGAAGCTCGCCGACGTCGGCGGCCCCAGCGCGGGCCTGCTGTTCTCCCTCGGCATCGTCGACAAGCTCCACGGCGACGGCAACGGCGGCGACCTCACGGGCGGCCGCACCATCGCCGGTACGGGCACCATCAACGCCGACGGCACGGTCGGCGCGGTCGGCGGCGTCGCCCTCAAGACGCAGGCCGCCCACCGGGACGGCGCCACCGTCTTCCTGGTCCCGAAGGCCGAGTGCGCCGACGCCAAGGCCGAACTGCCCAAGGGACTGCGCCTGGTCCCGGTGACCACCCTCAAGGGCGCGGTCGGCGCGCTGGTGGCCCTGGAGAACGGCAAGGGCACGGTCCCGAGTTGCTAGACCGCTGACACGGCGGGGGCCGTCCTGGGAGCGGCGGCAAGACGCAGGCCGAGTTCAACGAGGGTCCAGCCGAGCTGGGTACGGAGGGCGCCGGGCTGCCTGGCCTGGGCGGCAGCGTGGTGCGCCGCGGCCTGGGCCCGGAGTTCGGCGGCGCGGGTGCGGTGCAGGATGAGGTGGGTCTCGGCGTGCATGGGGCTGCCTCTCAGTCCGTACGAGTGGGGAAGACGTGCGTGTGGACGCGCACCTGCTCGGTGTCCGGGGTGCCGTCGGCGGGGGCCAGGGCGCGGTAGCTCTCCACGACCCCGTGCATCTTCTCGATCATTTCGAGGGCGAGTTCGGGCGTGAGGCGCAGCGTCCAGGAGCTCATGTCCGCGGCGCGGGTCCATGCCTCGGACCAGTCGCTCCTCGTGCCGAGCCAGGTCGCCAGCTCCTGAGTGCGCTGGTTCGCGACCTCGTGCATGAACAGGTCCGCGGCGCCGCGTACTTCGGGGTCGGGGTCCCTCAGCAGCGTGTCGTCGAAACTCTCGGCCATGTGGGCCGCCCGCCACCAGCGCTCCCGCCCCTTGCCGTGCTCGGGCGCGTCCTCGACGAAGCCGTGCGCGGCGAGCTGGCGCAGGTGGTAACTGGTGGCGCCGCTGGACTCACCCAGTTTCGCGGCCAGTTGGGACGCGGTGGCCGGCCCGCTGCGTCGCAGCGCGGTCAGCAGCCGCATGCGCAGGGGGTGCGCCAGACCACGCAGCGAGCGGGCATCGAGAGGGCGGACCCGAGGGTCCAGGGGTTCGGCCATGCATACAAAGATAGCGTTGCAAAGAAGGCTTTGCAACGAGTTCTTTGGAAGTAGTCCCTCTCACTCCTCCGCAGCCTGCTCCACCAGCGGGATGATCCGCAGCGGCACCGGGTTCTCCATGACGATCGCCGTCGAGGCCCGGTCGATGCCCTCGAACCCCACCACCCGGTCGATCACGCGCTGGAGATCGGCGTTGGAGCGGGCGACCAGGCGGCACAGCATGTCGCCGGTGCCGGTCGTGGTGTGCAGCTCCAGCACCTCCGGCACGGTCGCCAGATGGGCCCGCACGTCCGGGCCCTGCCCCTGCCGGATCTGGAGCGTCGCGAACGCCGTGACCGGATAGCCGAGCGCCGCCGGGTCCACCTCCGGACCGAAGCCGCGGATCACCCCGCGCGCCTGAAGACGGTCCAGACGTGCCTGGACCGTCCCCCGCGCCACCCCCAGCCGCCGTGACATCTCCAGCACGCCGACGCGCGGCTCGCGCGCCAGCAGCACGATGATGCGGCCGTCCAGATGATCGATCGCCACGCGTCCCGCCTCCCGAATGGTCATCCTGTACAGAAAGTCCGAAGGTGCGCTGCCTTCACCGAGCACATTGCCCAGTGAATGTGCGAACTATTGCGCACCTTGCGAGACCGGGTGACGCTTCCGCTATGACGCAGACCACACACCTCACTCCCGACGCGACCGCCCGGCAGGCCGACCCCTTCCCGGTCAAGGGAATGGACGCGGTCGTCTTCGCCGTGGGCAACGCCAAGCAGGCGGCGCACTACTACTCCACCGCCTTCGGCATGAAGCTGGTCGCCTACTCCGGACCGGAGAACGGCAGCCGCGAGACCGCGAACTACGTCCTGGAGAGCGGCTCCGCCCGGTTCGTGTTCACCTCGGTGATCAAGCCCGCCACCGACTGGGGCACCTTCCTCGCCCAGCACGTGGCCGAGCACGGCGACGGCGTCGTCGACCTCGCCATCGAGGTCCCGGACGCGCGCGCCGCGTACGCCTACGCCATCGAGCACGGCGCCCGCTCGGTGACCGAGCCGTACGAGCTGAAGGACGAGCACGGCACCGTCGTCCTCGCCGCGATCGCCACCTACGGCCAGACCCGCCACACCCTGGTCGAGCGGGCCGGCTACGAGGGCCCGTACCTGCCCGGCTACGTGACCGCGAAGCCCATCGTCGAGCCGCCCGTCCAGCGCGTCTTCCAGGCGGTCGACCACTGCGTCGGCAACGTCGAACTCGGCCGCATGAACGAGTGGGTGGAGTTCTACAACAAGGTCATGGGCTTCACGAACATGAAGGAGTTCGTGGGCGACGACATCGCCACCGAGTACAGCGCGCTGATGTCGAAGGTCGTGGCCGACGGCACGCTCAAGGTCAAGTTCCCGATCAACGAGCCCGCCGTCGCCAAGAAGAAGTCCCAGATCGACGAGTACCTGGAGTTCTACGGCGGCGCCGGCGTCCAGCACATCGCGCTCAACACCAACGACATCGTGCAGACCGTACGCACGATGCGCGCCGCCGGTGTCGAGTTCCTGGACACCCCCGATTCCTACTACGACACCCTCGGCCAGTGGGTCGGCGACACCCGCGTGCCCGTGGAGACCCTGCGCGAGCTGAAGATCCTCGCCGACCGCGACGAGGACGGCTACCTGCTGCAGATCTTCACCAAGCCGGTCCAGGACCGCCCGACCGTCTTCTTCGAGCTCATCGAACGGCACGGGTCGATGGGCTTCGGCAAGGGCAACTTCAAGGCCCTGTTCGAGGCGATCGAGCGCGAGCAGGAGCGCCGCGGGAACCTCTGAGCCCCCGCCGCGAGCCCGCCCACGGGCACCGAGCCCAGGGCATTCCGCCCGCCCGCCGCGACCAGCGAGCCGCGGCGGGCGGGGTTCACACCCGTGGCCCCGGGTGCGAGGCTGTGATCGTGAGCCGCATTGAAGCCGCACCCGACGAAGCCCAGGACAACCTCACCGATCGGCTCCTCGCGGGCCTGCCGGCCGAGGCTGTCCTCATCGATCCCGATGTCACGGCCTCCTACGCCAACGACATGGCCAGCTTCTGCCCGTCCGGCGCCCCGGCCGTCGTCGTCCTGCCGCGCACGGTGGAACAGGTCCAGCACGTCATGCGCACCGCCACCGAACTACGTGTCCCGGTCGTCCCGCAGGGCGCCCGCACCGGCCTGTCCGGCGCGGCCAACGCCTCCGACGGCTGCATCGTGCTGTCCCTGACCAAAATGGACCGCATCCTGGAGATCAGCCCGGTCGACCGGGTCGCGGTCGTCGAGCCGGGCGTCGTCAACGCCGCGCTCTCCCGCGCGGTGAACGAGCACGGCCTGTACTACCCGCCGGACCCCTCCAGTTGGGAGATGTGCACCATCGGCGGCAACATCGGCACCGCCTCCGGTGGCCTGTGCTGCGTGAAGTACGGGGTCACCGCCGAGTACGTGCTCGGCCTGGACGTCGTGCTGGCCGACGGGCGGCTGATGTCCACCGGCCGCCGCACCGCCAAGGGCGTCGCCGGATACGACCTGACCCGCCTGTTCGTCGGCTCCGAGGGCTCGCTCGGCATCGTGGTGCGGGCCGTTCTGGCGCTCAGGCCGCAGCCGCCGCAACAGCTCGTGCTGGCCGCCGAGTTCGACTCCGCGGCCACCGCCTGCGACGCCGTGTGCCGGATCATGGCGGGCGGACATGTGCCCTCCCTGCTCGAACTCATGGACCGTACGACGGTGAAGGCCGTCAACGACCTCGCCCGCATGGGCCTGCCGGAGACCACCGAGGCACTGCTGCTGGCCGCGTTCGACACGCCGGACCCGGCCGCCGACCTCGCCGCGGTCGGCGCGCTGTGCGAGGCGGCCGGCGCCACCCAGGTCGTCCCCGCCGACGACGACGCCGAGTCCGAGATGCTGCTGCAGGCGCGGCGGCTGTCGCTCACCGCGCTGGAGGCCGTCAAGGGCACGACGATGATCGACGACGTGTGCGTGCCCCGCTCCCGGCTCGGCGAGATGCTCGAAGGCATCGAACGGATCGCCGAGAAGTACCAGCTCACCATCGGGGTCTGCGCGCACGCGGGCGACGGCAACACCCATCCGACCGTCTGCTTCGACGCACAGGACCCCGACGAGTCGCGGCGCGCCCGCGAGTCCTTCGACGAGATCATGGCCCTCGGCCTCGAACTCGGCGGCACCATCACCGGCGAGCACGGCGTGGGCGTGCTGAAGAAGGAGTGGCTGGCGCGCGAGATCGGCCCGGTGGGGGTCGAGATGCAGCGGGCGATCAAACAGGCCTTCGACCCGCTGGGCATCCTCAACCCCGGCAAGCTGTTCTGACGCCCCCGCGTTCACTGGGCGAGCAGCCCGGCCAGCTCGTCGTCGATGCCGAGCTGCTCGCCCTCGGTGCCCGGCGGCACCAGGCGCAGCGTGCGCTCCAGCCAGGCCGACACCTGCGCGGCGGACGCCTCCAGCAGGGCCTCGCCGTCGGGCGCGCTCAGTGCCAGCAGGACCACGCTGCGGCCCAGCGCCTTCGACGGCCACACCCGCACGTCGCCGTCCCCGCACGGCCGGAACACCCCTTCCACGAGCAGTTCCCGGGCGAACGTCCAGCGCACGGGGTGCTCGGAGTCGACGTGGAAGACGATGTGCACGGCGTACGGGTCGTCGGTGCGGTAGGCGAGCCGTGCCGGGACGGGGATGCCGCACTCGGGCGACAGGATCAGTCTCAGCTCCAGTTCGCGCTCCACCACGGTGTGCCGCATGGTTCTCTCCTCTCTCCCACGGGCCTCTCGGCGGGCCCGTGTGAAGGGAGAGGGCGCTGGACGCCGGGCATTACGCGGGTTGTCCGAACTTTTTCGATCCGGATCTCGCGTGATCGTGAAGTATGTGTACGAGGTTGCCCGGAAAGGAGTGGGTCCGGCCGGTCCGGCGGTGTCGGCTGCCTCGGTCTGATAGATGTGGAGGCCCCCAAGACGACCTCCGAGCAGATACGGGACGACGGACATGAGCGCCCCAACCCCGGCACCCGGTGACGACAGGCCACGCGAAGGCTACTACCCGGACCCGTCCATCCCTGGCTACGTCCGGTACTGGAACGGCGCCGCCTGGGTGCCGGGCACCAGCCGCCCGGCACCGACCGACGGCGAGCCGCTCGGACCGCCGCCCGGCGTGCACCCCGCGGCGGTCCCGGCGGTGGAGGAGACGGGACCGCACTTCTTCGACGAGGACCCCGTCGCCGACCCGAATCCCGCCGCGGCACCGCAGGGCGGCCGGCCCGAACCGGCGTCGGCGTGGGGCGCCGACCGCAACCGGCAGTCCGGCTTCGGCGGCGGGCAGGACCACCGCGTCTCCTGGGGCGCCCCGGCCGACCCGAGGGTGGCCCACACGGCGGACCCGGCGCCGGCCGACGCGGATCAGGCCCGGGACGGGGGCCGCTCCGACGGCACGTTCGTCTTCCGCCGCCCCACGACGGGCGGCACTCCCGGGACCCCGGGTGACGCCGTCCCCGGTGTTCCGGGACCGGGCACGCCCGTCGACGAGGGCACGATGACCTTCCGCGCGGTGCCCCCCAGGACTCCGGGTGCAGGCACGCCGGGCCTTCCCGGCCAGGGCTCGCCCGTCTCCGGGGCCGCGTCCGGCTCCGGCCTGCCGGGCGGCGCCGGGGCCCCCGCTGCCGGTGGGCCCGCCGCCGGTGGTGCCGGCGGTCCCGGTTTCGGGGCCGGAAAGGCCGCCGCCGCGCGGGCGGCAGCCGCGCAGCCGCCGGGCCAGGCCGGGGCCCGGCCCGGTGGTGCCTCCGCACAGGCTTCCGGCCCGGCGGCGCCCCCGATGTCCTCCCCCTCGGCCCCGCCCCTTCAGCCCGGTGGGCCGCAGAGCCCCGGCGCTCCCGCCGGGACGCCGCTGACCAGTGGTGCCGGTGGTGGGCAGTCCTCCTGGGCGCAGCAGGTGCACCGGCTCGCCGGGTCGGGTGAGCAGCAGCCCGTGGCGCCCTGGAAGCCGCCGGTCGAGGACCCGTTCCAGGCGGCGGCGCGGCGGCAGGCCGCGGCCCGGCCCGCCGGCCTCGGCAAGCGGCTGGCCGCCCGGATCGTCGACTCGGTCGTCCTCGGGAGCGTCACCGCCGTGGCCGCCGTACCGCTCGGCACCAAGGCGATCGACCACGTCAACGGCAAGATCGACGAGGCCCGGCTCTCCGGCCGCACGGTGACGGTCTGGCTCCTGGACGGCACCACGGCGACGTACCTCGGCGTGGTCCTCGCCGTCCTGCTGCTCTTCGGCGTGGTCTACGAGGTGCTGCCCACAGCCAAGTGGGGCCGCACTCTGGGCAAGAAGCTGTGCGGCCTGGAAGTGCGGGACATCGAGGGCCACGAGCCCCCGTCGTTCGGCCCGGCCCTGCGCCGCTGGCTCGTCTGGGGTGTCCCGGGACTCCTCGGCATCGGTCTGGTGGGCATGGCGTGGTGCCTGTTCGACCGGCCGTGGCGCCAGTGCTGGCACGACAAGGCGGCGCACACGTTCGTGGCGGGCTGAGGAAACCGGCGGGGCGGCTCCGCACCCGCGCCGGCCTCATCCACGCCGGCCTTGTCCGTGCCGGTCCCATGCACGCCGGTCCCATGCACGTCGGTCCCATGCACGTCGGTCCCATGCACGTCGGTCCCATGCACGCCGGTCCCATGCACGCCGGTCCCATGCACGTCGGTCTCGTTCACGCCGGTCCCATGCACGCCGGTCCTATCCACGTCGGTCTCGTTCACGCCGGTCTCATCCGTCCGGCCGCGCACCGGGTGCGCGGCGGCCGGGCTCGCGATCCACTCGGCGCATGAGCACCGAACCGCCCCCCGGCTCCGGACCGCAGCCCCCTACCCCCGGGGGACGGCGACCACCCCACGGCGAGGGTCCGTGGGGCGAGAACGCGCGGGGCGACGACGGGCAGGGCGGCGGCGCGTGGGGCGACGCCCAGGAAGGCGGACGGTCCGGCGGCTCCCCGTACTCCGACGACCCGTCAGCAGGCATGCCCCCGCCGCCCGGCGAGCAGCCTCCGCCGCCCGGCGAGCAACCACCCCCCGGCGGCGGACCACAGGGCGGTGGGCCGTACGGCGGTGGCCCGCAGGGCGGCGGGGGGCCTTACGGTCCGCAGGGCGGCGGCCACGGCGGTGGCGGCCCCTACGGTGGAGGCCCGCAGGGCGGCGGTTACGGCGGCGGTCCCTACGGCGGTGACCCGCTCGCCGGTATGCCCCCGCTCGCAGACAGCGGCAAACGCACCCTCGCCCGCATCGTCGACCTGGTCCTGGTCGGCATCGTCGTCACCCTGGTCACCTGGGGCCTGCGGGTCAACGAGTACGTGGTCAACGCCGAGAACGTGCAGGTCGGCAAGTCCGTGGCGCAGTCGGTGGTCGGCGTGGTGTTCTACATGGCCTACGACACGTTCATGATCTCCAGATACGGGCAGACCCTGGGCAAGAAATGGCTGGACATGCGGGTGGCCAACCTCGACGACGGCTCCACCCCGTCCGTCCCGACCGCGCTGGCACGCGCGGCGGTGCTCTGGGTGCCCTTCTGGTTCTGCTGCGCCTGCCTGTGGCTGGCGATCAGCGGCGGCTGGAGCTTCTTCGACCGCCCCTACAAGCAGGGCCTGCACGACAAGGCGGCCAAGACGGTGGTGGTCAGCACCGGTTGACCTCGGCCCGGGGCGGCGAGGAGTTTCGGAGGAGGTCGGAGAACGCCGGAGGGGGTCAGGAGGCCGTCGGCCCCCGTACCGGCTCGACTCCGGCCGTGACGGGCTGCCGGTGTGCCCGCGCCCGGACGCGCGTCTGGACCCGTGCCTGCCTGGCGCCGGCCGGCTCGGCCGTGCGTGCCTTCGGCATCGGCACCGTCATGGCGACCAGGAGCCCCAGCGCGAGTGCCGCGAGGGCGATGACCACGATCCCCAGGCCCGAAGTCGTCCGGGACAGCAGCAGCATGGCGAGCGTCGAGAAGATCACGGTGCAGGAACCGTAGGCGAGCTGTGCGGCGGTGGGACGAGGCATGGCAATCGGTCCTCGGAAGTGGGGGTCTCCCCCCGTGCCTCTCGCTGCGGGGGAGGGTGCGGACAGGGATCTGTAGGTGTGACGTGGGCATCGGCCTGGCATTCCACCGGTTTCCTGGCGGTCCGCCAATCGACTCTATTCGCCTGTGTGCCCGAGTGGAACCACTGGTAAGCACGACCTAACCCATGGTGCCGGTGCACGGGGGGCGCACGGAGTCATGCGGTCCACGGAGTGGACGGGCGCACGCGCCCGGCGGGGCCGTTCGGCCCTGGTGCACCGGTGTCCGCAAAGCGAACACCCGCTCCACATAATGCACTTGACGGGTTCAAGTCAAGGTCTGTTTTTTCTTGCGAACGTCTAGTCGAATGACGTCACTTGACTACACGCGTTCATCGTGCGCGGACCTTTCCATGGCCCATGACCCCCCTTCCGCGCGCACGGACGCGGCTGGGGAGGACCACAAGTGACCAGTAGACGCTGGACGTTCAGAACGACCGCGATCGGTGTCGCGCTCGCGGCGGCCACCGCCACGTTCTCGACGTTCGCCGTGGCGGAGGCCGCGACGACGGCCGACTCCGCCTCCGTGAACCGGCACGACCCGCAGCCGGTGGGGCAGCACTCGCACGACCTCGACGGCCCGCTGAGCAAGACGCAGAAGGCCCAGCGCCAGGAGGCCCTGAGCCAGGTCATCGCCGGCAAGACCAAGGTGCAGGACCGCAAGGGCTCCAAGGTCGTCGAGCTCAAGGGCAAGAAGGGCGACACCAAGTACGTCGAGCTGGGCCGGGAGAAGACCGACAAGATCTTCACCATCCTGGTCGAGTTCGGCGACAAGACGGACCCGAAGTACGGCGGCACCCCCGGTCCGCTGCACAACGAGATCGCCGCGCCGGACCGCAAGAAGGACAACTCCACGGCCTGGCAGAAGGACTACAACCAGCAGCACTTCCAGGACCTGTACTTCGGCACCGGCAAGAACACCGAGTCGGTGAAGAAGTACTACGAGACCCAGTCCTCGGGCCGCTACTCGGTCGACGGCGAGGTCTCCGACTGGGTCAAGGTGCCCTGGAACGAGGCCCGTTACGGCAACAACGCCTGCGGCTCCACCAACTGCCCGAGCGTGTGGAACATCGTCAGCGACGGTGTGAACGCCTGGGTCGCCCAGCAGAAGGCGGCCGGCCGGACCGACGCCCAGATCAAGGCGGACCTGGCCCAGTACGACCAGTGGGACCGCTACGACTACGACGGCGACGGCGACTTCAACGAGCCGGACGGCTACATCGACCACTTCCAGATCGTGCACGCCGGTGAGGACGAGTCCGCCGGCGGCGGCGCCCAGGGCACCGACGCGATCTGGGCCCACCGCTGGTACGCCTTCGGCACCGACGCCGGCGCCACCGGCCCCGAGTACAACAAGCTCGGCGGCGCGCAGATCGGCGACACCGGCATCTGGGTCGGCGACTACACCATCCAGCCGGAGAACGGCGGCCTCGGCGTCTTCGCCCACGAGTACGGCCACGACCTCGGCCTGCCGGACGAGTACGACACCGCCGGCGGCGAGAACTCCACCGGCTTCTGGACGCTGATGTCCTCCGGTTCCTGGCTCGGCCGCGGCAAGGAAGCCATCGGCGACCTGCCCGGCGACATGAACGCCTGGGACAAGCTCCAGCTCGGCTGGCTCAACTACGACGTCGCCAAGGCCGGCGTGAACTCGGCGCACAAGCTGGGCCTGTCCGAGTACAACACCAAGCACCGGCAGGCCGTGGTGGTCTCCCTGCCCGACAAGGCGGTCACCACCACGATCGTCACCCCGGCCCAGGGTGCCACCCAGTGGTGGAGCGGCAGCGCCAACAACCTGAAGAACACCCTGACCCGGTCCATGGACCTCACCGGCAAGAAGTCGGCCGCCCTCACCCTTGACGGCTGGTACGACATCGAGGCCAACTACGACTTCCTCTACACCGAGGTCTCCACCGACGGCGGCGCCAACTACACCGCACTCGACGGCACGGTGAACGGCCAGCCGATCCCGCGCGACGGCAGCGGCAACCCGGCCCTGCACGGCACGGTCGACGGCTGGAAGAACCTGTCGTACTCCCTGGACGCCTACGCGGGTCAGAAGGTCCTGCTCCGCTTCCGCTACCAGACCGACGGCGGAGTGGCGCTGAAGGGCTTCACGGCCGACCGGATCACGCTGACCGCGGACGGCTCGGTGGTCTTCGCGGACGACGCCGAGAGCGCGGACCCGGCGTGGACGGCGAACGGCTTCTCCCGCATCGGCGCGTCCTTCACCAAGGACTACAAGCAGTACTACATCGCCGAGAACCGCCAGTACGTGTCGTACGACACCACGCTGGAGACCGGCCCGTACAACTTCGGCTTCGCCGACCGTCCGGACTGGGTCGAGCACTTCCCGTACCAGAACGGCCTGCTGATCTGGAAGTGGGACACCTCCCAGGCCGACAACAACACCAGCAAGCACCCGGGTGTCGGCCGGATCCTCCCGGTCGACTCGCACCCGGACGCGCTGCGGTGGTCCGACGGCGCGCTGATGCGCAACCGCATCCAGACCTACGACTCGACGTTCAGCCTGTACGGCACGGACGGCATCACGCTGCACAAGGCGGGCGTCAAGACCAAGATCAAGTCGTCGAAGGGGGTGTCGGTCTTCAACGACCGCGCCAACACCTACTACGACCCCGCGAACCCGGCCGGCGGTGTCAAGATCACTGACACCAACACCAAGATCAAGATCACCAAGGAGGCCAAGGACGGCTCCACGATGGAGATCGAGATCGGCGGCGCGCTGAAGTAATCAGCGTTTACGCAGGTCAAGCGCACATCGGCGGCAACCCCCTGGCGGGTTGCCGCCGATCGTGTTTAGGTGCGTCCTGTGACCCGCTTATTGACACCGACCGGAACGGGGGAGTGACCGCATGGCCGCAGGAGGTTTCTGCAAGCTGCCGAACGGCACCGTGGTGGTGGCGCTGAACCTGCCCAGCCCCACCCTTGACGGCGCCGACGGCGTGCGCGTGCTCGTCCACGCGCACAACCGCGCCCGGGCCCTGACCCGGCTGCGCAACCTGGGCCTGCGCGCGGTCTACCTGCGGGGCAACGCGGCTCCGCCGACCCCGGACGAGGTCACCGCGGTCCTGCACCACCCCGACGGCCTGATATGGCGTACGTCACCCGGTGACACCGTGGGCGCCCCGGAACTGTGGCACCCGATCAGAGCCCTGCTGCGCAGACCGGCCGCACACCGGCAGGCGTCGTGACAGTCACCGGCAGGCGTCGCGACAGCCCGTCCCGCACAGGGCCCCCACAGGGCCCGGACAGGACCTGGAGGGGCGCGGTCGGGCCCGGACCGGCTCCCACAGGCCCGGGACACGATCTGGAGCCGGCTGACAGGACCTAGGCGACGACCGGCTTGCCCATGAGTTCCACGCCCGCCTGCCGCAGCTCCTCCAGTGCCCGTTCGGTGGTCGCCTGGGCCACCCCGGCGGTGAGGTCCAGGAGCACCTGGGTGCGGAAGCCCTCCCTCACGGCGTCCAGGGCGGTGGCGCGCACGCAGTGGTCCGTGGCGATCCCGACCACGTCCACCTCGTCGATGTGCCGGGCCCTGAGCCAGTCGGCCAGCGGCTCGCCGTTCTCGTCGGTGCCCTCGAAGCCGCTGTAGGCCGCCGAGTAGGCGCCCTTGTCGAAGACCGCGTCGACGGCTCCGGAGGCGACGGCGGGGGCGAAGTTGGGGTGGAAGCCCACACCCTCCGTGCCCGCGACGCAGTGCGCGGGCCAGGAACGGACGAAGTCGGGGTTGTCGGCGAAGTGACCGCCGGGCGCGATGTGGTGGTCCCGGGTCGCCACCACGTGCCGGTAGCCCGCGGGAGCCTGCCCGATGAGCTCGGTGATCGCGGCGGCGACGTCGGCGCCCCCGGCCACCGCGAGGCTGCCCCCCTCGCAGAAGTCGTTCTGCACATCGACGACGATCAAGGCGCGGCGCATGGTCGGTGTCCTTCGGTTGTCGGATCGGCGGGCGGAGGGGACGCGGGTCCGGTCGTGAGGCCACGGTCCCGGCGGATCCGCCACTCGGACGTGAGGGGACTTTCGGGGGCGTACCGAAGCGGGGGCACGCGCTTTAGCTACCCGAGCCCGTGTGGACGTACTCCGTCGGAAGGACGGGTTCCCCTCGGGAGAGCTGGGTCGCCGACAGCGGCAGGTTGGCGCGGGCGGTAGCGTGCCGGTCCCGGGCGGCGTCCAGCGGCTCGCGGGCGATCACCTCACCGCCCTTGACCAGCTCCACCAGGAGCTGCCGGCCGGCCAGCCGGTCCGGCACCGGACCGGTGCCCACGACCTCCGCCTCCGCGACCCCGTGCGCGTCCAGCCGGCGTGCCGCCCACTTGCGGCCGCCGACGGAGGTCTTGCCGCCGGTGGACTTCTTCGCCACCGGCACCAGCGGCGCCCCGGCGTCGCCGGTCTCGGCGCGCGCGACCAGCTTGTAGACCATGGACGCCGTCGGGTGGCCGGAGCCGGTGACCAGCTGGGTGCCGACGCCGTAGGCGTCCACGGGCGCCGCCGCCAGCGAGGCGATGGCGTACTCGTCCAGGTCCGAGGTGACGATGATCTTCGTGTCCCGTGCGCCCAGTTCGTCGAGCTGCTGGCGCACCCGGTGCGCGACCAGCAGCAGGTCGCCGGAGTCGATGCGCACCGAGCCCAGCTCGGGCCCGGCGATCTCGACGGCCGTACGGACCGCCTCGGTCACGTCGTAGGTGTCCACCAGCAGCGTGGTGTCCCGGCCGAGCGAGTCCACCTGCGCCTGGAAGGCGTCCCGCTCGCTGTCGTGCAGCAGGGTGAAGGCGTGGGCGGAGGTGCCCACCGTCGGGATGTTGTAGCGGAAGCCGGCGGCCAGGTCGGAGGTGGAGGTGAAACCGCCGAGGTAGGCGGCCCGGGAGGCGGCGACCGCGGCCAGCTCGTGGGTGCGGCGGGCGCCCATCTCGATCAGCGGGCGGCCGCCGGCGGCCGAGGTCATCCGGGAGGCGGCGGCCGCGATCGCCGAGTCGTGGTTGAGGATCGACAGGATCACGGTCTCCAGCAGCACGCACTCGCCGAACGACCCCTCCACCCGCATGATCGGCGAGCCCGGGAAGTACACCTCGCCCTCGGGGTAGCCCCAGATGTCCCCGCCGAACCGGTAGTCGGCGAGCCATTCCAGGGTCGGCTCGTCCACCACCCGGCGCTCGCGCAGGAAGGCGAGGACGTCCGCGTCGAAGCGGAAGTTCTCCACCGCGTCCAGCACCCGCCCGGTGCCGCCCACGACCCCGTAGCGGCGTCCGTCGGGCAGCCGCCGGGTGAAGACCTCGAAGACGCTGCGCCGCCCGGCCGTCCCGGCCTTCAGAGCGGCCTGGAGCATCGTCAGCTCGTAGTGATCGGTGAACAGAGCCGTCGAGGGAACGTCCACCGGCAGCCCAAGGTCCGCAACGCCCACCGAAGCTCTCCTAGACATGTCGCGCGGGTGCCCCCGGCGTCGGCCGGGGGTCCGGGGGCCGTCCCCGGATGATGCCTGGCGAAGAATCGTACTCCCATTTCGTCAGACTGACGATTTGGCCCTCCGTTTATGCGAGTACCCCCTCGGGATGGCAGCATGGGCCGTGTGACGGCAGCCGCACCCATCGAGATCGAGAAGACCGAGTCGGCGGAGGAGGTCTTTGCCGTACCCGAACCCGACGTGCCCTGGGTGACGATCGTCCACAACGACCCCGTCAATCTCATGAGCTATGTGACGTACGTCTTCCAGACGTACTTCGGCTACTCCAAGGACAAGGCCACCAAGCTCATGCTCGACGTCCACCACAAAGGCCGGGCCATCGTCTCCAGCGGAACCCGTGAGGAGATGGAACGGGACGTTCAGGCCATGCACGGCTATGGTCTGTGGGCCACCCTCCAGCAGGACCGGAAGTAGCGAACTCCCTCCATGCCAGGAACCTTCGAACCGCTCCCCGGCGGCGGCGCGTCCGTCGCCCTCGACGACGTCGAGATCTCCATCATCCGCTCGCTGGCCGTGCAGCTCCTCGAGCTCATCGGTCCCGGCCCCGCCGAGGACACCCCCGCCGACCCGCTCGCCGAGCTGTTCGCCGAGGGCCCGAGCGAACCGCCGTCCGATCCCGTCCTCATGCGGCTCTTCCCGGACGCCTACCGCGACCCCGAGACTCCCGGCAACCCCCAGGAGGCCGCCGAGCAGCGCGCCCACTCCGCCGAGTTCCGCCGCTACACCGAGAACGACCTGCGGGCCGGCAAGCGCGAGAACGCCCTCGCGGTGATCCACTCGCTCAACGCGCTCACCCCCGGCGAAGGCGGCCTTGCGGAGCTGGAGCTGACGCCGGCCGAGTCCCAGCGGTGGCTCGGCGCGCTCAACGACCTGCGCCTCGCCATCGGCTCCCGGCTGGAGATCACCGACGAGGACGACACGGACGACTTCTACCGGCTGCCGGACGAGGATCCGCGCAAGCCGATGGTGATGGCCTACCTCTGGCTGGGCGGACTCCAGGAGACCCTCGTCTCCACGCTCATGCCGTAGTACCGCGCCTCATGCCGTAGCCCCGCGCCTCTCGCGCTGTGGCCCCGGGCATCGCGCTGTGGTCCCATGCCGTGATCCACCCGGCTCATGCCGTGATCCACCCGGTATATCCGGATTTCGCGTTCGCTCAGAGGACGCTCAAATCCGGATAACGATCGCGTCACTGCGACGGCCGGGTATGGGTGCGCCCTGCGCGCTTCGTCCGCTTCTTCCCGTGGGATGCATCACACAGCTCCCCGTCGATCAGTGTTGCGGCCGTGATAAATCTTCACGACCGCCCGGCGGACACCACCCATGTCCGGCCGGGTGCGCCACCGAGCCGGCAACAGCCGGCCAGGCACAGCGGATCCGGGGAGACCCGGGCACGCACTCCATCAATCCGGGGGGATCGAAACCCGATCCGGGGCCGACCGAGGGCCCGGGGTCGGCATGGAGAAAGGCGCACACCACATGACCTCACCGCAGGTCACGGAAGCCCCCGAAGAGGGGTACGAGCGAGGACTCGGCAGCCGCCAGGTCCAGATGATCGCCATCGGCGGCGCCATCGGCGTCGGCCTCTTCCTGGGTGCAGGGGCGAACATCGCCAAGGCCGGACCAAGCCTCATCGTCATGTACGCCCTCGCGGGCCTGATCATCTTCTTCATCATGCGGGCACTCGGCGAGCTCCTGCTCTACCGCCCCGTCTCGGGTTCCTTCGCGGAGTACTCCCGCGAGTTCCTCGGCCCGTTCTTCGGCTTCTTCACCGGCTGGACGTACTGGCTGATGTGGGTGGTGACCGGAATGGCCGAGCTGACGGCCGCCGCGATCTACGTCCACTACTGGTTCCCCGCCATTCCGCAGTGGGTGACCGCGCTGGTGTTCCTGGTCGTCCTGTTCCTGGCCAACCTGATCTCCGTGAAGGTCTTCGGCGAGATCGAGTTCTGGTTCTCGATGGTCAAGGTCACCGCCCTCATCGGCATGATCGTGATCGGTCTCGGCGTCCTCACCTTCGGCTTCAGCGCCGCCGGTGACACCGCCACCGTCAGCAACCTCTGGGAGTTCGACGGCTTCTTCCCCAAGGGCGTCGGCTCCTCCCTGATGACCCTCCAGGGCGTGATGTTCGCCTACCTCGCCGTCGAACTGGTCGGCGTCACCGCGGGTGAGTCCGAGAACCCGGAGAAGACCCTCCCCAAGGCGATCAACACCCTGCCCTGGCGGATCGCGCTGTTCTACGTCGGCGCCCTCACCGTCATCCTGTGCGTGGTGAAGTGGACCGAGTTCGCGCCGGGCGTCAGCCCCTTCGTGAAGGCGTTCGCGGTCATCGGTATCCCGGCCGGCGCGGGCATCGTGAACTTCGTGGTGCTCACCGCGGCCCTGTCCTCCTGCAACTCCGGCATGTACTCCACCGGCCGCATGCTGCGCACCCTCGCGGACAACGGCGAGGCCCCCCGGTTCTTCAGCCGCCTGTCGACCTCCAAGACCCCGGCGCTGGGCATCACCGTCTCCGTCGCCTTCATGGGCATCGGCGTCGTGCTGAACTACATCGTCCCGGAGAAGGCCTTCGGCTACGTCACCTCCGTCGCCACCGCGGCCGGCATCTGGACGTGGCTGATGATCCTGATCAGCCACGTCCTGTACCGCCGGGGCGTCGAGTCGGGCCGGCTGCGGGCCTCCTCCTTCCCGGCCCCCGGCGGCTCCAAGTGCTCCTACGTCGCCATCGCGTTCCTGCTCTTCGTCACCGGCCTGATCGCGTACGACGCCGACTCCCGCGTCTGCCTGTACGTGATGGCCGCGTGGGCCGCCGCCCTCGCCATCGGCTGGGCGGTCCTCAAGAACCGCAACCCGCAGGTCG
This sequence comes from Streptomyces sp. NPDC001231, assembly GCF_042896885.1. NCBI lineage: Bacteria > Bacillati > Actinomycetota > Actinomycetes > Kitasatosporales > Streptomycetaceae > Streptomyces > Streptomyces sp. NPDC001231. The sequence continues at coordinate 119,292 of NZ_JBIAXS010000025.1, forward strand.
CCGACCGCCGCGAGCCGCAGCTCGAGAAGGTCGGCTGATCCCGAAGGCGCTCCCGGACCGGACGTCCCGGCAGGAGCGGGCCCCCAACCCGCTCCCGCGGCCGCTCAGGATGTCCGCAATGTGGGCCGTTCCGTACCGAACTCCGGTACGGAACGGCCCGCCTGTCTATGCTGGCCGCCATGCTGACCCTTACCCAGGCCCTCTACGACCAGATCGTCGCCCACGCCCGCAAGGACCACCCCGACGAGGCGTGCGGCGTCGTGGCCGGACCCGTGGGCTCCGGCCGGCCCGAGCGGTTCATCCCCATGGTGAACGCGGCCCGCTCGCCCACCTTCTACGAGTTCGGCTCGCAGGACCTGCTCAAGCTCTACCGGGAAATGGACGATCTGGACGAGGAGCCGGTGATCGTCTACCACTCGCACACCGCGACCGAGGCCTACCCCTCCCGCACCGACATCAGCTACGCCAACGAGCCCGGCGCGCACTACGTGCTGGTCTCCACCGCCGACACCGACGGGCTCGGCGAGTTCCAGTTCCGCTCGTTCCGCATCGTCGAGGGCGAGGTCACGGAGGAGGAGGTCAAGGTGGTGGAGGCGTACTGATCGGGGAATGATCGGGGAACGTCTCGTGGCGTGGATGGAAAGTGTCCGCGTGACGAGATCACACTCCGGGTCCCGGACCGGGAATCGATACGATGACCGCATGGTTTCCCACGACGTGAGCGAGAAGACGCCGGGCATGCTGCTCGTGGCGCGGCTGCACGTCGACCTGTGCAGGCTGAACAGCGCCATCTGTTGACGTTCCGCGCCGCCGCACGGCCGTGAGGGCCGCGGCGCTCCCCCCAGTGCCGAAAGCCCGGGGGTACCCCTACGGTGCGCCCGGCCGCGTCCGAGCCGGGGGATCCATCCCGACGACATCCTTACCGACAGGAGCCCGCAACCATGGCCATCGAGGTCCGCATCCCCACCATCCTCCGCCAGTACACCGACGGCCAGAAGGCCGTGGACGGCAACGGGGAGACCCTCGCCGAGCTCTTCGCCGACCTCGAGACCCGGCACCCGGGCATCCAGGCCCGGATCGTCGACCAGGCGAACGGCGAGCAGCTGCGCCGCTTCGTCAACGTCTACCTGAACGACGAGGACGTGCGCTTCCTGGACGGTATCGCCACCAAGCTCGCCGACGGCGACAACGTGACGATCCTGCCGGCCGTCGCCGGCGGCATGCGCTGATCGGTCGCTGATCAGAGATGCGTTACGACTCCCCGCTGGCCGCGGTGGGCAACACCCCTCTGGTGTGCCTGCCGCGGCTGTCGCCGTCGGCCGACGTCCGCATCTGGGCGAAGCTGGAGGACCGCAACCCGACCGGCTCGATCAAGGACCGGCCCGCCCTGCACATGATCGAGCAGGCGGAGAAGGACGGCCGGCTCACCCCGGGCTGCACGATCCTCGAACCCACCTCCGGCAACACCGGCATCTCGCTTGCCATGGCGGCCAAGCTCAAGGGCTACCGCATGGTGTGCGTGATGCCCGAGAACACCTCGCAGGAGCGCCGGGACCTGCTCGGCATGTGGGGAGCGGAGATCATCCCCTCCCCGGCCGCGGGCGGTTCCAACACCGCCGTGCGCGTCGCCAAGGAGCTGGCCGCCGAGCACCCGGACTGGGTGATGCTCTACCAGTACGGCAACCCGGACAACGCCGGTGCCCACTACGCCACCACCGGCCCCGAGATCCTCGCCGACCTGCCCTCGATCACGCACTTCGTCGCGGGCCTCGGCACCACGGGCACCCTCATGGGCGTCGGCCGCTACCTGCGCGAGCACAAGCCGGACGTGAAGATCGTCGCCGCCGAGCCACGCTACGACGACCTGGTGTACGGCCTGCGCAACCTCGACGAGGGTTTCGTCCCCGAGCTCTACGACGCCTCCGTCCTCACCACCCGCTACTCGGTCGGCTCGGCCGACGCGGTCACCCGCACCCGTGAACTCCTCCAGCGGGAGGGCATCTTCGCGGGCGTCTCCACGGGCGCCGCGCTGCACGCGGCGATCGGCGTCGGGAAGAAGGCGCTGAAGGCGGGCGAGAGCGCCGACATCGTCTTCATCGTCGCCGACGGCGGCTGGAAGTACCTCTCCACCGGCGTCTACACCGCGGCCACCACCGAGGAGGCCATCGAGACCCTCCAGGGTCAGCTCTGGGCGTAGGTTCTGCCGCCCACCACCGGTCCGTCCAATATCCGCGTGCGCGGGGCCCCGGCCGTCGTATCGGCCGGGGCTCCGGCGTGCGTGGGGGACGGGATCCTGATGTGCTGGAGAAACGTCACACCGGCAGAAGGACAGGGCACGGCACCCCGGGCACAGCAGAAAGGCGGCCGACCCCATGCGCCGTTCGACGCTTCACGGCACCGCCGTCGCCGCCGCGGCGGCGACCCTGCTCCTCGTCGGCTGCGGCGCACAGCACGACGGCGCGGGCTCCGGCAAGGACGGCACCCCCACCCGGCCGACGACCGCGCCCGCTTCCCCGCCCGGATCCGTCCCCTCAGAGTCCGCGACCGGGACCGCCCCGGCCTCCTCCGGCCGTCCCGCCCCCGGCTGCACGGACCGCGCCGAACTCACCGTCGCCGACTCCGGGCGCACCCTCTGCCTGACCGTCGGCGGGCAGGTGCGTCTCACCCTGGACGGCACCGAGGACCGTCCCTGGACACCGGTCAGGTCCAGCGGCTCCGCTCTGCGGGCCGCCAACGCCGGCATCGTGATCCTGCCGGGCGACGCCGTCGCCGCGTTCGACGCCGTCACGCCCGGAACGGCCCGGCTGACGTCCATCCGTCCGCTGTGCGCGGCGGGCCCCGGCCGGATCGCGTGCCAGGGCATCCGGCAGTGGACGGTCACCGTGCGGGTGACAGGGCCGTGAGCCCGACGCGCCACGACACCCGGACACGGCAGCGCCGCGCCTGTTCCGCTCGGCTGGGCCGCGCTCGTCCCGTTCGGTCGGGCCGCGCCGACTCCGTTCGGCTGGGCCGGGCCTGTCCCGTCTGGTCGGGCCGCGCCCGTCCCCTGCGGCTGGGCTGCGCGCGCTGCGTTTGGTGGGGCCGCGTCTGTCCTGTTCGGCTGGGACGCGTTCGTCCCGTTCGGTCGGGCCGCGTCTGTCCCGTTTGGCTGGGCTGCGTCCGCTGCGTTTGGTGGGGCCGCGTCTGTCCTGTTCGGCTGGGACGCGTTCGTCCCGTTCGGTCGGGCCGGGCCTGTCCCGTTTGGCTGGGCTGGGCCCGCTGCGTTTGGTGGGGCCGCGTCTGTCCCGTTCGGTCGGGCCGCGTTCGTCCCGTTCGGCTGGGGCGGGCCTTTCCTGTCAGCTGGGTCGCGTCCGTTCCGTTCAGCCTGCCAGGTACCGCACCTGGTCCCAGAGGACCGGGTCCACGACCCCCACCCGGCGGCGGAAGTCCCACACCGGTATCTCCCGGACCTCGTCGGTCTCCAGGAAGCTGGTCCGGCCCTGCGTGTCCCCGACCGAGCCCGGCGGCAGCGGGATCACTCCGGACCGCTCGTCGTGGTACCTGCTGGTGATCTCCGCGACCCTGGCGCGCTTGCCGTGCACCGCCAGAACCAGACAGGGCCGGTCCTTCGCCCCCGGCCCGTCTCCATGGGGCACGCTGGCCCACCAGATCTCCGCGGGCTGCGGACGCGCCGCGGCACGGTGGCCGGTCAGACGGCCGGGACGCGACCTTCTCGGAGGCCTGCGACCCCGTCCCCAGCCGTCGACGAGCGTGGCGACGAGCGCGAGCAGCACCACCGCCGCGAGCGCCAGCCACCAGGACGTGTCCACAGCCATGACGTTACCGGCGTGCGACCCTCGGTGCGCGCCCTTCAACGCTCCCCATGCGCCCCAGGTCCAGCCGAACCGGTGACACCACAGGTGAGTTCGCCCACAACAGCCCTTGCCGGAGGAGCGACCGGACGTATCCCGCCTTACGCTCGACGGACCGCACGACCCCCGTCATCTTCCTCTCTGAAGTTTTCCCGCCAGCGGAGGTTTCTGCTTCATGAAGCTCACCGTCGTCGGCTGCTCGGGGTCGTTCCCGTCCGCGGAATCGGCCTGCTCGAGCTACCTCGTCGAGGCCGACGGCTTCCGGCTGCTTCTCGACCTGGGCAACGGCGCCCTGGGCGAGTTGCAGCGCCACTGCGGTCTCTACGACCTCGACGCCATCTTTCTGAGTCATCTGCACGCCGACCACTGCATCGACATGCTCGGCTACTTCGTCGCGCGCTACTACCGGTACGACGGAGGCCGTTGCGACCCCATCCCGGTGTACGGGCCCGAGGGCACCGAGCACCGGCTGACCACCGCCTACGCCGACACCCCCACGGCCTCCTCGATGAGCGAGGTCTTCGACTTCCACACGGTCAAGCCCGGCACCTTCGAGATCGGCCCCTTCACCGTGCACACCGAGCGGGTGGCCCACCCCGTGGAGGCCTACGCCATCCGCGTCGAGCACGGCGGGCGGGCGCTGACGTACTCCGGGGACACCGGGGTGAGCGAGGCGCTGGAGGAACTCGCCCGGGACAGCGACCTCTTCCTGTGCGAGGCCGCCTTCACGGACGGCAAGGAGAGCATCCCCGATCTGCACCTCAACGGCCGCGAGGCAGGTGAGACCGCCGCGCGCGCCAAAGTCCGCCGCCTGGTCCTCACCCACATCCCCCCGTGGACCGACCCGCAGATCAACCTCGCCGACGCCCGCGCGGTCTACGCCGGCCCGGTGGAGCTCGCGGCGCCCGGAGCGTCGTACGACATCTAGGCCCAGGACCGCAGGTCCAGGAAGGCCCAGGACACGAAAGGCCCCCGGAGTCATGGAACTCCGGGGGCCCTCCCACGCCGTGACCGGGCTCACGCCTTCGTGAGGTCCTCGGTCTCCTCCTCGGGTTCGCGGCCCGGGGTGGGGAGGTTGAACTTGGTGATGGCGAAGCGGAACACGGTGTAGTAGATGACCGCGAACACCAGGCCGATCGGGATGATCAGCCATGGCTTGGTCGCCAGGTTCCAGTTGAGGGCGTAGTCGATGAAGCCGGCGGAGAAGGTGAAGCCGGCGTGCACGCCGAGCGCCCAGGTTATCGCCATGGACAGGGCGGTCAGCACCGCGTGGATCACGTACAGCACGGGGGCGATGAACATGAACGTGAACTCGATCGGCTCGGTCACACCGGTCACGAAGGAGGTCAGTGCGAGCGACACCATCATGCCCAGGACGGCCTTGCGGCGCTCCGGCCGGGCCGAGTGCGCGATGGCCAGGGCGGCGGCCGGCAGACCGAACATCATGATCGGGAAGAAGCCCGACATGAACTGGCCGGCGTGCGGGTCACCCGCGAAGAAGCGGTTCAGGTCGCCGTGGACGACCTGGCCGGCGGAGTTGGTGAAGTCGCCGATCTGGAACCACGAGACGGTGTTGACGAACTGGTGCATGCCGACCGGGATCAGCGCACGGTTGACCAGACCGAACAGGCCCGCGCCTGCGGCGCCCAACCCGGTGATCCACTTGCCGAGGTCGGTGATCACGTCACCGATGGGCTGCCAGCCCACCACGACCAGAACGCCCAGCGCGGTACCGACGAAAGCCATGATGATCGGGACCAGGCGGCGGCCGTTGAAGAAGCCCAGCCAGTCGACGAGCCTGGTGCGGTGGAACCGCTGCCAGATCACGGCGGAGAGCAGACCGAGGATGATGCCGCCCAGCACGCCCGGGTTCTGGTAAGACGCCGCGGTGATCTCGGAGCCGTGCTTCCACACGCCGCCGAGACCGGTTGAGACGAACTCGGCGCCCTTCGGCACACCGTCCTCGATCGGGAACTGGTGGATCACCGTGTAATAGGTGAGGAACCCGACCACCGCGGCGAGCGCGGTCGAGCCGTCGGCCTTCTTGGCGAAGCCGATGGCGACGCCGATGCAGAACAGCAGCGGCAGGCCGAGCGAGGCATCCAGCAGCGCGCCACCGGCGCCGGCGAACACCTTGGCGACCTTGTCCCAGCCGAGTCCGTCCGCGCCGAACACGTCCGGCTGTCCCAGACGCAGCAGGATGCCGGCCGCCGGCAGTACGGCGATCGGGAGCTGCAGGCTGCGGCCGACCTTCTGCAGGCCCTGGAACAGGCCGGATCCCCATTTCTTCGCCGGGGCCGCCGTCTCGGTGGCGGTGCTCATACATCCTCCATCGGGTGGTGGTCTACACCACTCAGTGGTGTAGACCTGTTGTAACACGATGAAGGGGGCGTAAGGAACCCGTGATTCCCGCGACCGAGCCACTACGCACCGTGTGGATTCGAGCTCAGGGTCAGTGATGTGGGGCAGGGGCGCTGGGCGTCGAGCCGCGTTTGGTCGCCGCGCCTACGCTGGTGTAGACCAGTCGGCGGACGGTTCCGCTGCCGTGAGCGCACCATTCTGCACCCATGGCACGGCCGCTCGCAAAGATGGGCCAACTGTGGGTTACTGCGACAAAGCGGATCGGATCAGGGAGAAGGAACATGGCCACCAAGGCTGAGAAGATCGTCGCCGGGCTGGGCGGCATCCAGAACATCGACGAGATCGAGGGCTGCATCACCCGGCTCCGCACCGAAGTGCACGACGCCTCCCTGGTCGACGAGGCCGCCCTCAAGGCCGCCGGCGCGCACGGCGTCGTCAAGATGGGCACCGCCATCCAGGTCGTCATCGGCACCGACGCCGACCCGATCGCCGCGGAGATCGAAGACATGATGTGAACCCCGCGGTCCGCCGCTGTTCACCTTCAAGGGGCTCTTCCCGATGCGGGAGGAGCCCCTTGTCCATGGGGGACTACGCTCGACGCCATGTCTCGTATCGACGGCCGCACCCCCGAACAACTCCGCCCGGTCACCATCGAACGCGGGTGGAGCAAGCACGCCGAGGGCTCCGTCCTCGTCTCCTTCGGCGACACCAAGGTCTTCTGCACCGCCTCCGTCACCGAAGGCGTCCCGCGCTGGCGCAAGGGCAGCGGCGAGGGCTGGGTCACCGCCGAGTACTCCATGCTGCCCCGTGCCACCAACACCCGCGGCGACCGCGAATCGGTCAAGGGCAGGATCGGCGGCCGCACCCATGAGATCTCCCGCCTCATCGGCCGCTCCCTGCGCTCGGTCGTCGACTACAAGGCACTCGGCGAGAACACCATCGTCCTGGACTGCGACGTCCTCCAGGCCGACGGCGGCACCCGGACCGCGGCCATCACGGGCGCCTACGTCGCCCTCGCCGACGCCGTCGCCTGGGCCCGCGGCAAGAAGCTGATCAAGGCCGGCCGTCAGCCGCTCACCGGCACCGTCAGCGCCGTCTCCGTCGGCATCGTCGGCGGTGTGCCGCTGCTCGACCTCTGCTACGAGGAGGACGTCCGCGCCGAGACCGACATGAACGTCGTCTGCACCGGCGACGGCCGCTTCGTCGAGGTCCAGGGCACCGCGGAGGCCGAACCCTTCGCCCGCGAGGAACTCAACAGCCTCCTCGACCTCGCAGTGGCCGGCTGCACCGAACTCGCGGTGATCCAGCGCACGGCACTCGAGACGGCCCTGGCGAAGTAGAGGAGCAGCCCCACATGACCCGCTTGATCCTCGCCACCCGCAACTCCGGCAAGATCGTTGAACTCAGGGCGATCCTGGCCGACTCGGGCCTGCCCCACGAACTCGTCGGCACCGACGCCTACCCGGACGTCCCCGACGTCAAGGAGACCGGCGTCACCTTCGCCGAGAACGCCCTGCTGAAGGCCCACGCCCTGGCCCAGGCCACCGGCCTCCCCGCGGTCGCGGACGACTCCGGCCTCTGCGTCGACGTCCTCGGCGGCGCCCCCGGCATCTTCTCGGCCCGCTGGGCCGGTCGCCACGGCGACGACAAGGCCAACCTCGACCTGCTCCTGGCCCAGCTCTCGGACATCGCCGACGACCACCGTGCCGCCCACTTCGCCTGCGCGGCGGCCCTCGCCCTGCCGGACGGCACGGAGCGGGTGGTGGAGGGGCAACTGCGCGGCACCCTGCGCCACGAGCCCGCGGGCGCGAACGGCTTCGGCTACGACCCGATCCTCCAGCCCGACGGGGAGACCCGCACCTGCGCGGAACTGACCCCCGAGGAAAAGAACGCGATCAGCCACCGCGGCAAGGCCTTTCGCGCCCTGGTGCCGGTGGTGCGGGAACTGCTGGGCTGAGCACAAAACGGCCTGCGCATCGATCCTTCGATGCGCAGGCCGTTCATGTGCGGCGGAAGGGATTCGAACCCTCAAGCCCGATCAAGGGCCACAGATCCTAAGTCTGCTGCGTCGCCATTGCGCCACCGCCGCTAGCCGTCTGCCATCGTACCGGGAGCCGCCCGTCGCCTTCTGCCTCCCCTGCACCAGGTGTTGGTGATCGCATGACAGTTGGGGCACAGCAGGCGCAGGTTCTCCCTCCGGTCGTCACTCCAGTCTCCATCGATGTGGTCGACCTCCAGCGTCATGGGCTTCCCGAGCCACTCGGGGCCGACCCCACATCCGCGCAGCGTTCCGGTACTCCGATGTCCCGGAGGGCACGACGCAACAGCGCGGTGTCTGTCCGACGCTTCCCTTCATGGCGGACCAGGATGTCCTCGGGGCCTCTGGCGTTGTGGCTCCGCTTGCCACGCCGGTGCCCCTGCCCGAGGAAGTGGGCGGTAGAGATGCCCTCTTCGGCGATCCACTGGCGCAGCAGCGCACGCTGCCAGAGGTTGTCGGGACGATCCAAGCGTTGCAGCACCTCTGTGAGAGATGCCGACTCAGCGATCACCCCGCGCAGTTCGTCGTACGTGGGCTGGGGACGCCTGCCGCAGGGGCTGAAGTGCGATACGTCAATGCCGAAGTCGGTGAATCGCTTCATGAGATAACGCCGGAGGCCGGCGTATGGCCGCGCGCCTGGGAAGCCGATGACCTCGTCGATATCGGAGCGCTCCGCGGCGGCTTCCTCCAGCCGCTCACGGGTGTATTGCAGACCGCTGCTCATCGGTCACGCCTGTCACGGACCGTGCCGCGTCCCCGGTATGTGTCCGTTGTGGAATGACAGTTGGGGCACAGGGGGCGCAGGTTGCCGACGCGGTTGTCGCGCCAATTGCCGTTGATGTGGTCGACCTCCAGCGGCAGTGATTGCCCCTGCCACACCGCCTCGATACCGCACAGGACGCAGCGCTCTTCCAGGCCATGAGCGAGCAGCGCTCGCTTGAGGCGATCGCTCGGGATTCGCCGGGCCTGAGTGTCTCGCAGTTCGACGAGCACGGCTCCTGGCGCCCGACGGGGCCTGGCGTCGCCACCTCGCGTCGGCACCTGAAAGTGCGAGGTGTCGAGACCGTACGCCTGGACACGTCGGCTGATGTGCGTGTGCTGCCCTCCGACGATCTCCAACCCGAGATGGCGCAGTACCTCGCACATGTTCGTCGACGCCGAGACTGCTGCCTGGAGTACTTCCCTGGTCCACCGCACACCCTCCCGCTCGAAGTGCGACGTATCCACGCCCAGTTTCCTCATCCGTTCCCGGATGTAGTGCCGCGTCGAACTCCCTGGATCCACCCGCCAACCGCTCCAACGCTTCCGACAACGTCCGCGACGTCCGCGCCGCCTCCTCCAGCCGTTCTTCGGTGTACGGGCCGGCCCCCATCGAATCCCCTCCGATTCCGGCCGCGCGTTCGTGGCCTCGTACGGAGTAACGAACCGGTTATCGGACAGTCACGTAAGGGATGCGGAACGGCCCGCACCGGGCACCCCCGGTGCGGGCCGCGCAAGTGGTGGGAGTGCTCCTCAGATCCCCAAGTCCTTGATGATCTTGGCCACGTGGCCTGTCGCCTTCACGTTGTAGAGGGCTCGTTCGACCTTGCCCTCCTCGTCGACGACGATCGTGGAGCGGATGACGCCGACGACGGTCTTGCCGTAGAGCTTCTTCTCGCCGAAGGCGCCGTAGGACTCCAGGACCTTCTTGTCCGGGTCGGCGAGCAGCGTGACCTTGAGGGACTCCTTGTCGCGGAACTTCGCGAGCTTCTCCGGCTTGTCGGGGGAGATGCCGATCACGTCGTACCCCGCGCCTGCCAGCAGGTCCAGGTTGTCGGTGAAGTCGCAGGCCTGCTTGGTGCAGCCGGGGGTGAGGGCGGCCGGGTAGAAGTAGACGATGACCTTGCGGCCCTTGTGGTCGGCCAGCGACACCTCCTTGCCTTCGGCGTCGGGGAGGACGAAGGCGGGGGCCACGTCCCCGGGCTGGAGTCGCTCGGTCATGGAAGCTCGTCTCCTCGTGCGTGCGCAGCGTGCGTGCGGATACCGTGTCGCTCCGAGGGTAACCGGGGGTGCCGACAGTGCGGTCGGAGCGAGAACTGACAGACTGTCCCGCACAGGCATCAGTTGACTTCGGAGGCGGCACGGTGGCGGACACCGCGGACACCAGAACCCCGGCTGAGATCGAGGCGGACATCAGGCGCCGCCGCGAGGTGCTGGCCGAGACGCTCGACGAGATCGGGGTGCGCGTGCACCCGAAGACCATCGTCGGGGACGCCAAGGCCAAGGTCGCCTCCAACATCGACCACACGCTCGGACGGGCCTACGTGCAGGTCAACCGGGTGGTGAGCGATGTGCGGGCGCAGTTCGTGGACGAGGAGGGCGCCCCGCGCCTGGAGCGGGTCGTACCGGTCGCGCTCGTCGCCGTCGGCCTGGTCGGACTGCTCGCTCTGGGCGCCCGCCGGCGTCGCCGCTGAGCGGCACGACGCCCCACCGCGTGACGACGTGCCGAAGGCAGGTAGGTTCGAGGCGTGAGCGCCAAGAGAAATGAGCACAGCAGCCAGCACGACAAGCTGCCCATCCGGATGCTGCACGACCGGGTGCTCGTCCGGCAGGACACGAGCGAGGGCGAGCGGCGTTCGGGCGGTGGCATCCTGATTCCCGCGACCGCGGCGGTGGGACGCCGGCTGGCCTGGGCCGAGGTCGTCGCGGTGGGGCAGAACGTGCGGACCGTCGAGCCGGGGGACCGGGTGTTGTTCGATCCGGAGGACCGTGCCGAGGTCGAGGTGCGCGGGGTCGCGTACGTGCTCATGCGCGAGCGTGATCTGCACGCGGTGGCCGCGGACCGGTTCGAGGGTTCGGAGGACTCCACCGGCCTGTACCTGTAGCGGTTCGGGACGTCCTGGGACGTCCTGCGCGACGCTGTACGACGGCTTCGAAGGGCCGACCGCCGAGGGGCTGGTGACCATGGTCACCAGCCCCTTTGTCGTTCTTTTGCTAGCCTCGGGTCCAACCCGACGAGACGCGCCGTACCGGGATGAACGCAAAGACGACGCACACCCGTTCATGTCCTTACGTCGTCCCGGAGGTGCCTGTCATGGCCTGGGTCCTGCTCATTCTCGCCGGTCTGCTGGAAGTGGGCTGGTCGATCGGGATGAAGTTCACCGACGGCTTCACCCGCCCCCTGCCCAGCGTGCTCACCGGCGCCGGGATCGTGACCAGCATGGTTCTGCTGTCGTACGCCGCCCGCTCCCTGCCCATCGGCACCGCCTACGGCGTGTGGGTGGGCATCGGGGCGGCCGGTGCGGCGGTGATCGGCATGGTGGTGCTGGGGGAGCCGGCGACCGCCGCCAGGATCTTCTTCGTGTGTCTGCTGCTGGTGGCCGTGGTGGGGCTCAAGGTCACGTCCGGTCACTGAACACGCCTTGCAGGCCGGTGTTCGTGCCGCCGTCGCCGGGGGTACCGGCCCCCGCGTTCCCGCCCGTGTTGCCCGGGGTGCCGGTGTTGCCTCCGCCGGGTGTGGCTCCCGGGCCACCCGGCGGGGTGCCTCCGACGTCCCCGGTGCCCGGGTCGGTGGGACCGCCCGGCGGGGTGCCGGCGTCGGTCCCGCCGGTGGTGGGGTCGCCGCCGCCGGTGTCACCCGTGCCGCCGTCGCCCTGCCCCTGGTCCTGCCCCTGGTCCTGTCCCGGGTCCTGGTCGCCGGTGTCGGCCGTGCCGCCGCCGTCCTGACCGCCGTCGCCCGGGTTCTCGTCGGGCTCCGAGGGCGGCGGCTGGATCTGGTCGGCGCCCGGCTGGAGCTGGAGGTCGAAGTCGGTCACCAGGGTGTTCTTCAGGGCGTCCCCGCTGTACTGCGCCCAGATCTGGGCGGGCGGCCCGCCGCCGTTGACACGGGCCAGCCCCATGGCGCCGTAGAGCGGCTTGTGATGGGCGGTGACCGGGTCCTGGCCCATGACCGAGACGACGGTGGCGAGTTCGGGCGTGTAGCCGGCGAACAAGGCCGCGGTGTCCTCCTCGGCGGTGCCGGTCTTGCCGGCGGCGGGCCGGCCGGCGGCCTGGGCGGCGGTGGCGGTGCCGTTCTGCACGACGCTGCGCAGTATCGAGGTGGTGGTGTCGGCGGCCTCACGGCTGATCGCCTGGATCTCGGTGCGCCGGGGCAGCTCGACGGTGTCGGTGCCGTCCTTGGTGATCTTCTTGATCATCGTGTACGGGGCGTGCTTGCCGTGGTTGGCGAGTGTGGCGTAGGCGTCGGCCATGTCGACGACGCTGGCGGTGGCCACTCCGAGCGCGATGGACGGGGTGGGGGTCAGGGACGGGGTGTCGGCCGGCAGGCCGAGGGCGATGGCGGTGTCCCTGACCTTGTCGGAGCCGACGTCGGCGGCCATCTGCGCGTACACCGCGTTGACGGACTTGTCCGTGGCCTCGCGGACGGTGATGTCGCCGTAGGACCGCTGGTCCTCGTTCTCGGGGGCGTAGGAGCCGCTCCAGCCCTGTACGGGGCGCTTGTTGGTGCCGTCGTAGTAGGTGTTCGGGGTGATCGTGCGGCCGTCCTGGGTCGCGGAGCCGTTCTGGACGGCGGAGGTGAACACGAACGGCTTGAAGGTGGAGCCCACCTGGAAGTCACGGCGGGTGGCGTTGTTCGTGTACTGCTTGACGTAGTCGATGCCGCCGTACATGGCGACGAGCTCGCCGGTCTTCGGGTCGATGGAGGCGGCGCCGGCCCGGACGTAGGTGTCGACCTTGCGGTTCTTCCGGTCGAGCTTGCTCATCACCTGGTCGTCCACGGCCTTGACCAGGGCGTCCTGCTTGCGCTTCTCCAGGGTCGTGGTGATCTGGTAGCCGCCCGCGGAGAGCTGGTCCTCGTTCAGGATCCTGTTCGCGGCCAGGTAGTCCTTGACCGCGCGGACGATGTAGCCGCGCTGCCCGGACATGCCCGTGGGGGCGGTGGCCTCCTTCGGCATCGGGAACTTCATCCCGGCCCGCTGCGAGGCGCTCAGCCAGCCCTTCTTGACCATGCCGTTCAGGACGTAGTTCCAGCGGGCCAGGGCGGCGGACTTGTTCTCCGGGTGGGCGACGACGTCGAACTCGCTGGGCGCGTTGACCAGCGCGGCCAGGTAGGCGGCGCGGGCCGGGTCGAGGTCCTGGGCCTTGACGCCGTAGTACGCCTGGGCGGCGGCCTGGATGCCGTAGGCGTTGCGGCCGAAGTAGCTGGTGTTGAGGTAGCCCTCGAGGATGTCGTCCTTGGACTCGGTGCGGTCCAGCTTGATCGCGATGAAGAACTCCTTCACCTTGCGGGTGACGGTCTGCTCCTGGCCCAGGTAGTAGTTCTTCACGTACTGCTGGGTGATCGTCGAACCGGACTGCTTGCCCTTGCCGCGGGCGGTGTTCCAGCCGGCCCGCAGCATCGCCTTGGGGTCGACGGCGGACTCGGTGTAGAAGTCGCGGTCCTCGGCGGCGAGTACGGCGTGCTGGGCGTCCTTGGAGACCTGGGCGAGCGTGACGTTCTCCCGGTTGATCTCGCCGTCCCGGGCGATCTCGGAGCCGTCGGCGTACAGGTAGACGTTGGCCTGCTTGACGGCCATGGCGTTGGCGGGCGGGATCTGCACCAGCGAGTAGCCGATCACAAACGCGCCGATGACCATCAGCATGGCGGTGAGGAAGCCGCCGAGCACCATCCGCCAGGTCGGTACGGCGCGGCGCCAGCCGGTGCGCCGGGGCCGTCCGGCCTTTCCGCCGCCCGTCCCGCTGTCCGCCCCGCTCCCCGTCCCGCGCTCCGCCTCGCTCCCTGGACCGCTCTCCGCTTCGCCCCCGGTCTCGGGTGCCGCCGTCGGCTGGTGGTCGGCCACGCCCTGGTTCGGCTGCTGCGGCTCGTCACTCATGTCGTGCTCGGACTCCTGTTTCCCGTCGTACGTCCCCGTACGTGTCACGGCGTACGTCCCCGTACGTCGTCATGCGCCTTCGGCGCCCCCCAGGTGAAGACTCTCGCAGCAACCGTTCCGTTCCCGGTCCCGGGCATTTGTCAGGGCCGGAAAATGCGTGGCATGTCACGCCCGGCACGCATTAGGCTCCCGCGCTTTCGGTGTCGTGGCCTGGGAGGCGGTGCACGTGGGCGCGGGACGGTTGTACGCGGCCGTCGCGGCGGGGGGATTCAGACGGTACGCGACGTATCGGGCGGCGACGGCGGCCGGGGTGTTCACCAATACGGCATTCGGGCTGATCCTGGTGTACACGTACCTCGCGCTGTGGGATGTCCGACCGCACCTGGGCGGTTACGACCAGGCGCAGGCCGTGACGTACGTGTGGCTGGGGCAGGCGTTCCTGGCGGCCCTCGCGATCGGCGGGGGCGGCGTCGAGGACGAGCTCATGGAACGCATCCGAACGGGTGACATCGCCGTCGACCTGTACCGGCCGGCCGACCTCCAGCTGTGGTGGCTGTCGGCCGACGCGGGCCGGGCGATGTTCCAGCTGCTGGGCCGCGGGGTGCTGCCCTTCGTGTTCGGGGCGCTGTTCTTCCCGGTGGCCCTGCCGTCGGACCCGCTGATCTGGGCGGCGTTCCTCGGGGCGGTGCCGCTGGCGCTGCTGGTGGGCTTCGGGATCCGCTTCCTGGTGGCGCTGAGCGCGTTCTGGCTGCTGGACGGCGCGGGCGTGGTGCAGATGGCCTGGCTGGCCGGGTACTTCTGCTCGGGGATGCTGCTGCCGCTGAACGTCTTCCCGGGCGCGCTCGGGGAGGTGGTCCGGGCGCTGCCGTGGTCGTCGCTGCTCCAGGCCCCCGCCGACATCCTGCTGGGGCACGCGGACCCGCTCGACACGTATGTCTTCCAGGGCGCGTGGGCGGTGGCACTGCTGGCGGCGGGGCGGCTGGTGCAGTCGGCGGCGACGCGGCGGGTGGTGGTGCAGGGTGGCTGAGTTCACCGTGGACCCGGCCGGCAACCGGCTGGTGGAGGGACTGCGCGCCTACCGCCTGATCGCCGCGATGTGGATCCGCTCCACGATGGCCTACCGCGCCTCCTTCGTCATGACCACCGCCGGGAGCTTCGTCGCGACCGGGCTGGACTTCGTGGCGATCCTGCTGATGTTCTCCCGCGTCGACGCGCTCGGCGGCTATGCGCTGCCGGAGATCGCCTTCCTGTACGGGCTGTCCGCCACCGCCTTCGGGCTCGCCGATCTGGCGATCGGCTCCATGGACCGGCTGGGGCGGCGGGTGCGCGACGGCACCCTCGACACGCTGCTGGTCCGGCCGGCGCCGGTGCTCGCGCAGGTGGCCGCCGACCGCTTCGCGCTGCGCCGGCTGGGCCGGCTGGCGCAGGGGGCGCTGGTGCTGGGCTGGGCGATGTCGCGGCTCGACGTCGACTGGACGCCGCTGAAGCTGCTGCTGATGCCGGTGATGGTGGTGAGCGGCTGCGCGATCTTCTGCGCGGTGTTCGTGGCCGGGGCGGCCTTCCAGTTCGTGGCGCAGGACGCCTCGGAGGTGCAGAACGCGTTCACCTACGGCGGCACCACGCTGCTCCAGTACCCGCCGACGGTGTTCGCCAAGGAGCTGGTGCGCGGGGTGACGTTCGTCCTGCCGCTGGCCTTCGTCAACTGGCTGCCGGCGCTGTACGTGCTGGGGCGGCCGTATCCGCTCGACCTGCCCCGGTGGACCGCGTTCGCGCCGCCGCTGGTCGCGGTGGCGTGCTGCGCGCTGGCGGGGGCGGCCTGGCGGGTGGGGCTGCGGTCGTATCGGAGCACCGGGAACTGACGGGAACTGACGGGATCCAAAGGGGCGAAGGGGAGAAGGGGCGTACAGGGCGCATGGCGATGGCGGTGGACGGTGTGGAGGACGGGGACAGTGTGGGCGGCACGGACAACAGGGAGGGCGCGGGCGGTGGTCTCATCGAACTCGACCGGGTCGAGAAGGTCTTCGACGTGCGGAAGAAGACCGGGTTCCTGAGGCGCGAGCGGCGGCAGGTGCGGGCGGTCGACTCGATCTCCTTCAGCGTGGCGCGCGGGGAGATGGTCGGCTACATCGGCCCGAACGGCGCGGGCAAGTCGACGACGATCAAGATGCTCACCGGCATCCTGACGCCCAGCGGCGGCCGGCTGCGGGTCGCCGGCATCGACCCCTCCCGCGAGCGGACCCGGCTCGCCCGGCGCATCGGGGTGGTGTTCGGGCAGCGTACGACCCTTTGGTGGGACCTGCCGTTGATCGACTCCTACCGGCTGATGCACCGCATGTACCGGATCCCCGACGGCCGTTACCGCGACAACCTCGACCGCTGTGTCGAACTCCTCGAACTCGGCGAGCTGTTGGACGTTCCCGTACGGCAGCTCTCGCTGGGCCAGCGGATGCGCGGCGACATCGCGGCGGCCCTGCTGCACGACCCGGAGGTCCTCTACCTGGACGAGCCGACCATCGGCCTGGACGTCATCAGCAAGGCCAAGGTCCGTGAGTTCCTGCGCGACCTGAACGCCGAACGCGGTACGACGGTGCTGCTGACCACGCACGACCTCCAGGACATCGAGCAGCTGTGCTCGCGGGTGATGGTCATCGACCACGGGCGTCTGATGTACGACGGCCCCCTCACCGGCCTGCACCAGGCGGGCGAGAGCGAACGCACCCTGGTGGTAGACCTGGAGCGCGAGCTGCCGCCGATCGAGCTGCCGTCCGCGCGCGTGGTGCGGGTCGAGGGGCCCCGGCAGTGGCTGGCCTTCCCGGCGGCGGAGTCGGCGGCGCCCCTGGTGGCGCGGATCGCGGCGGAGTACCCGCTGGTGGACCTGTCGGTGCGGGAGCCCGACATCGAGGCGGTCATCGCGAGGATGTACGCCGAGAAAGCGGTCTCGTAGGCTGCTGCCATGACGGAGGACCTGCCGGAGCTTCGCGCTTCCGACGCCGATCGTGAACGAGTCGTCGAACATTTGCGGGACGCCCTCGCCGAGGGACGGCTCGACATGACCGAGTTCGAGGAGCGGCTGGAGGCGGCGTACCAGGCGCGCACGTACGGCGAACTCGCGCCGCTCACCCGGGACCTGCCCGTGCCCGGGGTGGTCGCCCCGGCGGTGAACATGGTCAAGCAGCCCGTGCGGGACGGCAGTTGGGCGTCGCGAGTGGTCGGCGGCGAGGGGTCCTCGTCGTGGGCCGTCGCCATCATGGGCGGGTTCGAGCGCAAGGGGCGCTGGACCGTGCCCAAGCGGTTCAACTGCTTCACCTTCTGGGGCGGCGGCGGCATCGACCTGCGCGACGCCGACTTCGCCGACCACGAGGTCGTGATCAACTGCGTGGCGATCATGGGCGGTGTGGATGTGATCGTGCCGCCCGGCGTCGAGGTGGTGGTGCGCGGCATCGGCATCATGGGCGGCTTCGACCACCGCGAGGACGGCGCGCACGGCGAGCCGGGCGCCCCGCGTGTGATCGTGACCGGCGTGGCCTTCTGGGGTGGCGTGGGCGTCAGGCGGAAGCCCACCGAAGCGGAAAGGCGCCGCCTGAAGGAGCAGCGCCGCCAGGAGAAGCTGGCGCGCAGGGAGGAACGCCGCAGGCTCGAGTAGCCGCGGCACCCCACCACGGCGCGCCTCACAGCTGTGCCTGCCCCGCCTTCTTCAGCAGCCTCAGCTCGAACACCTCGGCCATCTCGCGGTACCCCTGGTCACTGGGGTGCAGATGGTCCCCGGAGTCGTAGTCGCCCCGCAGCCGCCGCGGAGCGTAGGGGTCCCGCAGCGCCCTGTCGAAGTCGACCACCGCGTCGAACACCCACCCGCTGCGGATCTCCGCGTTGACCTGCTGCCGTACCGCGTCCCGGGCGGGCGTGTACCCGCGGTGCCCCTCGAACGGCATCAGCGTCGCCCCGACGACCTTCAGCCCGCGCGCGTGCGCCCGCGTCACCAGCGTGCGCAGCCCGCCGGTGATCCGCTGCGGGTCGGCGAGTCGCGGATTGCGCAGGATGTCGTTGACGCCGAGGTCGATGACGACGACCTTGGCACCGGTCCGCTCCAGCACGTCCCGCTCGAACCGGCTCAGCCCGCTGGGGTTGTCCGAGGGCCGCCCGAGCCCGTCGGCCAGCACCTGGTTGCCGCTGATGCCCTCGTTGACGACGCTGTAGCGCGGCACGTCCCGGCCGTCCTCGACCGCCGCCCACAGCCGGCCGGACAGGACGTCGGTCCAGCGGCGGTCGGCGCCGACGGTGGCGGTGACGCCGTCGGTGATCGAGTCGCCGAGGACGACGACCGTCCCCTCGGCCTCGCCGCTCAGCACGTCCAGCGCGGTCAGATAGCGCCAGACCGTCGTCCGCTCCGTGTACGGCGCTCCGGTCGCGTCCTCGGTGCGGTCGCCCTGGGCGACGTACGAGATCTGGCGGGCGTGCGGGTGGTAGGTGACCGGGCCCGACGGGGTGGGGGAGTAGGTGGTGACCAGGACGTCGCCGCCCCGCGGTACGGCGATGCGTACGGAGTCGCTCGTCACCTGCCCGCCGGCCGGTACGACGACCGTGGGCGCGCCGGCGAAGGTGAGCCGCCGCATGGTGCGCGTGGCGGCGGCCGCGGTCGCGTCACCGGCGGCGACGGCGATCGAGGCATGGGTGACGTTCAGCGGCGCCTGGCCGTAGAGATTGGACAGCGTGATCCGGGCACTCGTCCCGGCGACGCTCGTGTGCACGACGTTGCGCACCGAGCGGCCCGCCATGCCGTTGATCGCCGTGCCGGGTTCCGCGGCGGCCGGGGAGGTGGCCCAGGTGGCGACCCAGGTGCCGGCGGAGGCCGGAGCGGCGGAATGGCCCGGCGCGCGGCCGGCGGCCGGGGCGTCGGCCAGGCGACCGGAGCCGGAGGCGATCCCGGCGTAGATGGCGGCGGAAACGACGACGATCAGCGCGACGATCGCGGTCAGCAGGGTGTAACCGTGGCGTCTGGTCATGCGGGCGATGCTCTCCTCGGGCGACGCCGGCCGGAGCCCAGGGACTCCGATCTGATGGGCACATGGTGGGTCATGAGCCCGGGGAGAATCGGCAGGATCCTGCCGAACCCCCTCCGGACAGACGCCGGGAACTCTTGTTCCGTTCCGGGAGTCGGTCAGGAAGGGACAATTGTCTGCGGGATCACCGAACGGGTGGAGTGGATGGAACAGACGACACAGGCCGGCCGGGGAACGGCGGACGCCGTCTCCCAGCGCGCGATGACCGTGTTCAGCCCCGCCGACGAGGAGCGGCGCCGCGGGGTGCGCCGCATGAAGCTGACCGCCACCGGGCTGCTGCTGCTCGTCGCCGTGGTGTACGTGCTCGCCAAATGGGGCGAGAACGCGGGCGCCGGCACCTGGACGGCGTACGTCGCCGCGGCCGCCGAGGCCGGCATGGTCGGCGCGCTCGCCGACTGGTTCGCGGTCACCGCCCTCTTCCGCCACCCCCTCGGCCTGCCCATCCCGCACACCGCGATCATCCCGACCAAGAAGGACCAGCTCGGCATCTCACTGGGCGAGTTCGTCGGTGAGAACTTCCTCTCCGAGGACGTCGTACGGCAGCGGCTGCGTGCCGTCGGCATCGGCAGCCGCCTCGGCGCCTGGCTCGCCCAGCCGGAGCACGCGGACCGGGTGACGGCGGAACTGGCCACCGCGCTGCGCGGCGCCCTGACCGTGCTGCGCGACTCCGACGTCCAGGCCGTCGTCGGCGAGGCGATCACCCGCAGAGCCAACACGCAGGAGATCGCGCCCGGCATCGGCAAGCTGCTGGAGAAGGTCGTCGCCGACGGCGGCCACAAACGGGTCGTCGACCTGGTCGTCTCCCGCGCGCACGACTGGCTGGTGCTGCACAGCCACTCCGTGATGGACGCCGTGCAGGGCGGCGCGCCCGGCTGGACGCCGAGGTTCGTCGACAGGAAGGTCGGCGAGCGGGTCTACAAGGAACTGCTGCGCTTCATCACCGAGATGCGGGACATGCCCTCGCACCCGGCGCGCGGCGCGCTCGACCGCTTCCTCACCGACTTCGCCGCCGACCTCCAGTCCGACACCGACACGCGCGCGCGTATCGAGCGGCTCAAGGGCGAGGTGCTGCGGCGCGGCGAGGTCCAGGACCTGATCGCCTCCGCCTGGACGGCCGTACGGTCCATGATCGTCGCGGCGGCCGAGGACGAGCGCAGCGAGCTGCGCCTGCGGGTCCGCGCCTCGCTGCTGTCCCTGGGCGCCCGGATGGCCGAGGACTCCAAGACGCAGGGCAAGGTCGACTCCTGGGTCGAGGGCGCGGCGGTCTACGTGGTGACGACCTACCGCAAGGAGATCACCTCCCTGATCACCGACACCGTCGCCGGCTGGGACGCCGAGCACACCACCCGCAAGATCGAGGCCCACATCGGCCGCGACCTCCAGTTCATCCGCATCAACGGCACGGTGGTGGGGTCGCTGGCGGGAGTGGTGATCTATGCGGTGACGCGGGCCATGGGGGCGTAGGGCCTGGGCGACGGACGGGACGGGGCCTCCGGGCCCTGTCGTCGCGTTCCCGCCTGTCCGGTGGGGCCCGGGCTTGGGCCGGTCGGCCGTCGCTCGGGCGTGATCCACGCGGTTCGGGGGAACTCGCATGGCGTTCCGCTCGTCGTGGAGGGAGCCCATGGCCACCGCCGAGGCCGAGACCGGCCGTACCGTGACCACCGCCATTCCCGCCCGCCTGGACCGCCTTCCGTGGTCGCGCTGGCACTGGACGATCGTCGTCGGTCTCGGCACCGTGTGGATCCTCGACGGTCTGGAGGTCACGGTCGTCGGCAACATCGCCAGCCGTCTGTCCGAGCCCGGCAGCGGCCTGTCGATCAGCTCCGCACAGGTCACGGGCACCGCGGCCGCCCTCTATGTGGCGGGCGCCTGCATCGGCGCCCTCTTCTGGGGCCGCCTGACCGACCGCTACGGCCGCAAGAAGCTCTTCATGATCACCCTCGCGGTGTATCTGGCGGCCACCGCCCTGACCGCGGTCTCCTTCGAGGTCTGGTGGTTCTTCCTCTTCCGCTTCCTGACCGGCTTCGGCATCGGAGGCGAGTACGCGGCCATCAACTCCGCGATCGACGAACTGATCCCCGCCGCGTACCGCGGGCGCGTCGATCTGATCATCAACGGCAGCTTCTGGGTGGGCGCCGTCGGCGGTTCACTGCTGTCGATCCTCGCCCTGAACACCGGCATCCTGGCCGCCGACGTGGGCTGGCGGCTGACGTTCGCGCTCGGCGCCGTCCTCGCCCTGGTGATCCTCCTCGTCCGCAGGCACGTCCCGGAGAGCCCGCGCTGGCTGCTGATCCACGGCAGGGACCGGGAGGCGGAGGAGGTGGTGACCGATATCGAACACAGGATCGAATCCGAGCGAGGCGAGCCACTGCCCGAGCCGCACAGCGAGATCACCATCCACCAGCGCCGCAGCGTGAGCTTCGTCGAGATCGCCCGCGCGGTCTTCGCCGACTACCGCAGGCGCGCCGTCCTCGGCTTCTCCCTCTTCGTCGGCCAGGCCTTCCTCTACAACGCCATCACCTTCGGCTTCGGCGCGATCCTGACCAGGTTCTTCCACGTCCCCTCGGACCACACCGGCTACTACTTCGCCGTCATCGCGGCGGGCAACTTCCTGGGCCCGCTGCTGCTGGGCCGCCTCTTCGACACGGTCGGCCGCCGGGTGATGATCTCCTCCACCTACCTGCTGTCCGGCCTGCTCCTGTTCGGCACGGCCTGGCTGTTCGGCCGCGGAACGCTGAGCGCCGGCACGCTGACGGCCTGCTGGTGCGTGGTCCTGTTCTTCGCCTCGGCCGGCGCCTCCAGCGCCTACCTGACGGTCTCCGAGATCTTCCCGATGGAGACCCGGGCGATGTCCATCGCCTTCTTCTACGCCCTCGGCACCGCGGCCGGCGGTATCAGCGGCCCGCTCCTCTTCGCCGACCTCACCAGCACCGGCAGGGTCGGCGACACGGTCCTCGCCTTCCAGATCGGCGCCGCCCTGATGTGCGCGGCGGGCCTGGTCGCCGCCTTCCTCGCGGTCAAGGCCGAACGCCGCTCCCTGGAGGACATCGCCACACCGCTGACGGCGGTGCAGGCACCGGAGGCTGAGGCGTTGCCCTAGCCGGTACGGCCTCCTACGGCACGGCCACGCGGGACGGAAACGCGCGGACTCGCGCAACCCTTCGACTAGGTGGGTGGTCATGCATGCATCACGTTGATAACTGATGTCACCGAGGTGAACATGAAGTTCCGTCGTTCTCTGACTCTCGCGGCGGCGACGGCCGCCATGGCCCCGGCCGTACTTCTCGCAGCCCCGGGCGCGTATGCGACGGACGGCGCCTCACCCGCGAGTACGGCGACGGTCACCACCGCCGCCGAGGACGATTCCTCATCGACCGAGGGGGACTCGATCCAGTCCGCAGGGGACACGAATCCGTCCGCAGGGGACTCGAACCCGTCCGACGACACGAACGGCAGCACCGGCCCGGGTGGGCCCGGCTCCGTCGGGGGCAGTGACGAGAAGGCCGGTACCGGTACCGGCGCGGACGGTTCGGCCGGCGAAGGCCAGGGCGGCTCGGCCGGCGAAGGCCAGGGCGGCTCGGCCGGTGAGGACAACGCGGGTAAGGACGGGGAGAACGCTGCCGAGGACCCCTCCAAGCCCGGCTCGGACGGCCCGAAGGGCGAGGACGAGCCAACCGGTAACTGGTGCGGCCCCTACAACTACAACGACAAGCTGTACACCTCCTTGGGGCGCGATTTTCCTCAAACGGTCGTCGCCGGCAGCGGGTTCCACCCCTTCACCCTCTACGTGACCAACCGCAGCGACCATGACATCAAGGACCTCGAACTCGCCATCAGTGCCAGGACATACGACTTTGAGCGTAAGTCCGCGTACAAGTACCTCGCCTTCCAGTACAAGGACCCGGCCGCTGGGACGTGGTCGGACATCGGCCTGAGCCAGTGGGGCGGCGGCAGCTTCACCACCGTTGATGTGGCGGCCCAAGAGTCCCTGACCGTCGACATGCGCATGAGCGTGGCCGACGACGCGCCGATCGGAACCGGCGAGCTCGATACCGGAGGCTGGTACCCGCTCGAAGACGGCAACCACTGCTCCTCCAATACGCAGATCACTTCCGAGTTCAACATCGACGCGGCCGGCACCGACACGGGCAACCCGCCGGAGACCGAACCCGGGACGAAGCCCGGGACCGAGCCCGGGACCGAGCCTCAGGGCGGCAGGAACGAGAACACGCCGACGCCCACCGCCACCGCCACTGCCACCAACGGGACGACCCCGAACGGTCACCTGGCCGAGACCGGCGCCGGTTCCGCCCTTCCCGCCATCGCCCTGGCCGGCGGCCTCGCGGTCTGCACCGGTGTCGGCGCGGTGTACGTAGTCCGCCGACGCAAGGCCACGCACGCCGGCACCACAGCCTGACGCACGACGAGGTGAACGCGGTACGGACACACGGGCGGGGTGTCACCGCCGGCCGCACCGGCGGCCGCACCGGCCTCATCGGAGGAACCGGTCGGCCGCCTCGGCGCCGGAGGATCAGCCGCCGTAGAAGTACCGCGTGCCCTTCTCGATGAAGTGGGACGCGTAGACCCGGCCGAAGACGGGCTTGCCGCGGTACATGCTCACATGGCGCTGCCCGCTGTCGACCACCACCGGCCGGGCCATGCAGGCGAACTTGTTGCGCTGCCGCTCCTCCGCCCACCGCACGGCGGCCGGGTCGACGTTCTCGCTGACCAGGACGGGGAAGGCGGCGACCCCGGTCTGGAGGCCCACGGGCAGCCCGCCCTTGGTGTCCTCGGCGTACTTCAGGACTCCGTAGGTGAAGTCCCTGATGGCGCCCACCGTGATCTCGGGGACCGCCGCGGCCACCGTGAACAGGTGCACATTCGTGGCCATCCAGCGCATCCGGAAGTCGGAGCGGCGTCCCACGAGCACGGGCATCCCGTGCCAGTCCTCCCACCGGGTGCCGCAACCGTCGGCCCGCAGCCGGCCCTCCAGGGCGGCGAGGTAGGCCCCCGACCCCGACTGCTGCTGCCCGACCCCCTGTTCATACATGAGCGGGATCCTATGCCTGCCGTGACGTCGCCCGTCAGGCTCCCGTCGTCGAGCCCGGCCTGACGATCATCAGCACCGTCACGGCGGCCCACAACAGGTTGAACTGGCCGGTGAACATGGCGAGTCGAACGGTGGCCCTGGGGGTGAGGGTGGGGGCGGTAGCGGTGGTGACGGCGGTGGTCGTGGCGGCGTCACCACCCCCACTGTCAGTGCTCTCTGCCACCCGCCGTTCCTCCAAGGCCTCGGCCATGGCGGTCTGCCGGGGCAACACCAGCGCGACGAGGACGACGGCGGCGAGCGCGGTGAGGACGATCGACACGATCAGCCAGGTGTCGCCGAGCACGCCCATGTTCTTGGCCGTGGCGAACCCGAACACCGGGACGGCGACCCCGACGACGGCGTAGACCCGGCAGATGCGCAGCAGCAACAGCACGGTCTCCACCGCCCGCGGGTCCTCGGGCGAGGCCAGAGCCCGGCGCGCGGCGGGCGGGAACATGCTGGCGGCGACGGTGACGGGCCCGATGGCGACGATCGCGGCCAGGACGTGCACGACGAGAAGGAACTTGGTCACGCCCCGACGCTAGACACCGGGCCGATCTTGAAGAAGTGGCGAGAGTGACAGGGATCAACGGATTCCCGCCACCACTCCCGGCGCGGACGATCGGCGCCCTGCCAACCCCTCCGGGAGACCGGGGCCTCAGCGGGCGTCCCGCCGGTCGGCGACGGCCCAGGAGGCGAGGGCGACCGCGCCGGCGACCGTGAACACGGATGGCCAGGCACCCATTTTCTTGGCCAGCGGATGCGACCCGGCGAAGGCGGCGACGTAGGCGGCGGTGAGCGCCCCTGCCGCCTTCCCGCCGGCCTGCTGCCGCCACTGCCACGCGGACGCGGCACCGGCGACCGCCAGCACGGCCCCGCCCAACTCCCGCTTCCCGGTCCACCGGGCCACGCCGTACCCACCGACGAGCCCACTCGCGGCGACCACCGCCGCAGGAACCCTGGCCATCACTGCCTCCCGCACTCGTAGGACAAACCAGGCTAACCCGCACGTCAGGCGGTGGGCCGGCGGGGGCCTGCCACACCCACCGAGTGATGAGACGCAGGTCACGTCAATTGCCCCGGCGGGTCTGTCACACATCGGCGACCGGCTCCGTCGTAGGTATGGAAGCGAAACCAAGCGAAGCAGTGCGAAGCAGAACGAACTCTCACAAGGAGCCCAGGATGGAAGCTCGTCTCAACCTCTTCGGCAACGCCCTCGCGGCCAAGTTCCTCCGCCAGATCAACGCCGCGGGCAAGACCGTGTCGGACTCGCCTCTCCCGGCCTCGACCCAGGAACTGGTGAAGATCCGCGCCAGCCAGATCAACGGCTGCGGCTTCTGCCTCGACATGCACACCAAGGACGCCGCCCACGCCGGCGAGACCACCGTACGCCTCAACATGGTCGCCGCCTGGCGCGAGGCCAAGGTCTTCACCGAGGCCGAGCGCGCCGCCCTGGAACTGGCGGAGCAGGGCACCCGCATCGCCGACGCCGCGGGCGGTGTCACCGACGAGGCCTGGGCCAACGCCGCCAAGCACTACGACGAGGACCAACTGGCGGCCCTGGTCGCCCTCATCGCCATGATCAACGCCTACAACCGCCTGAACGTCATCGTCCAGCAGCCCGCGGGCGACTACGAACCGGGCATGTTCGGCTGACCCGGGACCCGGGACCCCGTCGACCGTGACGGCTCGCTCGTCGACCTCAACGGCCCGCCCGAGGACCCGTCGAGCCGGCCTGAGACCCTGTCCCCATGACCACACCACCAGATGGACTGCCCCGCTACCGGGTCCTGACCGGCCCGGACGACGCCTCGTTCTGCCGCCGCGTGAGCGAGGCGCTCGACCTCGGCTACCGACTTCACGAAGGCCCCGCCCTCACCTTCAACGGCGAGAACGTCATCGTCGCCCAGGCGGTGGTCTGGCCGACGGGGCCGGAGGAGCGGGGATAGGGACGTTCGTGCCCGGGCGGGCCGAGAGTCACGCCCGGGCCGTGCGGCCGGTTCCGGGGCCGGTCACGACCACCCCGGCTCTCTTGTACGAACGCAGCAACAGCGCCGCCTCCGCCCCCGTCACTCCGTCCAGTTCCGCGAACACCCGCGTGGTGAAGTCGTGCACGTCCTGGGCCGAGCGGTGGCTGGAGTAGCCGAGAACGTTCGCCCGGCCGGTGGTGATGACCAGGTGCCGTACGTCGGACTCACGAGCCAGGCGGCGAACGGCCATGTCCAGCGCGCGGTGTTCGACGGAGAGCCGGAAGCGGGCCTCGACGGGGAAGCCGAGCACACCGGGCTCGGCGTGCAGGCGCAGGTGCAGCACGTGCGAGTCCATGAGCCGGGCGAGCCTGCGCCGGGCCGTGGTCTCGCTCACACACAGCTCGCGGGCGAGCCGCGCCATGGGGATGCGGGCGTCCCGCTCGAGCAGAGCCACCAGATGGCGGTCGAGCTCGTCGACGACCAGCGGCTCGGGCAGGGCACCGCCCTCGGCGACGCGACGGCGGGACGGTGTGGGCGCCTGGCGGTACGGGTCCCAGTCGTTGGCCGTCAGCAGGAGCCGCAGGACCACCGCCGTGTGCACGTCGGTGACACCGGGAATGCCGGCGATCGACCCGTCCACCGTGGTCAGGAGCTGCTCGGGGCCCGGCACGAGGACCTCGGCCAGCACCTCGGGCGAGCCGGTGGCCACGTCCACGGAGCGCGTGTCCGGGCGGCGGGCGAGCGCGAGAGCCACCGCGTGCAACTTGCCCGGCGCGCAGCGCACCGCCAGCTCCACGACCAGTCCCTCACCCAGGTACTCGGGCACCAGGAACGCCGTGAACCGCACCAGGCCGGAGCCGATGAGCCGGTCCAGCCGGCGCGCGACGGTGCGCTCATGTACATCGAGGCGGCCCGCCACATCAGCCCAGGCGGCTCTCGGGTCGCGGGCCAGCAGCCGGAGGATGGCGTGGTCCAGCGCGTCCAGGGCCGACGGCGCCGCTTCACTGGGCTTGCCCGAATCCGCCAACGATCACCTTTCAAATGCTTGTTTCCGCTGAATCTTCAGGGAGTCATTGCCGAGACTAAGTCGTTCGAGCGACCTTGAGTGGCACTTTCAGCCAGCCACTTTCCGTGAACAGGTGCGGCTTCCATGAACGACACCCCGATCCTCGCCCCTTCGCCCGCGAGACCCGCTCTCCGCCCGACCCCGGTCGCCGCGGTGATCGTCTCCCTGGTCCTGGTGGAACTGTCCAGCGGCATCACCCAGGGCTTTCTGGGCCCGCTGCTGAAGGGGCTCACCACCACCCTGCACGTGAGCGTCGCCGAACTGAACTGGATCAGCATCGCGAACCTGCTCTCCAGCGTCGCCTTCACGCCCATCCTGTCCCGTCTGGGCGATCTGCACGGCCACCGTCGCGTGCTGCGCTGGAACCTGGGCATCGTGCTGATGGGCTCGGTCCTGGTGGGGCTGAGCCGGTCGTTCGGGCTGCTGCTCGCGGGGCAGGTGCTCCAAGGCGCGTTCGCCGGGTTCTTCCCGCTGCTCGTCGGCATCCTGCGCAACCGGCGCACCGCCGCCGAGAGCCGGCGCGGCATCAGCCTCATGGTGGCCGCGCTGGTCGGCGGGCTCGCGCTGGGAACGGTGAGCAGCGGCCTGATCGCGGAGTACGTGGCGGTGCCGACCGCCGCCCTGTGGGTGCCCGCCGCAGCGGTGGGTCTCGCCCTTGCGGTGACCTGGCCGCTGCTGCCGGAGACCGAGGAACGGCCGGGCGGCTCCGCGGACTGGCTCGGCGCCGGGCTGCTGTGCGTGGGGCTCGTCGCCATCACGCTCGGGCTCGGGCAGGGCGGAGCGCCCGGCTGGGAGTGGACCTCGGCGAGGACGCTGAGCTGTCTGGCCGGCGGTGTGCTGGTGACGGCGGTGTGGGTGCTGGCCGAGCTGCGGACCGCGGCGCCCGTCATGGACGTACGCCTGTTCCGGCGCCGCAACGTCGTCGTGGTCGCGATCGTCACCCTGACCTTCAGCTCCTGCATGCTCGGTCTGCTGGTCGCCAACCCGGTGTTCCTGAGCACCTCGCGCGCCGAGGCGGGCTACGGGCTCGGGCTCACCCCGCTGGCCACCGCGTTCGCGCTGCTGCCGAACATGCTGGCGCTCGTGCTCGGCGCCCTGGTCGCGCCCGCCGTCGCCGCACGGCTCTCCGACCGGCGGACCCTGCTCGCGGGCTCGCTGCTGATGGCTGCCGGAAACCTCGCCGTGTACGTCTCCCACAGCAGCCTCGTGCCCTACCTGGCCTGCACCGCCGTCGTCGGTCTCGGCAGCGGGCTGCTCCAGCACTCCACCCGGACCCTCGCCGTCGAGGCCGTACCGCACGACCAGACCTCGGTGGGCTCCGGCATCAACGAACTCCTCATCAACGTCGGCGGCTCGCTCGGCGCCGCCGTGGTGCTCTCCGTCTTCGCCGCCGAGACCGCCGCGGGCAGGTCGCTGCCCGCCGTCACCGCCTACACCCACGCCTGGGCGATCTGCGCCGTCGTGTCCCTGGCGGGCGCCCTCGTCTCCCTGCTCTACCGCCGCCCCGTGAAGGAGACCCAGTGACCAGCGCCCAGCTGAAGGAACGGTGCCGGGACACCGTCACCCGCGCGCAGGACCAGGTCCTCGCGCTCAGCCACAGCCTGCACGCCGAGCCGGAACTCGCCTACGAGGAGCACCGGTCCGCCAGGAAGATCGCCGACCTGGTCGAGGGCGCGGGCTTCACGGTCGAACGAGGCGTGTGCGGCCTGCCGACCGCGTTCACCGCGGCCGCCGGCTCCGGGGACCTGGTCATCGGGATCTGCGCCGAGTACGACGCGCTGCCGGGCATCGGCCACGCCTGCGGCCACAACGTCAACGGCGCCGCCGCCGTCACCGCCGCCCTCGCGCTCGCCTGCGTCGCCGACGACATCGGCGTCACCGTCAAACTCCTCGGCACACCCGCCGAGGAGTACGGCGGCGGCAAGGCCGACATGCTGCGCGAAGGGGCCTTCGACGACGTGGCGGCGGCGATCATGGCACACGCCGCGCCCGCCGACGCCATCGGCATGACCTCGCTCGCCATCAGCAGCTGGAAGGTCGCGTACACCGGTCGTACGGCGCACGCGGCGGCGATGCCGCACCGCGGGGTGAACGCCGCCGACGCGATGATGATCGCGCAGGTCGCGATCAGCGCCTACCGGCAGCAGATGACGCCCGGCGCGGTCGTCTCCGGCATCGTCACCTCCGGCGGCGAGGCACCCAACGTCATCCCCGGCCGTACGACAGCGGACTACGACTGCCGGGCCGAGACGATCGAGGAACTGCGGGAGCTCCAGGCCCGGGTGCGCGCCTGTTTCGAGGCGGGGGCACTGGCGACGGGCGCCGAGCTGGCGCTCGAAACGGTCGGCAACGACTACGCCGATCTGCGGCAGGACCTGGACATGTGCGCGCTGTACCGCGAGGCGGCGGGCGACCTCGGCCGCACCGTGCCGCCGCGCGACCCCCGGCTGCGCGGCGGGTCGACGGACATGGGCAACGTCTCGCAGACCGTGCCGTCCATCCACCCCATGATCGGTTACGACTGCGGCGACGCGATCATGCACAACCCCGATTTCACGCGGTACGGCACGACCGCGAGCGCGGACCTCGCCGTCCTGGACGGCGGGCTCGCCATGGCATGGACGGCGCTGGGCCTCGCGACCGACGAGGGGCAGCGGAGCCGGTTGCTGAATCGGCTGACGGAGCGCGGCCGTCGCTAGTAGGGCTTGGTCAGGTCCGTATTGGTGCTGGTATGTCGCGGTGGCAGGTCGGACAGGTGCCGGTCCAGACCGCGAGTAGTGTCTGTAGCTC